>CAZETM010000006.1:0-19155 GCA_964514885.1 uncultured Polyangium sp. | reverse complement strand
GACAAATATTGGGACCCGGTCAAGAAAAAAACCAACGCACCACCATTTTGGCTCGGCGTCCATCGGGTCATCGGATACGCGTTTGGCCTGATCTATCTGATCATGATGTGGCACATGATTCCCCGACTCTGGGAGTATCAGGTCGAGCTACCAGCGCGGACGATTATCCACGCAACCGCAGCGGTGATTTTGGGTGTCCTGCTCATCACCAAAATTGTGATTCTCAAGTTCTTTCGATACTTCGAGGAGGCGATGCCGCAGCTTGGGCTAGGCATTTTGCTCTGCACGGTGCTGATTAGTTTCTTGTCGATCCCGCATGCTGTTCGTGGGACGGGACTTTTGTCGGTATCGCTCGATGCCGAAAGTCGGGCGCGCGTTACCCGTGTATTGAGCGATATCAAGTTCGAGGAACCGGTAAAGGTAGAAGAGCTCATTAGCGATGTGGGACTCAAGCGAGGTCGTGACGTTTTGGGACAAGAGTGTGTCAAGTGTCACGATATGCGAACGATCTTGGCGAAACCTCGTTCGGGCGCCAACTGGTATCGGGTCATCGTACGCATGCTCGAAAAGCCCAGCATCTTCGAGAAACCGCTCAATCCGAAGGACGTTCCTTACGTGACGGCCTTTATGGTCAGCATCACGCCAGATATTCAGGAATCGCGGAAGCAAAAAATTGCGCAGGCGGGTGATGCGAAAATTGCCGAATCAAATATGGACGCGCAATTGGTCGAGAGCACTGAAGCAGAAATGAAGGTGCCCGAGCTGCCTCCGGCCCAAGCGAAGGTGCTTTACGAGAAACGCTGCATCGATTGCCACAAGGAAAAAGAAACAATCGATCATGGTGGCGATACAGAGGTAGGCTGGGCACACGTCGTGCGGCAAATGATTGTCGAGCAAGAGGCCGAGATCAGTGCAATCGAAGGCATTCAGATCTCCCGCTATTTGGCCCTGACGTTCCCCGTAAAAACGGCTCGAGCGTCGAGTCCAGCCGTAGCCAAAGCGCAACCTGCGCCTGCGCCGATTGCGCCCGCCGCTTCGAGCGCCGAAGCGAAATCAATCGTCGACATGGTGGCAGCAGTCAAGAGCACGGGCAGTGTTGCGCCGACCAAGGTCGCCACGCAACCGAGCACAGCGACGGAAACATCTCCAACCGTCGCTGCGGCAGCTCCCGCAAAAGCGCCTGCTGCGGCCCCTGCTGCGTATGCCGGACCGTCACCGTGCTTGGCGACCTCATTCTCGACGTCGTCTGTTCGTAGTGCCTGCTTGCGTGGCGGTCGAGCAGAGGCGAGTTCGTTGATGCGGGCCCTCGTTGCGCGCGGAAAAGCAAAGGATCTGGACTTCAAGTGCAGTTCTTGCCACGTCGATCGCTCGAGTTATGGCCTTACCGGTAATGCAACCGCCGACTTGCGGAAGCTGTTTTGACGCTTCCCTGTGCAGCGGAATCGTTGCGGGAATGTAATAAGCGTCGTGACCCGCGGACACACGCATGCATCGGCGCCGATCGACACGAGCGCACCACCACGCAAAATGCGCCCTCTCTCTCAGTAATGGGAGAGGAGCGCAATCAGTACTTCAGCCGTTTCAGCCCAAAGTACCAGTTTTTCGTCGCGGAACCTCGTCTTCTTTGCCGCCCGTTTGCTCGACTTCCGCCACTTCACGCCGCACCGTCGTGCTCACGGGAGCTTGCGATGCCACCTGGTCTTTCGAGACGCGGATTTTTTCGTGTTCTTCGAGGCGTTTTGCACTGCGCAAGGGCGCCGCGCCATGTTTGCCGAAGCCGAGTGATTCGGCGAAACCGCGTTCCATGCCGAGTTCGTCACGGCGGCGCGAGAGCGCAATCCTATCGCCACTGACGTCGGTAATGTCCGCACAAGCGACTTGGTACTCTTTCGGGAAAAAGAACCCTTTTTCCACCCAAAAATCATTGCCCGTGGTGCGTACGACTTTGCCAAGCTTGTGCCCGTCGGCGCTCCAAACTTCCATGTCTTGTTGAACTCGACCATCAAATTGGTTTGCCATGACCGATTCTCCTCTCGAATGCCGGCAGCATGTTCACGCAGAACGCCTTGGGCGGAAGCGATGCATGAATTAGGCCGGACAAACCGAGCGGCGGTATTCAACTTGATGATGGCAATCGTGGTCTTACGGGGCTGGTGGCTTGGCTACTTTTACTTTCACGTGCCCGGCCGCGGTGTCACCGTTTCCAGCCACGAGCACTTTAATGGCATATTCGCCGGGTTCGTCGGGCAGTTTGACGCGGAACGTGGCGTGTCCATTGGCGAGAGTCTGTTCGTCCTGAGAAACCACTTTGTTGGTGGCTGCTTCGTACGTTTTGCGCATCGTCTCCCACGCCTCGTCGTTGGGCATGGCTTTGAGTGCATCGGCGCTTTGCACCGTCGCACGTACGACGCTGCGCCTCGTTTCCACCGTGAGCAATGCTTTGCCGGTGGGAATGTCTTTCGTGTCGACATGGATGGTCGCTATGCTTCCTGGAGGGAGAGGCGAGCTAGTTTGGTCGATGGTCAGGTCCACTTTGGCGGGATATTGCAACACCGTGGCCGGATCGCCGAATAGGTTGTAAAGGCCCATGTGCTCTTCGGCTAATTCGCCCGGATCGGATTGGAAGAGCAGTGGCGCAAGCGGCACATTACCATCACGCATACGTTGCTTGGTCACGACGATTCCTTCGCCAATGGACGGAGCGCGTTCGGCAATGAATGTCTGCACGAGGGCATCTCCATAAAGCGCGTTCGGATATGGATGGCTCTCGCGGCTCGAAGCGAACACTGCAATGGCGCCGTTGGGATTGAGCACCAACGTTTCGGCAATGGATTGTCTGCCTCTGGGCAGGTCGAAAAAGCCATTGTCGCAGGTGATGGACAAGAAAAACGGTTTTCCGTCACCGATGTTCAAACGTTTGAGGTCCCACGATGTGCCAATTTGATACCATTGGTGCTGGAAATGGACGTCGTCGAATCGATTGGGAGCACCGTGCCCGACGTATCCAGCAATGAGTGCCCCGGCATCGAGGCGGGAAATGAGTTTTTCCTGCAATTGTGGAAACGGGTAAGCCCACGGCGATCCTAGCTTCGGAACGACGATCTCGACGTCCCAATCGTAGGGGACCTTTTCATCGAGCATCCGCGTCATCGTGTTTTCGATGAGAAAATCGGCGAGCGGGCCGAAATTGGCCGGACCGCTGAAAATCGCAATGCTGCGTCGCCAGCTTCCTTCTGATTGTGCAGTTTCGTAATGAATCACCTTGCGCGCAAAGGCTGCAGCTTCTTCGGCATATTGCGCAGGAACGCGGCCCACGGCCAACGGGGTAGGGCTTTTCGTGCTGGCAAGCTCCGGTTGCCCCGGCGCATCCACGTGTGCATGAGCGTAAGGCAAGTCGGTGGCATATTCTTCCTCGCCACGGCGCCGCATACGGTGTTCGTGCTCGTGCTCGTCGTGCCCGGCTTCGTGCTCGTGCTCGAGTGGGTCATGATTTTCATAACCGAGTTTCGGGCGGTAAAAGGTCGGCAGGAGCAGATTCCCTGACGGAGCTTCATTAAAGCCGGCGACGTCCCCGACGAGCAGCACGAAACGAAGTCGTTTTCCCGAGCGTGCCGCTACCTCGTGAATGGCATTCTGAATGGGAGCCGTCGCGTCTTTGTCCGTCGCGGAGGGCGGCGTGAGGTCCTCGAGCGCGATACGCTCGACAACCAGTCCCCGCGTCTGCCTATACGCGAGCAGCGGTTCGATCGCCGTCAGCAGCACGCGTGGACCGATCGCCACGTAATCGACATCCGAGCGTCCCAGGGAGCGCGTCGCGTGCTTTTTCTCGCCCGTCGCGCTGGGTGTCGTCGGCACCGGCGCGCCGCTGCCGCAGGCCCCAAGGATCAGGGACGAGCCGCAAAACAGCGCCAATGGTACCGCATGACGAACACGCATTTTTTGATCGTATCGTGGACCAACATTGAACTCCAGGCATGTTTTCTGGTTGGTCGGGCATGGATCATGGCATCCCCAGGGTGGATCAATTTTTATCCACTACCCGCGCGATTCAATCTGTTCAAACGCAGAGGATTTGCGTATCTTCGCAAGTGTCGGCGACTGGCAGACCCTTTGCAACGTCGGCGACGGTAGCGCGTTTGGAGCACGGACGCGCGCCAGTGGATGGTCTTGTTAGGAGAGGTCATGTCCGGCGCAGGCACATACACGGTCAAGTCGGGTGATACGCTCGGTAGAATCGCTGATCGCAATGGGACGACGGTCAGCGAGATCATGAAGGCGAATCCGGGGATCAAAAACCCGAATGCGATCTCCGTCGGGCAACAACTCAAGATGCCCGGCCAAGGTGGCGGGGGCTCTGGCGGTTCGTCAGGTGGAGCGGAGCCACAAAAGCCCCCGGAGCAGAAGCCTCCCGAACAAAAGCCTCCCGAGCAGAAGCCTCCTGAGCAAAGCGGGTCGCCGTCGGCTACGGATCAAATCTTTCCGCTATGGATTAAGCCCACGGCGAGCTGGAAGGATGGTCCGCGTTATTTCGGTTGCCCGCGCAGTGGAGGCCGCAAGCATGGCGGGCTCGATCTATATGCGCCATTCGGTACGAAGGTTCGCGCGATTTCCGACGGGGTGATCATTCAGCAGCCGTATGCTTTTTACGACGGCACGAATGCGCTCGAGGTATTTCATCCGGGCATTGGTGTCGTGCGGTACGGCGAAATCAGCTCGGGCAAGAAGGTCGCGGTGAAGGCGGGGCAAAAGGTGAAATGCGGCGAGCTCATCGCTTACGTTGGGCTGCTCGATTCACTGCAGATGTCGATGATCCATTTCGAGCTGTTTGGCGAAGCGGCGCGAGGAAAAAACCTGTCTGGTGGAGGTCCTTATCGGCGTCATCCGGCGCTCAAGGATCCGACTCCCCTCATCGATAAACTTTTCAAGAAGACGTTTGGTTGAGATTCCGCAGCAAGCGGCGTTTGGAGAATGAAGATCATGAGCAACGCGCACTTATCAGTCGAAGGCGGCGATCAACTCGACGTTCGGACGTTCGCCATTCACGAGGCCGTGTCGGCGTCGTTTCAAATCGACGTCGTGGCTATGGGCGCCGACGATGTGGACCTCGAAAAGATCAGCGGGCAGCCTGCATATTTGCATCTTTCGGGAATTGGCGGCCATCGCGTATGGACGGGCGTTTGTGCACGCGTCACGCAAATGAGCGTCGAGCCGGATGGTTTGTCCGCGTACGGGCTGAAACTCGTCCCTAAGTTCTGGCTGCTCAATCACCGTCGCAATCACCGCGTCTTCCAACACCAATCGGTGCCGGAAATCGTCGAAAAAATTCTTGGCGAGTGGAACGTGCCTTTCGAGATGAAGGTGGATGGCGCGGCTCACGGCAAGCGCGAATTCTGCGTGCAATATGGCGAGAGTGACCACGACTTCGTTCGCCGTCTGCTCGTCGATGCGGGCATTTCGTTTTCGTTCAGCACGCCTCCTGGCGAGAAAGAAACGAAAATGGTCATTACCGACGCGCCGACGTCTTCCGAGCCGCGAGCAAAACCGCTTCCGTTCATGCGTTCTCCCAGCATGGGCGAAAAGAGCGAGCACGTGACGTCCGTGAGCTTGCAGCAAATGGTCAAGCCCGGCAAAGCCGTCGTCCGCGATTTCGACTTTCGTCGTCCGAGCTTTCAACTTGCCGGCGCGCATGGAGGCGGTGCGAACCCGCTCATGGAAGAATACTTCTATATGCCCGGCGCGAGCAACGTAAAAGGCGAAGGAACTGCCGACAATACGCCGCATGCCGATAAAGAGGGCTCTTATCGTCATAATGAAAAAGAGGCTACCGCACGCGCGCAGCGGCATACCGAAGCAATGAAGGCGGCCTCGTGGAAAGTCGGATTCAATACGTCGGCCATCAATATCATTGCGGGCGACGTCGTTTCTATCACGGGGCATCCGCATCCGAGCCTTGGCCAAGGAAAGAAGCTCCTGGTCGTTTCGTCATTCATTACCGGCGAAATCAACGAGGATTGGAATGCGGGAGGCGATGCGGTTTCCGCTGACGCACCTTATCGTCCGCTGCTCACTTCGAGCACGCCGACGGACATGCATCGCAGCGAAGAAGACGGTCCGTTCAAGCCCGTCTCAAAAATGGACAAACCTCGCGTGCAGGGTTTGCAAAGCGCCACGGTCGTCGGTCCCAAAGGCGAAGAGATTCACGTCGACGAATTCGGGCGCGTGAAATTGCAGTTCCCGTGGGATCGAGAAGCAAAGGGTGACGAAAAAGGCTCATGCTGGGTGCGCGTGGCACAACAATGGGCAGGCCCTGGATTCGGTATGATCACCATGCCGCGTGTGGGCCAAGAAGTGCTCGTCGGGTTTCTCGAGGGTGATCCGGACTTGCCGATGGTCGTCGGGCGCATGTTCGACACGACGTCGCCGGTTCCGTATGCGATGCCCGAAAACAAGACGCGCACGACGATGAAGTCGAGTTCGAAGAATGGCGGCAATGAAATTACCTTCGAGGACAAAGCCGACGGGGAATTGTTTTACCTGTCCGCGACGAAGGACTTCCATAAAATCGTCAAAAAGGACGAGCTGGAGCAAACCAGAGGCAATCGGCACGTTACGGTCGATGGCGATTTGATTCTGTCAGCCAAGGGAAACGTGATCATTCAGGCTGGCAAGGAATTGGTGGTCAAGGGTGGCCCGAAGGTGCAAATCAATCCGCCGGGCAACATTGCACAAGGCAACAAGCCGAACGAATTGGGTGCTCCACCGCCACCACCACCGCCACCACCACCGCCACCGCCACCGCCACCGCCACCGCCGCCGCCGCCGCCGCCGGCAGCGCAGCCGCCTGCGAAGTCGAAAGCGGCGCAGCAAAATGAGCAGTTATTCAAAATGAATCCGGGAGGCCCGACAGGCAAGTTCCAGCAAACGGCTGCTGCGCGCAAAGCGCAGGCGGAGAAACACCAAGAGCTGGCCAAGCAAATTGGCGAAAAGCACGGAGTTCCGCCTGCCATGGCGCTTGCCTGGATGAACCGTGAATCGGCGTACGGCGAATTCTTGGATTCGCGCGGTTACAGCAAATTCGACGGACAAGGGTTTGGGTTGTTTCAGGTGGACAAACGGCACCATACGCCCGTTGGTGGGCCCACGGATTGGAATCACATCGATCAATCGATGAAGATTTACAAAGACGGCGTGACTCAAATCAAGCGCGAGAATCCTGGCTGGACCGAAGAGCAATACATGGCGGCAGGTCTCGTCGGATTCAACAGCGGTCCGAGTAATGCGCGCACGCGGCCAGTCGACGCGGCATCGTGGGCGAAGCTCGACGCGGGAACAGCGTATATTGCTGACCCGAAGGGCGACTATTCGCGCGATATCTGGTCGGAAGCGCAATGGTACGCAAAAAACCTGAAGTGGTAATCGGCGGGGTAGCCTTGGAGGGATCACGATGACTCTTTTGGTAGCTCGCAAAGGCATTGATACTTGCACCGGCCACGACGCTTGTCCGCCTCGAAAGGCCGTCGAAGGCAGCCCGGATGTGTTTCTCGAAGGACACGCCGTCGTGCGGCTTGGTGACGCGTGGGAAACCCACGGGTGTTCGGCGCATCCGCCACACGATGGCAAAGTTGTTCAGGCTTCGAGCGAAGTGTTCGTTAATGGTTTGCCAGTGGTGCGCATTGGCGACCCGCTCGATTGCGGAAGCAAGGTGAAAACGGGCGCTGACGTGCTCTATGCCGGTGGGGGTTTGACTTCCCAAACCGAGGCACCGAAAGCGGAAACAAAGCCCGAGCCTGCCAAGCCCGAAGCTCCGAAGCCTGCGCCGCCCAAGCCGGGAGGCACTTCGGAAACCGGGAAGCAACAGATGCAGGCGATGCTCAACCACGCGAAAAAAGATAGCGTAGGGCATCGCCCCGATGGCCGGTGCTATCACCATGTGGCTGGGTATCTCGACAACGTGAAATACGGCAACGTCGGACAGAACTTCAATGGTCACGTACCCACGTCGCATTGGGCGGAAGCTCGGCAATTCGCTGAGCATATGAATAAGGGCAACAATGCGGAGCTGGCAGGATTGCAACGATTGCCCATTACCAATCCGTACGATGCGCCGCCGGGATCCATCGTCGTGGTACGCGCAGGAACGCCGGGAACGGCGCATCCAACGGCTGGTGACATTGCAATCAAGGGCCAAGGAGACGTTTTCTACAATGGCGGCGAAATGAGCTACCGGGGTAGGCAAAACTTCCCCCCGGGCAACAACCTCGTGCTTGGTATTTACGCGCCCAAGTGAGCCTGCGCTTGTCACGTGTCGCGTGAGCTGATAACGTCCGTTCCAAGACACATCCTTTCATGCGCATCATCAATTCCCCTCCATTCACCACGGGCTCCGTTACGTGGCAGGAGCAACCCGGTCAATGGACGTTGACACTCGTCTGCAAAGCAACGTTTACGTTGCGGCCTGGCAATGCGATCGTCGCTCCAGAGCCTGACGAAATCAACGACCACGACAATCATTGGGACGACGATCCGAATAAGAGCGTATATGCGCCATCGGATCTCGTACCTTACAAGCCCAGTCCCGAGGTGTTGCTCGTCGGCAGTGCATTCGCTCCTCGTAATGAGCCAGTGCGGTCGCTTTTTGCGCGGCTCATCTTGGGGCAACTCGATAAATCCGTGGAAGTTTGCGGGCAACGCACGTTTTCTGCGGACGGGTCGCTGGTCGATGGTCCGAAATGGACGCAAATGTCGCTTCGTTACGAGCGCGCTGCGGGTGGGGAAGGGTCGTGGAATCCCGTTGGAGTGGATTCGTCGGTCGCGGATGCCTATGGTCGGCGTACGGTTCCCAATCTGCAGCCGCCGGCATTTGCGGATATCGATCGCGGCGCATCGATTCCGGCCATTGGATTCGGTCCGCTCGCGGCTCGATGGCCTGTGCGTCAGGAAAAACTAGGAGCGCTGGCGCCGGCGTTTTCGGAAGGGCAGTGGACGGAAACGTCGTTGGGAATGGATTTCGACGGTTCGTACTTCCAATCAGCTCCGCATGACCAGTTGCTCGAGGAGATTCGGGCCGACGAAACGATTGTGCTCGAAAATCTGCATCCCGATATCGAGCGGCTGGTGACTCGACTGCCAGGCGTAAAGCCGCGGACGCGTGTGGAAATCGACGGTCTTCCTCCGTGGGAATTGACGCTCGTTGCAGACACATTGTGGATCGATACGAATCGCGCCACGTGTACGGTGACATTTCGCGGACAACTTCCGCTCGACGGTCGTGATCAGGCAGGTACGATTTGTATTGGGGTCGAATATCCGGGTGAGCCGGTTCGTTTTCCAGATCCGCCGAAGCGTGCTCGTGCACCGAGCACTGTCGACTTTAGCCAGACGTCCGAAATCGAGCTTGATGAGGATGGTGATAGCACGCAAACGAATGCTGATGCGCTCGATGGCGATCGACCTACCGTTTTACCATTCACGCCCGCAGCAGCGCCCGCATTGCCTTGGGATCCGGGTGCTATACCGCCACCGGCCGGGCCAACGCCTCCTCCGCGACCAATTCTTTCGAAAGATCCAGAGGAAATCGGGGAAACGACCGTTTTTGCGGCGCCCATCATTCCGCCAGGAAGTATGCCGAAATGGTTGGGCAAAAAGACGCCAAACGCTGGGCAAAAGACGCCAGCATCCGTCGCATTGCGCACGACCGCCACATTGCCACTAACCCCGCAAGCATCTCGAAGTGGTCCTGTTGCGCCACCGCCGTCCGTTTCGCAAATGCTGCGTGGTAATGAAGCGCCGCCGCCTAGTTTGGCCATGGCGAGTCATCGTGCTGCAGGAATCGAAAATGTTCCGGCATCATCGATAACGAGGAATCTGCCGCCCGTTGCGCCTCCCATGTCGAGGACCGCGCTGCCCATTGCACCACCGATGACGATGCCTGCCGCGCCCGCGGCGGCGGCCCAGGCACCACCCGTGCGGAGTTTTGCTCCCACGCTTCCAGGCATTAACATCGGACCTATTTCGGGAGCGTCCGCGCCATCTGCTACGCCTTCTGGAACGACGTTTGGGCAGCAAGCCGTACTCGCAGCGGCGAAAGCGCAAGGTGTATTGCCACCGGTAAACTCGTCATCGGCAGCAGCGCCGCCTGCTTCAGCATTTGAAAAGGATCGCTCGCGCCCGGGCAAACCGGATCAGCGAATGCTGGCCACTGCGGCATTTCTCGGAGCGGCTGAAGCGTCGAATGCAGCAGCGACGACAGCGCCCGTAGACGACAAGGAAGACAAACTCGTCAAAGACAAACCTTCAGCTTCAAACTCGGGACAAACCCACGGACGTGTGATCGTCGATTTCATCTGGTACGACGCTGACGTATTGCCTCCGCGGCTCGAAGAAAATCCGGCTTGGAAACGCATTCTCGAAGTCGATCCGCCGGCCGCGGAAAAGAAGGACGGCGACGAATACATCGAGCCGGATTTGGATAGTCCGCAGAAACGGCCCCCTCCGCCCCCGCCTGAGAAAACGGCTGCAGAGAAAACGAAAGACGACAAATCGCGGGTGTCGAAGGTCATTTCGCGTGGTTCGCCGACGATTGACGTCGAAAATGCGCTTTTTTCGGCCGTCAATGACGATGGAGTGCTCGAACCGCCGCTTTGTGTCGTGGTCGGTGAAATGGAATTACCGTTCGACGAAGTCGAAACGTTGAAGGTGCTCACGAGTGCTGCGGCTCCGCTGGCAACGGCCGACAAGAAATTGAAAGAAATCATCGATCTGGCAAACGAAGCGCTGGGTACGCCGCTCGGCAATTCACCGGAGGTGGCGGCGAGTTTTTCCGTGCGCGTACGCGAGGCGTGGATGAAAGCAAATCGAATGCTGGCGTCCGATTACCTGGACGTGCACTCTCGCCGCGTGTTGCTCGAACAACGAAAATATCAAATGCGCGAGCTGATCGGTGCGCAATGGATTCGCGCAGTGTTGCATGGAGTTTCGGGCGACAAACCAATTCCCACGTATTTGCCTGCGGATCTAGCGAAGAAACTGCCGCTCTTCATCAAGTTTTCGGCGCGGCTCATCGTGGAAGTCCTTCCGCAGCAGGACCAAAACGAAGCGCATCCGATTGCACTACGCGTGTATGCGCTAGCCAGGACAATTCCGGCGCGTGGAAGGCGCTAAGGCACTCCAAACAATGCCCGACTGGTAAAACCAAGCGCCACGCTCGACATGTTCGCAATGAATGCCCAACGCCAAGGTTTTTCCAGGCCAAGAAATCGAAAATAAAACGCCTCCGCGACAACCGCGAACGTCTCGGCAATCACGATCATGATGACGTAACGAGTCATCGGGCGCAATTGCATCGAGATAAGTTCTGTCCGGTAAAACCAATCCCACACTTCCGGAATGACAAACCAAACGATCGGGTGCGTCAGCGCGGTCGCTCCGAACGCTTCGTGCGGGCGAGCACGTAGTCCGCGCATGTAGATCGGCACTTCGACTGCTTGCGTGAACAGGAATGCCAGAAGCCACGCCATGGTTTGTCTAACTAGGACAGTTGGTGCTCAAAGCTTTTCGCGGTCACGCATGCGCTTGACCGCGATCGCGATGCCGGCCTTCAGCGTACTGCATGTGACGATGCCCGACAGATCCAGCCCCGAATCGACCAAGGTCCGGGCGACTTCGGAGCGCATCCCCGTCAAGAACACGTGCACACCAAGCAAACGCGCCGCAGAAGCCGCGCGCAAGATCGTGTTGGCCACGTCCGCATCGACCGTAGCAAGCGCCGTGATGTCGATGATCGCCACGCGCGGATGGTTCGTCGCGATGCCCGCAAGAATCGACTCGAGCACCTGATCTGCGCGCTGAGGATCCATCGCACCGACGAGGGGCATGACCATGATCTCGTCACTGATCGGAATCAGCGGTGTGCTCATCTTGCGGATGATCTCGGCCTGCTCGTGAAGCTCTTCATGCAGCCGTTGGCGTTCTTCTTCCGCGCGCTTGCGGTCGGTCACGTCGCGCAACACGCACACGAAACCGTCGAGCCGCGAGCCGGCGTAGAGCGCAGACACGGAGCACGACACGGCGACGCTCGTGCCCTGCTTGTTCGACAACATCAGCTCTTCGCCACGAAGCTGATGGATCGCGCCCGAGCCCAGTTCCAGAGGGACAAACTGCGTGAGTGGCTTGCCGACGAGATCGCGACGCGCATACCCCAGCAAGTCGAGCGTTGCGGTGTTGACCGAGCGGATGATGTTGTCGTGCGTCGTGACAAACAGCGCGTCCGGCATCGACGAGAAGATGTTGTCGAGCTGTGCGCGCGAGACGGTCGTGCTCTGCAGCTCTTCACGAAGGATGTTCAGGCCGGTCGCGACCGCATCGATCGCGTCTTTCGCGTCGCTGATTTCGGCGTGGACTGAGTAGTTACGCACGGCGATTTGCGTGACGACATCCCCGAGCACAGCAAGGCGTCCTTCGCGAACTTTTCGGTCGTGTGCCAGGTCTGCGGCTAGCTCGGCAAGCGCATGCATCAACTCGTTCGACGACGAGCTGGAGAGCTCGAGCGCACGCGCGGCGCCCTCGTAGTCGCCTGCTTGAAGTTTGCGTACCAGCTCGCCGGGGCTGCGCAAACCATCGCTTCGTGGCGACTCGCCATAGCTTTGGCTACCCGACCGCGACGTCGGTCCGTCGTCACGTCCTCCACTGGCCATCTACGATCGATCTCCGCTGTTGCACTAAGACAAACCGTCGCCCATGCAAGGACGCGATGTCCCTGGGCAACACACCACACACCATACTCGCACGACGCCCGCGGTTGCAATCTTACTGTGCGGGGTTTGTCATGACGACTCACGCGCCTTCTTTCCACCTGCGCGGAGCATCTCGGGTGGCCATCGTTTCGCGGTTCTCTCCGGCAAGCCTCGCGCGAAGCCAATCGCGGTTCATATGGGCGATGACGCGCAAGGGAATCCTTTTAGGGCAAACGGCTTCGCATTCGCCCGCGGTCGTGCAATGCCCAAATCCTTCGTCGCGGGCGCGCATGACCATGCGTAAGGCACGTCTTTGACGTTCGGGTTGGCCTTGCGGAAGCGAACTCAAGTGAGCGATTTTGGCGCCGGTAAATAAGGCTGCCGAGGCATTGGGACACGCGGCGACGCACGCTCCACAACCAATGCACGCAGCGGCGTCGAGGGCATTGTCGGTGTCTTCTTTGCGTACGGCTGTCGTGTTTGCCTCGGGAGCGCTTCCGGTGTTTACCGAAATGTAACCTCCAGCCATGACGATGCGATCGAGCGCGCTGCGGTCGACGACGAGATCTTTGATGAGAGGAAAAGCCGCTGCACGAAATGGCTCGAAACGTAAGGTTTGTCCGTCCTTGAAATGTCGCATGTAAACTTGGCACGCAGCGGCTCCATTTTGAGGTCCTTGGGCGATTCCATTGACGATAAATCCGCAACTGCCGCAAATCCCTTCACGGCAATCGTGGTCGAAAGCAATGGGCTCTTCCCCGCGCAGGATGATTCCTTCATTGATGACGTCCAGCAATTCGAGCAGCGACATGTCCGGGGAAACGTCGCGCGCTTCGTACCGGACAAACCGGCCGACATCGACTGGGCTTTTCTGACGCCACACATCGAGGCTGAGCCGCATCATACGTAGCTCCTTCGAGCGAGCGAGACTTTTTCGAACAGCAATGGTTCCTTGTGCAAAACCCACATTCCTTGGCCTTCCCATTCCCAAGCAGCGACGTACGTAAATTTTTCGTCGTCACGTTCCGCTTCGCCGTCCGGGGTTTGGTGCTCGGCACGGAAATGCGCACCGCAAGATTCTTCGCGGGCAAGAGCGTCTTTGCACATGAGTTCGGCCAGTTCGAGGTAATCGGCGACGCGGCCGGCTTTTTCAAGCTCGCGGCTGAGCGTTTGTCCGGTGCCAGGAACCATGACGCTGCCGTAAAACTCTTCTCGTAGCTCGGGAATGCGGGCCAAAGCTTGTTCGAGCCCCGCTCGACTGCGCACCATACCGCAATGGTCCCAAAGTAGTCTTCCAAGCTCGCGGTGGAACGATTCCGTCGTGCGACCTCCACGAATGCCCAGCAGCCGAGCAAGCCGGCTTTCCACTTCAATCCTGGCATCCGTGAACGCAGCGTGTTTGGTGTCCATTTCGGAAGGACGAACCTTGGCGAGGTAATTGGCGATGGCGGGAGGCAGAACGAAGTATCCGTCGGCCAAACCTTGCATGAGCGCGCTTGCCCCGAGGCGATTGGCGCCGTGATCGGAGAAGTTCGCTTCGCCAATGACGAACAAGCCGTCAATTGTGCTCATGAGGTCATAATCGACCCACAACCCACCCATCGTGTAATGCATGGCGGGAAAAATCCGCATCGGTGTGCGATATGGATCTTCGCCGGTGATGTCGGAATACATGTCGAAGAGGTTGGCGTAACGTTCTTCAATGGTGCGTCGTCCCAAACTTTTTATGGCGTCGGAGAAATCCAGGTACACGCCCAGGCCCGAAGAGCCGACGCCGCGTCCTTCGTCGCAAACGGCTTTGGCCGCACGTGAAGAAATGTCACGCGGGGCGAGATTGCCGTAGCTCGGGTAGCGGCGCTCGAGGTAATAATCGCGCTCGTCTTCGGGAATGTCTTCGGGAGGTCTGGTGTCGAGTTTTTTGATGGGCACCCATATCCGCCCGTCATTGCGGAGCGATTCGCTCATGAGGGTGAGCTTCGATTGATGGGTGCCCGTGACGGGAATACATGTGGGATGTATTTGCGTGAAGCACGGATTGGCAAACAGGGCGCCTCGACGGTGCGCTCGCCAAATGGCCGTTGCATTCGACATTCGCGCATAGGTGGACAGGTAAAACGCGTTTCCGTATCCGCCCGTAGCCAAAACGACTGCGTCCGCAGCGATCGCTCGAATTTCACCTGTCACGAGATTTCGAATGATGACGCCGCGGGCACGACCTTCCGTCACGACGATGTCCAGCACTTCGCTACGCGACCAAAGGCGAACACGCCCGGCGTCGACTTGTCTGAGCAACGCTTGATAGGCGCCGAGCAAAAGTTGCTGTCCTGTTTGTCCGCGTGCATAAAACGTGCGTGATACTTGCGCCCCGCCAAACGAGCGATTGGCGAGCAATCCGCCATATTCGCGAGCAAAGGGGACGCCTTGCGCGACGGCTTGGTCGATGATCCGAACGCTCAATTCGGCGAGGCGATAGACGTTTGCTTCCCGAGCGCGAAAATCGCCACCTTTGACGGTATCGCGAAAAAGACGCTCGACGCTATCACCATCATTTTGGTAATTCTTGGCCGCATTGATTCCGCCCTGCGCGGCGATGCTATGCGCACGTCTTGGGCTATCGTGATAGAAAATGCTCTCCACACGATAACCAAGCTCGCCGAGTGTGGCTGCGGCAGACGCGCCGGCGAGGCCAGTTCCCACGACGATCACTGTGTATTTGCGCCTATTCGCAGGAATCGTCAGAGCATATTCGTTGGTTCGACGCTCCCATTTTTGTGCCATGGGACCATCCGGAACGCGGGCATCGAGCTTCATAGGTTCATTTCCTCGGCGAATTCGAGGTCCAGGATTCGACGAGCGTAGTCAACGGAATCGAGGCAAATCCGAAGGCCAAGGCGATTGCCAGGGACAAGGTGAATCGTCCCATTTTGCGCATCGTGCCCCGGCGGAATTCAAACCCCACCGATTGCGTCATGGACAGGACGCCGTGAGAAAGGTGGAGTCCGAGCGCGACCATACTGACGAGATAAAAAACGACGACCGGCGCGACGGAAAACCCCGTCGACACATTGTGCCATACGGCCTCGTCGATATACGCTGGATGCAAGACGCCGAGCGTGAGGTGAAGAATGTGATAAATGACGAATGCAAGCAGCACGAATCCCGTAAGCAGCATCGTACGCGCGCCTGCAGACGACGCTACGCGACCATAACGCGCATACGCAATGGGACGCGCATGGGATTTTTTGTTGTACAGATCGAGCGCCGTGCCGACGTGCACGACGAATGCCGTGAATAGTACGAATCGCACGACCCACAAAAGAAATGGACTGCGATGCAAAAGCTCGGCATAAGCGTCAAATCGCTCGGCGCCCGCATAATAGATGAGATTGCCCGCCAGATGTCCCACGACATAAAGCGTGAGAATGAGGCCGGTCACGCCCATGAGGGCTTTTTCGGTCACGCTCGTGATCGAGCTTTGAGCGGCTGCCATGCGCCCGCTCAAATGCAATCTCCGTGCGCGTCGCACGATGCCCGGACGAGCGAGTTCACGAATTGACATGATGACCTCGGCCGCTGCTCTGCGCTTGCAGCGCACAATGTTGACGCGCATAACTCCTGCATGATGTTGGTTCGGCGCAAAGGTTTGCCTGCGCAAAGGGGATAAATCATGGCTGGAATTCTTCGTAGACGAGAAGGACAACAAAGCGAAAAACGCGAAATGACGCAACAAACTCAAGGTCAACAGGACCCATTCCAACGGCTGGCGTCGTGGGATCCGTTTCGCACGTTCGGCAGCATGGATCCGTTTCGTCGAATGCGGGAAATGATGTCCATGGATCCATTCGCGGAAATGACTTCGACCTTTCCGACGATGGGTCGCCAATTCATGCCCGACATGGAAGTGCGCGAAACGAATGATTCGTATTTGATCTGCGCAGATTTGCCAGGGCTGCGCGAAGATGACCTGCAGGTCGACGTGTCCGGCAATCGCCTGACGATCAGCGGCAAACGCGAAGAAGAGCAACGGGACGAAAGCGAGCGATATTGGGCATACGAGCGCTCGTACGGAAGTTTTACCAGGTCGTTCGTATTGCCTGAAGGCGTTTCGTCGGATCAAATTGACGCGCGGATCGATAGCGGTGTGCTCGAGGTGCGCATTCCCAAGGTGAAGAGCGAAGAAGCCAAACGAATTCCGGTGAAGGGCGCAGGAAAGCTCGAACAGCAGGGCGCTCCGTCTGCAGTGCGTCAAGTGTCTGCGGGACAAGCGACTGGAACTGGTGCATCGCAGACCGGCGCGACCTCACAAGCTGGCCAGGAGATACAGGGCGGCGCGAGAGAAAAAGCCGCGTGATGGACAAGTGCGGCAACGCGCTGCTATGAAAAGCCCATGAAGGGAGCGTAGACGCTCTCATATTTCGATATCGAGCCACTCCCCTAAAGCCACAGTACTCAGCGGCCAATCGCTGGCAGTACGTAAAAGCTGCGCTTGCCCGGCGAGTAAGAACTGCACGGCTCCGATTACGCCTGCATGGGTCACCCACAGGATATCTTCGCATGTTTGTTGCTTCATATCGGCTAGAGCGCTGGCAACGCGATCGACTACTTCTTGCGCACTTTCATGGCCACCAAAACGATGGTGCGCAAAGTCATCGGTCCACGCATCACACGCGGCCTTGGGCATGCTGTCCCAAGGTTGCATTTCCCACTGGCCAAAATCCATTTCACGCAGTCGTGGGTCGATTTCGAGTGCAATCAAATCGGGGCGCAAACGTTGAATTGCATGCGCCAACTGCGCGGCACGTTGTAGCGGAGAGGTGACAATTTGTGTATTTGCGCGCAATTGCGGCGCCAATCGTTGGGCAGTGTCTCGAGTGTGGTCCGGGTCTGATTGTAGATCCGTCGCGCCGTAGCACAAACCCTTGGCAACTTGCACCTTTGCGTGACGGAGCAGCCTCAGCTTCATGTTGACCCCATGGTCGCCACCAAACCGAAATAGAAGCCCAATTCGCTTAGCTGCTGCGTGGCCCCGAGTCCATCACCGGTAAAACCTTGCAAGCGCTGCTCGAGCAAACGCCACATCCAGGCCAATGCCAAAAATGCGCCCAACACGGCTTGCAACCAAGACCAACTCGGGGCGTAGAGAACAACGCCCGCCATTGCCAAGATCCACCATGACAAACCCACGAGCAAGCTCCGGTTCTCGATATGCTCGGCCAATGGTTTGCTTTTCGACGTGGGTGTATCGCCCACGTGCGGCAAAGTGCGGATGACGAATAGCGGCATCAACCGAGACGCGACATGTCCACCAAACAGCCCCAACGCGGCCCAATGCACCCCTGCCGTCTGAGCGAGCAAGCCCAAGAGCAGGATCTTGGTGAGCAGGGCCAATACCAAAGCAATCGCGCCATAAGTGCCGATGCGCGAGTCTTTCATGATTTCCAATGCTCGCTGGCGGCTAACCATTCCACCTAGAGCATCGGCGGTGTCGGCCAAGCCGTCTTCATGAAATGCGCCTGTCAACCAAACGCTCGAAGCTGTGCTCAGCGCTGCCGCCAGCCAATATGCAGCGGGCAAATGAGGCAGCAGGTGCACGAAGCCCCAAAACGCCAATGCAGAAAAACCGCCCACCACCCAACCCACGCCGGGAAAATGAGCCGCACTTGCTTGCAGCATGGCCGGGGAAAACCCGACCCAATCGGCAAGACGCCCGGTAATGGGGATGCGAGTGAAGAATTGAATTGCAATCAGGAAATGGCGGATCGATGTCGTCATTTCGGACCGTTTACGGAATGAACTGAATCTTGCCGCGACACGCCGGCTGATTCAAAGCTGGCCATTTCACGTAGCAATGCGCAGCTCGATACGAGCAGTGGCCAGGCTAGCACAGCGCCCGAGCCTTCGCCTAGACGCAGCCCCAAATCCAGCAACGGCTGGGCCTCGAGATGCGTCAGCATCAGCGCGTGACCGTGTTCGCCCGAGCGGTGTGCGAATACGCAGCGCTGCAGAATGGCGGGCCGCAATTGGCTGGCGACCAAAACGGCGGAGCTGGCGATGAAGCCATCGACGACGATTACGCGTCTGTCTTTCGCAGCTTGCAGGACGGCTCCCACCATTGTAGCGATCTCGAAACCACCCATTGCGGCAAGTGCCTCCAGCGGCATCTTGGCCGCTTCATGGTGCGCCAACACTTTGCGGAGAATGTCGACCTTGCGTTGCACCGCCGCTGTATTCAGGCCGGTTCCCGCCCCCGTGCAATCGACGATGTCCGAACCCGTCAATCGACTCATCAGCAACGACGCCGCCGAGCTATTACCAATGCCCATTTCGCCCAACAACAAGGCATTGCCGGGTAAGTCCTGCACCAAGGCTGCCCCTTGCGCCAAAGCCTGTGCACATTCGGTGGCTCGCATCGCCGGGCCGTGCA
>CAZETM010000005.1:0-51220 GCA_964514885.1 uncultured Polyangium sp. | reverse complement strand
GGTGCCGTGAAAATTCGTTGAAGCTCGTGCAAGAAATTCATCAGCGCACGGGCACGAGGTTGACGTCTCTGCGCAACCTGCATCTGTCGCACGACGACAACGGGCTCTTTCTGGTGGAGACGACGACCGGCGCCAAAGTTCGTCGAGACCAACCTCGCGATCGTTCGTCGTGACCAACTTCACGACCGGTTCACGTCGATCGTTGGTGTACAAACATTGGGTCGCAAGTACTCCCGTGCCACCGCTCGTCAAACAATCTCATGTGCGCGTAGCCGACTCGTCGTGTACAACTCCCCCGCGATGCACCGTAAAATTGTCGGGTTTCACCAAGACTCGGACGCCGTCTGGGTTGCCGATCTCGAATGTGGCCACAATCAACACGTCCGCCACAACCCGCCTTGGCAAGAGCGCCCGTGGGTCACCACCGAAGAGGGACGCCAGGACAAACTCGGTGCCGAACTCGATTGCCAATTTTGCAACATGGCCACCTTGCCGCCCGACGCCAAACCCTACAAACAAACGGCGCAATACAACGAAACGACCGTCCCAGCAGGTCTATTGCGTGACCATCGATTGAAGGCCGGCACCTGGGGACGCATCATCGTCGAACACGGGAAACTCGAATATGTCTGCGACCGTGGCGTATTCGTTTTACGCCCAGGAGTCGTGGGCATCGTCGAGCCCGAGGTCACGCACTACGTCCGTCCGATCGAAAATGTCGTTTTCCACGTCGAATTCCTCAAGGCCTCCGACGCCTCCGACGAATGACAACCACGACCTCACGAGCCCACTCGTGCGGTGAGGTTTAGCCAGACAAACTTTACGGATTCGTACGATCGGGAAGTGCTCGGCACCGCGGATGGATGCCGAGCGGTCAGTCAGTGGCTCACTTGCAGCAGAACGTCACTTGGCCTTGAGGTTGCACCGAGCCCGTCGCTTCGCCGCCTTGCGCTGCGCAGTTGCCGCTAGGCGTCGGAAGGTTTCGCTGGACAGACCACGACGAATTGATCTGCGCGTCGAGCAACGCCGAAACGTTGCGACACGTGTTGCTGTCGACGTCGATCGGAGGGTCGCTGCCGCCCGCTGCGCACGCATCCAAGTCGAAGACTCGATAGAAACCACCTGTGCACGTAGCCGACGGCGCGCATGAACAGTCAGCGCATGCTCGATCGTCCGTGGCACTCGCGTACGTGTCGACTTGTTGCCAGTTGGCGGGACATGCGTTCTTTCCATCTTGCCGAATGCACAAACTCTGCGTTCCAGCAGGCTTTGGTGCACACACGGAACCGGTTGCACATCCGCCACCGCTCGTCTTGATCGCGCACGCTTGCGCCCATCCCAACCACGTTTCCTTGTTCGGGAAGTCGCTCACCGACGGCATGCAGCTTCCCGGCTCGGCCACTGAAGTCATCGACGTCAATCGACACGAAAGTTGAATACTGGCGCCGATGTCGGGTTTGGCGCAGTTGCCGTTTTGGAAATTGTTCGTCCAGTTCTGTTGACCGAAGTTGCAACCTGCCGAGCCTGGAAAGCACGCGAGCCCAGGCGCATTGCACGTCGTGCCCGTGAGCGCTCCACACGAGCAAGCTGCGCATTCCGCCGGTCCTGCGGGGCCGACGAAAAGCTCTTCGGGCATCGCGCCGCTGTCGCAAGGCATCGCGACCGGAGGTGCTCCAGGTCCGCGCTCGAACGCCACCGTCGACCATCCATCCGGAGGCGCATCCGTGCACGTGAAGCCCTCGGTGCAGTCGCTATCGGCGCAGTCGGCGCTCCCGTCTTTGTCGTTGTCGATTCCGTCGAGACAATTCTCGGGGTCGACCGGTCCTCCCGAGCTGGAAGACGTGGTTTGTCCTCCCGAACCAGCTTGTCCGCCGCCCATTCCGCCCATCCCGCTGCTGGAAGTCGCTCCACCTTGTCCGCTGCTCGACGCCGCTCCACCTTGACCGCTGCTGGAAGTCGATCCGCCTTGTCCGCTGCTCGACGTCGACCCCCCTTGGCCTCCGCCTCCTTCTCCGCCTCTGCCGCCCGATCCGCCAGTGTTCGTTCCTCCCGACGGCGATTCGAACACGCCTGATGTTTCGAGTCCGCACGCGGGCAGCGTGAGGGCCAGGAGCGCGACGGAGCCTCCGGCGAAAACGAGTGACGCGAGCGGGGTACCAAAGAACCGACGTGTTCGAGGCTTCATGATTCGACTCCAGTACAGAGGGGAAAGCGAAGAGACGTGCTGGTTTAAATATCGCGAAATCCCAGATGAGGGGAGGAGCTAACGTGAAGTTATCGTGGTGGTGGAAGATCACGATCACGGTCCGCGCATCCGAGCGGACCCGGGGACATTGCGCAAGCGCACGAGCGCCCATAGAGATGAATAGAGATGAAGTGAGCACCGATAAATTGTGCAGTGGGTGAGGGGACGGATTACCCGATAAAAGGATATTTGCGCTCGTCGTATAGCTCGACTATGCGAGCACGCATGCGGCCGAGCACCAATTCGAAACCGGCCTGAACAATGGATTCATCGTCGGCGTCTTCGGGGCGTAGGTCGCGACCGAGCGCTTCGGACAGATGAATGGGCTCGAGGACCTCTGTGGTGATTTTTGCGGGAATGGGAAACTGAGGCAAAATCGGGATGGCCCAGATGCCCCAGGGCAAACCGGCGACGATCGGCAGCACATCGGCGGAGCGGACGATTTTGGGGATACCCAGCCGTTGAGCGAGCTTTTGCCCGCTGGACAAGACGATCACGGTTTCATGTGCGCCTGCCGAAACGACAGGTGTAATGGGAACACCCCAGCGAATGGCTTGTGCCACGAATCCTTTGCGCCCGCCAAGATCGATATGCCTGCGTTGCCAAAAACTGCGGAATGACTCGCGCGCCGCCCCTGGAAACAAGAGCACGGACTGTCCGGTGGCCAAGACGGCATCCATGGTTTTGCGATCGGCACGGAGAAGCCCGGAATCCGCCATTAATTTGGAAAATGGATCCCACAGGCTGTGCAGAGCGTCGTGGCTCAAAACGTAAAGCGGTCGCTCGAGGCCGAAGTGATCATACCAATGTACGCCGAAACAAATGCCATTGATAGGAAGCATTCCGCCGTCATGATGCGTCACGATGATCGTTTGCGAAGTCGGCAATCGCTTCAATCCACGAATCTCGCTGCGAAAATACGATTTCGTGACCCATGACAGAATGCGGTGCGACCGAGCCAGTACCCGCGGCTCGATTTGCGGTACGTTATGGCCGAACCTGGCTCTTGCAGGCGCGCCCGAATGCGGAGCGTGGTGCTTTTTCATGGTCGTGCTCGTCCTGGCCGTTTCTGCCTAGAAAAACGTAACTCTCAAAAACGTAACCCTAGAATAGCTTTCGACAGCTTGGCCGCCATGACGGGCCGGAATTTAAACTGCAATCATTTTTCCTGTCGTTTTCATTATTCCATAATATTGTCCGAGGACATGATTGGTGTATTTCCGACGCCCATGGATGTGAATTACCTTCGAGTCGATGATTCGCGGGCGCATGGAGAGCGCCGTCTGCGAGGGACCCCTCGTTAGTAAAACACCTTGGTATTCCAAATCCGTGCAGCTTGGATCACAAGTGGTTTTTTCGTCCATGAGCACTAATCGGGACTCGACGTCGAGCCCGTATGGAAGTACATAGGCCGCTCGCCCCGTGGCCAATGGGGCTCACCCGAAACGGCAAAATGAGAGTTTCTCGAAAGCAGGCAGCGTCGCCTTCGCAAACGCAAGCTTCGAACGATTCACCGATCGTTAAGCTCAGCCTTCAGGAGCAAGTCGCCTGGGTCTTCGAAGTCCTCTTCGGAGAGGGACCGCTGACCAAAGAAGATGCCGTTCGGCGGGTGATCGATGCCTTAGTCGCCCTCGGACTGGCCAGCACGGACTCGACTCGTCGCGGGTCACCCGTGCGCGAAGTCATCGACCTAGCGATCGAAGCGGGCGTCGCGGGCGGGCGGTTTGATCACCCCAAGCGTGGACAGGTGCGGGCCATTCGCACCGATCCTCGAGAGTACTCGTCCGACGACTGGATCATGTGCTTGACCAGTGCGCTCGACGAATCGCCTACGGAGCGCGAAGCGGCGCTTCGTTTTGCGGCGTATTGGGCTGCTTCGAACACCGGGCTTGCGTTCTCCCGTTTGCAAAAAGGTGGCGCCATTCTCGGGGGTCTCGATGCGGCGCTCGAATTGGCTCTGCAGCGCGGCCGTTTCTTGGACGACGGCAGCGGCTGCGTGTGCAAGGCACCCGTCGGGCGCGTCAAGACTCAATAAACCCGCCTCGTTCGTGCTAGTTTCCCCCGCATGTTCGGCCGAGTCGGCGTCATCGCCCTCAACACGTATCGGGAATCCGTTCGCGCACGTATCTTGTTGGGACTTGCAGGCGTTGCCCTTGCAGTCTCCATCTACTCACTGATCGTCGGTGCCTACACCCTGAAGAACGCTCCGCGTGTCGTCAGTGATCTCGGCAGCGCGTCCATTTCCATCTTCAGTCTCGCCGTAGCGATCATCATCGGCGCGACGTCTCTACATCGCGAACTCGAACAAAAAACGCTGTTTCCGATTCTCGCCAGGCCCATTCGTCGAGGCGAGTACCTCGTCGGCAAATACCTCGGCACACTGCTCACGATCGCCGTCTTCATCATGGCCGATGCGGGTGTCGTGCTCATGCTGGGCGCGGGTTTGGCCGGACGATCGATCCCGCAGCTCTTGGGTGCATCGCTCGGCTGGAGCGCGCTTGCCGGTGTCGTGGCTTGGCGCGTGCCCGTGATGCGCACGTACGGTCCAATTCCCTGGGCTGCGGGCATGCTCATACTCGGGAGCGTCTTTGGCGAAGCGGCCGCTGGCGAACGTCAGGTCGTGCTTGTCTCGAGCGTGCTGACGCTTCTCGAAATCGGCATCGTTTCAGCCATTGCCACGCTCTTCGCATCGTTCTCGACGCCGTTCCTTTCGGCGCTGCTCACGCTCGGGCTTTTCCTTGTGGGACGCAGTGCCGACAGCTTGGCGAACTTGCCCGTCAAGATGTTTGGATCGTTCGGTCAGATCATCCACGACGCGGGCGTTGCGCTTTCGAAGGTCGTTCCGAACCTGCAAATCTACGTGCCGCCGCGCCCTTTGCTGCTTGGCGAGCTGGCCTCGGTAAAACTCTCTTCCTACATCGGCATGGCTTCGCTCACGTCGATCGGTTGGGCGCTCGCCCTCCTCACGATCGCCGTGTTGGTCTTCAACGAACGTGATTTCTTGTGACCTCAAACGGTCCGACCTCAAACGAAAAAGAGCCAGAAATCTCGCCTGCGCGCGCACGAAAGCTTCGTACGCTGTTGCGAGTTCTTTACGGTTTCGTAGCAATCGGCCTGGGCATTGGCTCGATCACGGCACGCGTCGTGTGGGCAGGCGAGACGGAGATTGCAGCGAGCACGATCGCGCTTCAGCAAGGCGATGTGCGTGAAGCAGCCACACGAGCGCGTCGAGCTGCGGGTTGGTATGCGCCTGGTGCACCGCATGTGCGTGTGGCGTATCAGCGACTGATTGCGATCGCGACGGCGGCCGAAGGGCTTGGTGATCGCGAGATGGCGCTTTTGGCTTGGAGAGGCGTACGCACGGCAGCGATCGAAACACGTTGGATCGTCGTTCCGCACGCCGAAGATCTCGATCGCGCCAATCGAGCGATATCGCGAATCCAAGCTGCAGCACCTCGTCCGCCGGGAACTCGCACCGAGCCAGCGCAGCGTATCGAGCAACGTCAGATGACGGCGCTCATGCGTGATGAAGCGCCGCGAGTGCCGTGGGTCATCGCGCTCGTCGTCGCGTTCGGTGCATGGTCGGGTGGCGGCGCGTGGGCGGTGCGCAAGGCGTCACGAGCGGCCGCGGGAAGCATTTTTTTGCAGGCCCGAGCGGGTTTGCTCGTAGCAATTTCGGGTGCGGCGCTTTGGGTGATCGCGCTTTTTCGCGCTTGATTCGAGCGTGATTCGAGCTAGCTCGAACGACGAAGTTTGTCCGGGCTAGCTGTTTGCCTGGACAAACATCGATCGATAATGTTCGAGTTCCTGGATGGACTCGCGGATGTCATCGAGCGCGCGGTGCGTTTCTTTTTTCTTGGGTGCTTCGCGACTGGGGCACCACCTGCGCACGAGCTCCTTGATGGTCGACACGTCGATGATTCGGTAGTGCAAGTGCGCGGCGACTTCGGGCATGTACGCGTCGAGAAATTCGCGATCCTTCCACACCGAGTTGCCGCAGAGTGGAGCCACGCCTGAGGGCGCGTGTTTCTTGATGAAGGCGAGCGTCTGTGTGGCGGCGTCTTCTAGCGACATCGTCGACGCACGGATCTGATCGACCAGGCCCGAGCGAGTGTGCAGCTCGCGCACGAAATCGTTCATCGTCGCCAGGACTTCTTCGGACTGGTGGATGACCAGGCTTGGCCCTTCTTCGATGATGTCTAGGTTCGAACTCGTCACGATCGTGGCAATCTCCACGATGGTGCATTTTTTCGGATCGAGCCCTGTCATCTCGAGGTCGACCCAGACCAGACGATCCGGTGAAACATCCGCCATGCCGCGCAGCATAGTCAACGACGCGTCGTCTTCCGAATTCCGAGGGCGGGTTTTACCGATCCGCCAAGCTCGGCCAGATTCGAGTCTTTTTGTGATGCCGATGTAGTGCCCCGGGGATCGGTAGCTTCCCGCTTCCGAGGATCGACTAGGCTATGCACATGGCCGGAGCAGCGGACGTGAAAGGGGTCGAGCATGAGCATCACGCGTCGCATGCGCATGCCGCCGATCACGACCATCACGACCATGCTCATCACGATCACGACCATGGGCATGACGATCATCAGCACGATGATCATCACCACAGCCATGGGTTGAGCGAGCTGAGGCGCACGCCATTTCGCCGGTTGCTCTTCGCGTTTACGATCACCGCGGGCTTCATGTTCGTCGAGGCGATCGTCGGGTTTGTCTCGGGCAGCCTCGCGCTCGTAGCCGATGCTGGGCACATGTTGGCCGATGCAGCAGCGCTTGCGCTTGCGATGATTGCGCAGCGCATCGCGTCTCAGCAGCGCACGCGAGCGCGCACGTACGGATATCGACGCGCCGAAGTGCTCGCAGCGTTTGCAAATGGTGTTGCGTTGGCGGTGACGGCGGTGTGGATTTTCAGCGAGGCATTGCAGCGATTTCGTGAGCCGCACGCGATCGATGCTCGGGCGATGATCGGGACGGCGATCGTGGGTTTGGTCGTCAACTTGGTCGCGGCGGCGATGCTTTCCGCGGGGTCACACGGGCACAACGTCAACACGCGAGCGGCGTTGGCGCATGTGATGTCCGACGCGCTCGGATCGATCGGTGCCATCGTCGGTGGCGTGCTCGTGATGTCCCTGGGCTGGTATCGAGCGGATCCTGTGATCAGCGTGATCATCGGTCTGCTGATCATGTGGGGCGGGTTCAAGCTGGTGCGCGACACGTCGCATGTGCTCATGGAAGGCAGCCCGATCGAGGTCGACATTGCGAACATCGAGAAGACGCTTCGAAGTGTTCCGGGTGTCGTGGACTTTCACGATCTGCACGTGTGGTCGATCTCGGAGGGGTTCGACGTGCTCACGGTGCACATCGTGATCGCGCGTGGTTTTCACGGGACCGATGTCGTGCAAGCCGTCGCGCGTCGATTGCGTGAAGTGCATCAACTGGAGCACTGCACGATTCAGCCCGAGCCTTCTCGCACTCCGGAACTGGTGCCTTTGCGACGCAAACCAAGTTCGGTTTCGTCGAGTTTCCAAAAGCAAACTTTGTCTGGTTCGTCAGGACAGACGCCTGATGGAAGCGGAACGCCGGCCTAGTACGACGCGATTAGCCGGCGAACATTTCTGTCACCCAGAACGTGCCATCGTCGGTGCGTGACACGGCGACTCCTACGCGTGTGAATCGTTCGAGCAGCAAGTTTCCGCGATGCGATGGACTGGCCCAGAGCGCTCGGTGAGCATTCTCGAGCGTGCTTGCACTGGCGACATTTTCACCGGCGACAGCGGACGTGATGCCAGCGGCTTCGAGCCTTGCGCGAGGGTCACCTCCGCCGACGTCGTGCCCGACCATGCGAGCTTTTTTCATCTCTTCGGAGTGCGCTTTGGCGACGGCATCGAGGGCGGGATCGCGAACGAGGGGCCTGCGGCCTTCGGCGATTCGTGCGGCGTTGATCATGCGCAACATTGCGTCGGCAGGATCGACGACGCCTCGGGCTGCTTCTTCGCCGGGGACGGGTGCCCGGACAAACTCAGTGGGAGGCTTTTGGCCGGCGTAGATGGTAGCTTCGAGGACGGGTCTGGGACCGGTGGAGACGGTGGCGAGGACTTGAACGAGCCACGCGCCGGGTTGATCGACGGAGAACGTGGAGCGGATGCGACCGCCGGAGAGGGAGCTAGGAACGGTTCTGGGTGCAGCGCGCGGTCCGAGCAGGACGACTTGAACGGCGGAGGCGGGAACGAGCATTGAGCCATCGATGCTGATCCACTGACCGACTCGAGCGGAGGTGGGGACGGATGAAAGGTCGGCGAGGGCATCGATGGTGATGACGGTGGCGACGCCGGAGCTGTTTTCGCCTTGTTGTCGCGCGACGCCGCATCTGCGTTTGCCGAGCGTGCGAATGCCGCCGATGAAGGATTTGAAGCGTTTGCCGATGTCGGCGTCGTCGAGGTTATTGCCGGAGAGGGACCAGGCTTTGGGCCAGACGTGAGGATCACCGGCGGCGCGAAGGGCGAAGGCGAGTTCGTCTGCGGTGAGGCTGTGAGCGCCTTCGAGTTGTCGTTTGGCGACGAGCGAAGCGACGTCCATGAGGGCTGCATCGGCTGGCCCGCACAGCGCGAGGAGTGCGGCGTCGTTGGGGTTTGTCGCGGCTGTTGCTTTGGGTGACGACAGCTCGGTTTTCCATTGGACGCGCAAGGGGCCTGCGTCGCCCAGGGCGACCATGGGGGCGCTCAATGCGACAAGCGCGACCAGCGCGGGGAGAACACCGCTCAGAGTGTGTTTGAGCGTTGCGAACGTACGGCTGTTGGGCGGCTCGTTGCGGCTCGAGTGCATGAGTTCTGTCCCGATTGCCGACGACTCGTTCGTCGAGCGTGGGGAGTTCGACGAACGAGGCGGGATCTCGATACAACCCCGCGGTATTTCGTGTTGATGGGCGACGTCCTTCGAGCTGCGTTTGTTGGATTGCGCGTGATCGCGTCGCATCGAAGGTAGGTAGCAAAGTTTTGACGGGATGCGCGTTTTGTGGGCTTCGAGCACGCGGGGGACACGAAAAAGGGGGACGTGGTGGATGGTGCTTCGTGGTAGGCTCGCGAGGTGGGCATCGAGGTCAATAGAGCGGCGAAAGTCGGAATCATGACCGTCGCGCTGGCCGCAGCAGCGTACGGGGGATATCGCTTTATTTCGCGCGATGCAGGCACGGCGGGTGGATACCGGGTATGGGCACATTTGCCTGACGTGACGGGAATTGCTCCGCTGTCGCGGGTGATGGTGTCGGGTATTCAGGTCGGCACGGTCGATCGGATATGGCTCGACGGCGGAAAAGCTCGAATCGATATCAAGATGTTTCCGACCGCTCCGCTATACACGGACGCGGCGATTGGTCGGCGGGCAACGAGTCTGATTGGCGAATATTACGTAGTGCTGACGCCGGGGACGGAAGGCCGACCGCAGATTCCCGACCAGGGGGAAGTGACGCACTATATTGACGAGCCGACGATGGAATCGCTGCAGGGGCAGGTGGCGGCGATTTTGCGCGACGTCAAAACGGTCACGGAGACACTGAATAAGACGGTAGGTAGCGACAAGGGTCGTGATCAGCTCGACGCGATTTTGAAGAACCTTGCCGAGGTGACCGAGGCGCTGAACGAGACGGTCAAAGAAAACCGGGTAGCCGTCAAAGACACGATTACGAACATCAATAACATTACGCAGCAATCGCAGCCGAACATCAATGCGATTCTCGACAACGTTCGACAGGTGACCGGCGATATTCGCAAAATGACGGGAGCGACGACGGGCGATGGTGGCAAGGCGGGTGATTTGCGTAGTGCCGCCACGCGCCTCGAAAAAGCTTCCGGATCGCTCGAATCGGCATTGTCGCATGCGGACAATGTGGCTTCGAGAATCGACAAGGGTGAAGGTACGCTCGGAAAACTCACGAAAGACGCGACGCTCATCAACGAAGTGGAGAATGTCGTAGGTGACGTGGGCGATTTGGTGGGTGGTATTGGTCGATTGCAGACGATCGTCGGATTGCGGACCGAATACAACTTCTTGGCGAATACGGTAAAGAGTTACGTGGAGTTACGGCTCGCGCCGTCCGAGGACAAGTATTACTTGTTCGAGGTGGTGAATGATCCGCGAGGCTTGACGACGTTCGAGCAGGTTGACGTGGACACGACGAATCCGAGTTTTCCGCCGCATTACCGCGAAGTTCGTACGGTCACGACGAACGCATTTCGATTTTCTTTCCAATTTGCGAAGCGGGTGGGACCGTTTACGGGTCGATTCGGTATTCGTGAGTCGACGGGCGCGATTGGACTCGACATGCACTTGCTGGATGATCGATTCGAGCTGCGTCAGGACCTTTTCGGATTCGGCGAGCAGCTTTCGCCGCGCTGGCGAGTTGCGTTGGCGTACGAGTTCGTTCGGAAATTGTGGCTCCTAGGTGGAGTTGACGACATCCTGAATCCTGATCGGCGCGATTACTTCGTTGGGTTGCAGCTCCGGTTCAATGACAAGGATCTGAAGACGATCCTGCCGTTCGTGCCGAAGCTGTAAAACGGGGGCTCGTTGTGGCATGGACGGGTGGGCGCGTGCGCTATTGCGTGCTGATGTGACATTTCGCATGTACGAAGCGAGCGTCTGACGGTGCGTGGGCGAGGTTGCGTATTTGTGGATGGCGTGACCTTGGGCTGAACAAGAGAGCACTGAACAGAGTGCGGTGGCGTGGTACGGTGTGGACGGAGGTTGAGGGCGTGGAGTGACCCAGGTTGACCTTGGTTGCGCTTTGGCCAGCAGATTAGCCGACCCAGGTTGAGGGACAATCGACCCAGGTTAAGCTAGATTGGTTCCTTCAACCACCTACGCTTCCAAGTCATTCCCCTTGCGCCGACCCAGGTTGAACCAGAAGCAACCCCAAACACACGATCGCACCGTTCCCCTACCCATTGGTAACACAAACTACTCGTCGCCCACCCGACACGATCCGCCGCTATCAACTCAAAGATCCTGGTTGACGCATGCTGAAACTTAGTTCAGTGTAGGCACTGAACATCGGCGGCGGACTACCGCTGCCCCAGCACGGGTCAACCTCATCATGGCTGCGTCCCGCCTCACTCACGATCTGCTCTGTATCGGTGCGCACACTGCATCCGAGAACCCTTTCGCCGCCGCAAACGCCACCGCTCTCCACCACCTTTTCACCGGTGGTCTCGGCCCGTCCCGCATCGCTGCCGAGTGCCATGTCGGCCCACGCGCCACGGTTGCCACTTTGTCGCGTGCATTTGACGCTGCCGTCGCGCGTAACGCAACGAATTACATCTTTTACTTTTCCGGTCGAGCCGCGTCCAACGGCATTCACGTTGCCGACGGAACGGTCGATGGCGCCACACTGGCTCGCCAGTTTGCGCGCATTCCGGCGCGATCGATGCTCGTTTTATTCGACGTCGTCATTGGCGCCGAGCCCGATCAGGCAATCGCGCCCCGGTGGGCACGTGGACTCGTCCAATCACGCGCTGGAGCGAGATTCGCTGCGGCCAGGGCCACGAGGATTGGCGCTGGCGCGGAGGGAGCAGGTTTGTCCAGGTTTACCTCGGCATTCCTTTCGGCCTTGGACACGTCGCCCGCTGACGTCAAATTCGAGGGTGCTCGGTATATTTCAGACCGGGGAGCTTTGCAGGCGACCCAAAGTATTCTTGGTGCTCGGTGGGGCGTAACGCATCAACCCATTGAATTGGGGACATTCGGTGATATCCCCCTCGCGAAATCCCAGGCCAATAAGGCCCTTGGTTCCGCAAAGATTGAGAACGTCGTTGTTGGCGCTGGTTTGTCGCTCGCGGTTGCGCATACCATCGAAGGCCGCGCGCATGTGCTGACATCGTTGCATTGGAGCCTCGAAACCCCGAGCGGCGCGTTGCTTGGCGAGGCGTCTCGGGAAATTGTTCCTGAAAGGATGAGCGAGACGGACCGATCGCGCGTTCGCTTGCCTCCCAAGCTTCTCCGAAAACTTTCCTCCGCCGATCCTGCAGTTGGAGACGCGACTACGGTGACTCTTCGTTGGCGTGTCTCTTTGCGTGACGTCCACGATCGGGTTCTCGACGAGAAAATCATGGACCAAACGTACGCTCGACCTATTCCTCCTGCTCGCGGGCGGTAGCGAGCCGCATCTCGTCACAGTTTTCCGGACCCACGCACCTCCGCGTTGGTCGATTGCTGTGCTACAAGCTGATCGATGTCTCGCGCGTTTCCTGGTGTCGCTCTTGCCCTCGCCATGTTCTTTGCAGGCACCCTGGCCGCGTGCCAGGGCTGCCGAACCCCGCCTGCCGCGACTGCCGACGCGGGTCCCGAAGCGGTTCCTACGCAGCCCACGGTGCGCCTTTACGTGCTCAGCAACATTGCTGGCGCTATCGAGCCCTGTGGATGCACCAAAGACCAACTCGGCGGTATCGACCATCTCGCCGCGTTCGTGCAATCCGAAGCATCCGCCGCGCCGACGAGCCTTGTTCTTGGCGCTGGTCCCATGTTGTTTGGCGATCCCACGGTCACCGGAGCGCAACAAACGCAACAATCTTGGAAGGCCGATACTCTCGCCGCCGCGTTCAAACATCTCGGCCTTGTCGCCTGGGCGCCTGGCGTAAATGATTGGGCCGCCGGCTCGGAATTTTTGGCCAAGGCCGTGGCTGCATCGGGCGCAACTCTTCTCGGAGGCAACATCGATGGGGCACCACGCCCCGCACCGGTGGTCATCCGCGAAATTGGCGGCGTAAAAATTGGCATTGTCGGAGTATCCGACCCGCGCAATCGCTCAGGTGAATTGCCCACCGGCGTGTCGGTCAAACCCGCTGCCGACGCAATGCGCGCAGGCATTGCCGACGCCAAACGACAAGGTGCCCGCATTCTCATCGGTGTCGCTGCAATTCCGCGCGGCGAAGCATTACGCATTGTCGATGCATTGCCTGATCTCAACGTGCTCGTCATTGGCAAACCTCTCGAGGGTGGACACGCGAACGATGCGCCCAAGGCTCCGATGCAGGTCGGCAATACGCTTGTCGTCGAGACATCGAATCACTTGCAATCCGTGGCAGTCGTCGATTTATTCGTCCGCGCCGCGCCCGGGCCCGATGCGCCCATGGTTTTTGCTGACGCGAGCGGGATTGCCCGAGCCGAGGATCTTGTGAGTTTGTCCGGGCGCATTCACGAGCTCGAGACGCGAATTCAATCTTGGGAAAAGGGTGGTAAAGTAAAACCCGAAGATCTTGCCGCCCGCAAAGCCGATTTGGAGAAGCTTCGTCAGGAGCGCGTCAAACTCGAGGAGCCTCTGCCGGCGCCTTCGAGCAGCTTTTTCCGTTATCGCCTCGTGGAAGTACGCGAAAAGCTCGGCAGCGAGCCTGTGGTGAAAACGCAGCTTGCCGATTATTACAAGCGCGTCAACGATTACAACAAAACCGCATTTGCCGACCGCAAGCCGGTCGCGGCCGGTGCAAAACAGGCCAGCTACATCGGCGTCGAGGAATGCACGATTTGTCACGACGAAGAGCGCAAGGTTTGGGACGGTACGACCCATTCTCACGCCTACAAGACGCTGCAGGTTGATTTCAAAGAATACAACCTCGATTGCGTCAATTGTCACGTCACCGGTTATGACAAACCGGGCGGCTCCACCGTCACGTATGTCGACAAGCTAAAGGACGTGCAATGCGAAGAATGCCACGGCCCCGGCTCGCTTCACGCCAAATTCCCGGAAAAGAAGGGCCTTATCGTGCTCAAGCCCGATCCGCAATCATGCGTGAGCCAATGCCACCACCCGCCGCACGTCGAGAATTTCGATCCCATCGTGAAAATGGAATTGGTGCTAGGTCCTGGCCACGGCAAATGAGCGTCTATAAAATGGTGCGTCGTAAAAAACGCATTGGTCGCTCATTTCGGTTCCCGTCGAATCACCAGCACCACCCGGTCTCGAAATCGATACGTGCATTCGATGTTCGATAGCCCCGCGTGAGCCAGTCTTTCGCCGAGTTCGGATAAGCTCAGCCGCCGTGCCGATTCGTCCAGACCTCCGCGAGCCCATGGGGCACCAAGCGTTTCCAGGAGTAGCAAATGCCCGCCTGGCGCAACCATTGCAGCCAATTCCGCAAGCGCCGTATCGAGCCACGATATCGCCCCGCGCTGCGTCCCTCCTCGCAATTCAATCGCAGGCATTAGCACGCTGGCGACCGTGATGACCGTTGGCGCCGGCGACAATTGAATTCGCCCCGTCCCGAGCCCTTCCGCCATCGATCGAATGCGCGTCGTCGCGCGCGGCAGCGCCTCGGCCAGCGATCGTTCGGCACGAATCAACTTTTGTGCATTTGGCTCCACGAGCGTCACGCGACCGAGTTCGGGATACGCCGTCACAATCATTCGCGCGAGCTTACCGGTGCCTGTCCCGATGTCCGCCAGGTGATCATCGACATCGAGTGGAGGCAGCGAAAGGATCAGCTCGCGATAATGTTCGGGCTCACGCTCCGGCCCTGCAGTCCAGGTCGTGTCGTGTAGATCGTACCAATCGGGATGTTCCCAGGGCGGCAGCATCGAACGAGCTTATCCTGGGGACGGATTGCGGCCAAGTCTTCTTTGGGGTCGATTTGTGGCGTCGAGCGTCAATGATTTGGCTTGCAGCCTGTGGAAGTATCGTCGCGAGCGCCCCGAAGCTAGGGCGACTGAGCGAGGAATACTTCAGTATTTCGAGCGATGTCGACCGACGATTTGGGGCGCGCAGCAGATAATTCCACAGGCTGCTAGCCGCAGGTCCCGTCGGCCAGACAACGCTCGCCGACGGCGCATTGATTTGCACCGCAAGCACAGGTCCCGTCCATGTTGCAAACGCCGGCGAATCCGAGATTGCAATCGGTATTCTCATTGCAGCGACAAGAGGGAGCGCCTGGTTGTGCCGTATTGCAAACGAAACCGCTTGGGCATTCGCGTCCACATGCGCCGCAGTTATTCGGATCCATGGTGAGATCGAAGCAGCCGGCTGGCGATTGGCAGCATGTTTGCCCCGTACCGCAACCAGCGCCACCATTGCATTGACACGTCGAATTGTTTGCGCAAACTTCGCCGGGCGCGCATATCGTGGCACCGCAAGTGCAGATCCCTGCCGGCGCATTGCATGTCCCGACTGCGCCGCATTCGTTGTTTACGCTGCACCCGCAAAACTTCTGGGCAAAGGGGCCGCGATCGCAATCGAGTGCCCCGGTGCACGTATTGCCACAACTGCCGCAATTCCCCGTGCTTTGCTGAACGAGTTGCTCGCAGCCGTCATCAGCCGCGGCTCCGGGCTGATTGCAGTTCGCATAACCGAAATCGCACGCCGAGTCGCAAACGCCACCATTACAGCTTCGAGACGCAACGTTTGTCCCGGAACACACGCGTCCGCAAGCGCCGCAATTGAGCACATCGGTCCCGCTGGACGTTTCACACCCGTCGTCCATCATTGGAGCTGCCGGGGTGTTGCAATCCGCGAATCCATTCGCGCACGTCGGAGCGCACATGCCATTCATGCACCCGAGATTGGCGGTATTCGCATTCGAGCACGCATAGCCACATGAACCGCAATTCGCCGCCGACGATTGCAAGTCGGCCTCGCAGCCGTCCAGGGGATTGTTGTTACAATCAGCGAACCCTTGCGCGCATGCGATGCCGCACATGCCATTCGTGCACGTCGCCATTGCGTTGGCGCCGCCAGGACAAGCGTTGCCGCACGCTCCACAATTCGAGACCGCAGTGATATCCACTTCGCAGCCATTGCCGTCCATGTTGTCGCAATCGTCCCAACCGGGCACGCACGACTCGACGGAACACACGCCCTGCAAGCAAGCTCCATTGGCATTCGCAAAAGTGCACGCTTGATTGCAATACATGCAGCTTTCCGGCGTACCGAGCATCGTTTCGCAACCGTCGACATTGTCGCTGTTGCAATCGGCAGTTCCGGGGCCACAAGGATTGTTTACGCACTTGCCATTGTTGCAGTATTGGAATGCATTGCACGGCATTCCGCACGCGCCGCAATTGGCCGGATCGTCGGCCAGCTTGGATTCGCACCCATTGATGGCTTTCGCGTCGCAATCGGAAAACCCAGGATTGCAGGGCCCGACGCTGCATGCGCTGCCTTGGCATAACCCCATTGCATTCGGAGCCGAGCACACGGTATCACAAGCGCCGCAATTCCCCGGATCCGAATCCGTTGCGGTCTCGCACCCATTCGGTTCTGCACCGTCGCAATTCGCAAATCCAGGCGCACACGTGTCTACTGCACACAGGCTGCCCAAACACTTCGATGTCGCATTCGGTCGCGTGCATGGGTCACACGCCGACCCGCAACCATAGGCCGCGTCATCGGCCGGCACGCACACGTCGGCGCAGCTCTTTTGGCCTTGCGGGCACCCAACGACGACTGGTTCCCCCGTCGGCGTGAATTTATCGAAATCTTGGGTACAACTTGCAATGCCCAGCCCGGTCAGGGCCAAAGCTACCAGTGCGGAAAAAAAGCGAAAGCGCATGACGTCTCCCATCGGATTCATGCGAAAATGAATCCCCTCAGCAGGGCCACATTATCGCAGCCTCCGCGCATCTGAACAACACTTTTCCAGGGAATCGTCGCGGAAGGCGACGGCGACTAACTTTGCGCTTTCTCGATGCCGACGGAACGCTGCCCGAGAGTGCGCATGAAAACGAGGTACAGACCGCCCGAAACCAAGAAACCGACGAACCACGCGTACGTGTAAATCGTCTTCAAGAAGCCCGGCACGCTATCCTTGAACGACGGAATGGCTTCCGCCAAGAATCCCGGCAGGTTCAATACCACGCCAATGGCCAGCGCGATCATCGCCAGCCAATTGATGCCGCCCGAATATTCGTACGCTCCGCCGCGACGATACAAGTCATCCAGCTCGAGCTTCGTTTTGCGCAGGATGAAGTAGTCGGCAATCATGATGCCACCAATCGGGCCGAGCAGCGCCGAATAACCCACGAGCCACGTGAAGATGTAGCCCTGCGACGATTCGATGAGCTTCCACGGAAAAATCAGCGCCCCGATTACGGCCGTGATGATGCCGCCCATTTTGTACGAAATCTTCGATGGCGCCAAATTCGAGAAGTCATTGGCCGGTGAAACAACGTTCGCCGCGAGATTCGTCGATAACGTCGCAATCGACAATCCGAGCATGGCCAGGAAAAGCACCAGCGGCCCACCCACTCGCGCAAGCAATTTGACCGGATCCCAAATCAGCTCGCCGAAAATCACCTTCGTTGCCGACGTCACCGCCACGCCGATGAACGAAAACAAAATCATCGTCGCCGGCAGGCCAATCGCTTGTCCAAGAACTTGGTCCCGCTGACTCTTCGCATATCGCGTGAAGTCGGGAATGTTCAGCGACAACGTCGCCCAAAAACCGACCATCGCCGTCAGGCCGGGCGCGAAAACACTCCAGAAGGCTGCTCCCTCGAGCTTCGACGGCTGGGAAAGAATCGGTCCGAATCCGCCAGCGCGGGAATACGCCCACCCGAGTAGCATCAGCCCCATGATGATCAGAAATGGAGCTGCCCACGTTTCGAGGAACTTGATCGATTCTGTTCCACGCAGGATGTAGAACAAATTGATGAGCCAGAAAACGGCGAAACCCAGCAGCTCACCAGGATGAACCCCAATGAACGAGCTTTTCATCGCATTGGAACTCAGCATTTCGCCTATGCCAGGCGAGATCACCACGAGCAATTGCCATAGCGCCAGCCCGCCAAACCACGTTTGAATGCCAAACCATCCGCATGCGACCAGCGCGCGGAGAACCGCCGCTACGTTCGCCCCGAGCACTCCGAACGAAGCTCGCGCAAACACCGGAAAAGGAATGCCGTACTTCGTTCCCGCATGCGCATTGAGCACCATCGGCAAAAGCACGATGACATTGCCGAGCGCTACGCAAAGCAGCGCTTCGGACCAACTCATTCCCTGATCGATGAGCCCCGAGGCGAGAGTATAGGTCGGAATGCACACGGCCATTCCGACCCATAACGCTGCGAAATGAACGAGCCCCCACGTGCGTTTTTCCTGGGGCGTCGGCGCGAGGTCTTCGTTCGTTAGCGACATATCTAGCTGCTCCGCTTGGCTCTTGCAGCCTCCGTCACAAGCAATCCACCGGGCACGAAGTCCGTCCCGTTTTGCACGCGATCATTCCAGCATTCGTGCGGTTTGCCCGACGAAAGCTCTTTCATCGTAATGCATCCGGAGACGGGACAAACGAGCTGGCACAAATTGCACCCAATACATTCGTCCTCGTCCACGTACGGCACACGCGCGCCAGGCGCTCCGCCTTTGGCCGTCACTGCATGCTCGGGAACGAAATTCGGAATGTGCGTATGCCCGGCTTTACGTGCTTCCGCTTCGCTTCGTCCGGGCAAATGAATGCATTGATGCGCCCCGTCCATACACGCGACATAACAGAGCTGACATCCAATGCACTTGTCCGTATTGATGTCCGCCACGACGCGATAACCAAGATCCAGCTCACCCCAGTCCTTGTACGCATTCGCCGCCGCTCCGCGCAGGTCCATTACCGACTTGAGCCCGCGTGAATCGAGGAAATCGTTGAGCCCCTCGATCATGTCGTCCACGATGCGGTATCCGTAATGCATGACCGCCGTGCATACTTGCACGCTCGTGCACCCGAGCGCAATGAACTCGGCCGCATCCCGCCAATTCGAAATGCCTCCGATGCCCGAAATCGGCAGCTTGGAAACTTGCGGATGACGGGTCAATTCCCCCACCATGTGGAGCGCAATGGGTTTGACCGCGGGACCACAATAACCACCGTTTGTCGAAGCAGAACCGACGCGCGGCAATGGCACCATACGCTCGAGGTCCACACCCATGATCGATTTCACCGTATTGATGAGCGATATCGCGTGCGCCCCCGATTGCAGAACCGCTTCGCCCGGCTCCACGATGTCCGTCACGTTCGGGCTGAGCTTGATGATTACCGGTTTCGTCGCGAATTCAACGGCCCAACGCGCAATCTCGAGCAATACCTTCGGCTCCGAGCTGACCGCCGAGCCCATTCCGCGCTCGCACATTCCGTGCGGACAACCGAAATTCAGCTCGTGCCCGTCCGCTCCCGCTTCCTCTGCCCGCCCGATGATCTCTTTCCATTCTTCTTTGGTTTCGACCATCAGCGACGCAATCACCGCGTGATTCGGATACCGTCGCTTCACTTCGCGAATTTCGCGCAGATTCACATCGAGCGGCCGATCCGTAATCAGCTCGATGTTGTTCAAGCCCATCAGGCGCGTATTGCCATAATCAATCCCGCCAAACCGGCTCGATACGTTTACGATCGGATTGCCGAGCGTTTTCCAAACTGCGCCGCCCCAACCAGCGTCGAATGCGCGCATGATCTGATCGCCCGTATTCGTCGGCGGTGCCGACGCGAGCCAGAACGGATTCGGGCTCTTGATGCCCGCAAAATCGATCGAAAGATCTGCCACGGTTACCCTCCGCCAACGAGAAATGCGTGCATTGACTGAACGGCAACCCGCGCTTCAGCTACGGCATTGACGACTTCTTTGCCCCCATTGACACAATCGCCGCCGCTCCAAACCTTCGGATGCCCGGTGCGGTACGTCGTTTTATCTACGACCACCCGCCCGCGATCGTCCAGCTCGATGCCAGCAAAGCATTTTGCCAATTCCGTGAGGCGACTTTGACCCGTCGCGACCACTACCACGTCCGCCGGCAAGTCTTCTTCCGTGCCCGGTACGGCTTTTTTATTCTCCGTTCGAGCCACGCGCAAGGCAACCACCCGTCCCGCATCGTTACGCACGACCTTCGTCGGAATGCGTCCGCAAACGACATTCACGCCGTCGACTCGCCCCACATCGATTTCGTGCTCATACGCTGACATCTCGGCTTCCGTACCGCGATACACCATTGTCGAGTGCACACGAAGAATTGCCAGCTCGTGCGCTATGTCGATGGCCGTATTTCCACCGCCCACGACAATCGCGCGACGAATGCCCTTGAAGCTCAGCGTCGGATCCGCCTTCAATCGCTCGATGAGCGCCGTGGCACCTTCGACGCCGCCGCCCTCTTCGCCCTCGATCGACAATCGGGAATCCGGCCCGAGACCCAATCCGAGATACACGGCATCGAATTCGCCACACAAGGCGCTAGCCGCAATTTGATTCGGTCCTTCAGCCTCTTGCACCACTTCGACGCCCTGCCTAATTTCGATGTCCCCCAGCGAAAGCACCCATTCGATCTCCGAAAGAGCGTCCTCGGCTTTCATTTTATAGGGCGCGATGCCGAGCGTATTCAAACCGCCCGGCAAGGCTTTCTTCTCGAAAATGACCGCCTGGTGCCCTTCCAATGCGAGCCATCCGGCTGCGGCAATGGATGCAGGACCCGCGCCCACGAGCGCCACGCGTTTGCCCGTAGACGGCTTTTTGGTGAAAATGCGCGGATCTTGTCCGACCGCCGTTTCCACAGCATATCGCTGAAGCCGCCCGATCTTGATGGGCTCGCGATCCCATTCGTTGTATACGCACGCGCCTGCGCACAATACTTCGACCGGACAAACCTGCCCGCATGACTTGCCCAGCAAGTTTTGCGATAGAATCGTTCGTGCCGCGCCTTTGACGTTTCCTGTCGCAATCTTACGAATGAACGTCGGAATGTCGATTTCCGTCGGACATGCCTTGATACAAGGCGCATCCACGCAATACAAACATCGATTCGCCTCTGCAATCGCTTCGGCTTCGTCGTAAGGCGGCTTCTTATCGGCGAAACGCCCCTCGAGCCTATCGCCCGGCAAACTCGGAACGCGATAGTCGTTCGACATCAGGCCCCCCTCACCGGTATGGGGAACTTATCGAGCTTCCGCGGCAAGAATCGGCCCGCTCCACGCTGCACGTCGAGCTTGCCCTCTTTGTATTGGACGCGTCCCGCAACGATCGTGTGGCTCACTTTGCCCTTTACCTCGAATCCCTCGAAAATGTTCCGGTCGCACCGATGATGGTGCGTCTTGGCGGAAATCGTCGAAGAGCCCTGCGGATCGAAAATGACGATATCCGCATCGGCTCCGGGCAAAATCGCACCCTTGCGCGGATACAGGCCGAAAATCTTCGCCGGTTGCGTCGCGAAAAGATCCACGAATCGATTCTCGTCGATGCGCCCTTGCAAAACGCCGTACGTCCACAAAAGGCCGAGGCGATTTTCAATGCCCGCTGCGCCGTTCGGAATCTTCGTGAAGTCGTCGCGCCCCCTGTCTTTTTGACCAACCTGATTGAACGGGCAATGGTCCGTCGCGATAACCTGGAGCACACCCGAAGCAATGGCGGCCCACAACGCGTCCTGATGACCCTTTGGCCGAATCGGCGGGCTCATCACGTACGCTGCGCCCTCGAAATCGGGCTTTTCGTAAACGGAATCGTCGAGCAGCAAATATTGCGGACAGGTTTCACCCATTACCACTTGCCCACGCATCCGCGCTTCTGAAATCGCCTGCAATGCTTCGCGACACGTCACGTGCACCACGTAAAGCGGTTCGCCCAACAGGCGCGCCATCATGATTGCCCGATTCGTAGCTTCGCCTTCGACCGGCGACGGGCGCGATTGCGCGTGATACTTCGGCTCGAGCTTTCCTTCGGCGACCAGCCTTTTCTGCAAAGCCACCACGACATCGCCATGCTCGGCATGCACCGTCACCAGCCCGCCGAGATCCCGTGCCGTTTCCATTACGTGCACCAGCTCATAATCGTCGACGCCGATGGCTCCGCGATACGCCATGAACGTCTTGAACGACGGAATGCCTTCTTCACGCACGCATTGCTGCATTTCTGCGCGCGTTTTGTCGCCCCACCACGTGACAGCCATGTGGAAGGCATAATCGGCGACGGATTTCTTCGCCTTTTCCTTCCACATGGCTAGGCCATCAAGCAAATCTTGACCGCGCGATGGAATGACGAAATCGATGATCGACGTCGTTCCTCCCGCCACGCCGGCCGCCGTGCCCGTCTCGAAGTCGTCCGAGCTTTCCGTGCCCATGAATGGCAATTCCATGTGCACGTGCGCATCGATACCGCCGGGGAAAATAAGCTGCCCCGACGCGTCGATTACCGCGTCGGCGGCGTTTTGCTTTTCCAATCCCCTGCCAATAGCGACAATTTTGTCGCCATCGCAATACACATCTCCGACGAACTTGTCCGACGCCGACACGATCGTGCCGTTTTTGATCAAGATGCCCATGTCGCCCTCACGCCCAAACAGCAAGTACCATCACGGAAGAATTTTCACCATGTCTTCGTACGTTTCCGGACGTCGGTCACGGTAGAATTGCCACGTGCGCCGCACTTCCTCGATCAAATCGAGGTCCATTTCGGCGACGACCAATTCGTCCTTGTCTTCGCTGCCGACGGCGAGCATATTGCCGCGCGGATCGCAGAAGTAGCTTGTCCCGTAAAACTTGCCGATGTTCCAAGGCGGCTCGACGCCCACGCGATTCGATGCGGCAATGTAATACCCGTTCGCTACCGCATGCGCCGGCTGCTCGAGCTTCCACAAGTATTGCGAAAGCCCCGCCACCGTTGCCGACGGATTGAACACGATTTCCGCGCCATTCAATCCCAGCAAACGCGCGCCTTCCGGGAAGTGCCGGTCATAACAAATGTACACGCCAATCTTCGCGTATCGCGTCTGGAACGTCGGATACCCCAGATTGCCCGGCTTGAAGAAGTACTTCTCCCAAAACCCATTCGTTTGCGGAATATGGTTTTTCCGGTACTTGCCCAAGTACGTCCCGTCCGCATCGACGACTGCCGCGGTGTTGTAATACACGCCGGCCATGACGCGCTCGTACACCGGGATGACCATTGCCATCTGGTACTTCTTCGCGTACTCGCTGAGCCGAGCGACCGTCGGTCCCGGGACCTCTTCCGCCGTGTCACACCATTTAGAATCCTGCGACGGGCAGAAGTAAGGCGTATTGAACACCTCTTGCAGACAAAGAATCTGCACGCCCTTTTTCCCTGCCTCTTCAATCAGCGGCAGGTGCTTTTCGTACATTGCGTCGCGAATCGCGAGCACCGATGCGTTTGGATCATTCAGCGCATTGCTGCACTGAATCAACCCCCCGATGACTTTTCTGGCCATTAGAACCACCTTTCAATGACGATCTTGCGCTCGGTGTAAAAGTCGACGGACGTCGCGCCGTGAGCTTTCGTGTCGCCGTACAAGCTCGCTTTTTGTCCCCCAAACGGGAAGAAAGCCATCGGCGCGGCAACACCGATATTCACGCCCACCATACCCGCCTCGATTCGCGACGCGAACGTACGCGCGGACTTCCCATTCGTCGTGTAAATGCTCGCCGCATTGCCGTATTCGCTCGTATTCGCGATTGCAATGGCATCTTCGAGCGTATTGGCGCGCATGAAGCTCACCACGGGGCCGAAAATCTCCTCCGTCGCGATGACCATGCCCGGCTTCACGTCCTCGAAAATCGTCGCCCCAATCCAATTGCCGTCCGGCAAGCCCTCTACCGTCGCTCCACGACCGTCCAGCGCCAAACGCGCACCTTCCGCAAGGCCCTTTTCGATGTACCCGAGAACGCGTTCTTTGTGCGTCTTGGAAATGACCGGCCCAAGCGTCGTTCGCGGCTTCATTCCATCGCCGAGCACCATGTTTTTGGCATAATGCATGAACAGATCCCGCACGCGCTCGTACGCGTCACCCACCGGTACGATCACGCTGCCCGCGAGACATCGCTGCCCAGCGCATCCATAACAGGATTCCACCGCATTCTGGACGGCTTTCTCCATGTCCGCGTCGGGCATGATCACGATGAAGTTTTTCGCCCCGCCGAGCGATTGCACGCGCTTGCCCGTCTCGCCACAGCGGCGATACACAATCTTCGCCACCGCAGACGAACCGACGAACGAAACGCCCTTGATCGTCGGATGCGAGCAAATCGATTCGACGACTTCTCTTCCACCCTGGACGAGATTGACGACGCCCGGGGGCAAACCAACCTCCTGAATCAATTGGAAAATCCGCGTCTGCGTCAGCGGCACCTGTTCGCTCGCTTTGAGCACGAACGTATTGCCCGTGGCAATCGCGTACGGCAAAAACCACAACGGAACCATTGGCGGGAAATTGAACGGCGTAATCGCCGCGAATACGCCCATAGGCTGGCGCACCGTTTTGCAATCGATATTCGTCGCGACATCCTCGAGCGACTGGCCCATCATCAACGTCGGAATGCCTGCCGCATGCTCGACATTTTCAATGCCGCGACCGAAGTCATTGAGCGATTCCTGCAACGTCTTGCCATGCTCGCTCGTGCAAATACTGGCGACCTCTTCTTTGTTCGCGTCGAAGAGCGCCTTCATTTTGAACAAATATCGCGCACGCTGAGGCGCTGGCACCGCACGCCAAGCAGGAAATGCAGCCTGCGCCGCTTTCACCGCCCGATCCACATCATCCGAAGTGGAAAGCGGAACCTTCGCGAGCACTTCGCCGGTCGCCGGGTTTTTCACGTCCAGGAGCGTGGTGCCCGATGAGGGAACCCAGGCGCCGTTGATGAAGTTCTCGAGCACTCGCATAGAAAAACCATCCTCCTCAGACATCAACGCAACTTCATTCTCGTCGTTGGCTCTCGCCAACGTTGCACTATTGCTGCAAGCGAGGACAAATCTTTTACAGCCGCGTTCGGATTCGCCATTATCAATCGCTCCGCCTCGCTAAAACCCGATTCGACGGCAACCGACCACGTGCCTGCATTTCTGGCGCACTCGATGTCCTGCACGCCGTCTCCCACCATCACCACGGCTCGCGGATCTACACCTAAAAGCTTTGAGGCCAAAAGAAGTGGCTCCGGATCCGGCTTGCGCTCAGGCGTGTCCCCACCCGCCACGATCGCGCCAAATCGATCGTCGATTCCGAGCGCCGCAAGCACCGTCTCCGTCGTCGCTCGAGGTTTGTTGGTGCACAAACCAATGAGCATGTCCTCCATCAACGAAAGCGCTTCGAGCGCTTCGAGCGCCCCCGGGGCCCAACGCGTGAAATCGAGCGGATGCGCTTGGTAATACTCCAAAAACAGCAGCACAAGCTCGTCCGCAACCGGCGAATCCTCAATCACGCCCACCGCTCGAGCACAAAGCGATCGCGCTCCGTTACCCACGAGCGGCACGATCATCGACGCCGGTTGCGGCTCGCGCCCCGTCGAGATCAGCGCGTGATTCATCGCCGCCACGATGTCGCCACGACTGTCGATCAGCGTGCCGTCAAGATCGAACACGACCGCTTGCGGAGGGAGCACGGCGGCCATCCTATGGAGAGCCCACGGCTCATTCAACGCCAAACTTCCCGGATCCTCGTCACGCAAAACCAAACCATGGCTCGCAACGTCACGCGTCATTTTCGAGGCCCCACGACACGGATCTCGCGCAGTCGCGCTCGCGCCGCCGCATAACGCTCCGCCATGTCGCCTCGTGTCTCCGGCGCTCGCCACAGGTCCGTCGCTTCCGCAGGATCCTTCGCCAAGTCGTAAAGCTCGTACGCCGAGTTGTTCGATATCGTCAGCTTGAGATCGCCGTGGATGAACGCCCTGCGCGCGTCGTTGAAAGGCCCGGCGGGCATGTCCACGAGGATGTCGCGCTGCTCTGCACGCTGGCCCGGCGGCAGGAAAACATCCGTCAGCATGGACGTTCCAGACAAACGATCCGGGCTGCCATCCGCTGGTTGCGGTAGTTCGACTTTGAACAAATCCAACACCGTCGGCGCAATGTCGATCAAGCTCCGACGCGCCTCGATTCGCGACGGTTTGGAGTTTGGAACATACACGACGAGCGGCACACGCACGAGCGGTTCCCACAGCTCGAACCCATGCCGATACATCTTATGTTCTCCAAATGCTTCGCCGTGATCGCTCGTCACGATGATCGCCGTGCGCGATCCCCACGCAGCCTTCTGCACTGCTTCGACAACCCGACCGATGTGTTTGTCCGTGAACGCAACCTCGCCGTCGTACAACGCTCGCTGCCCCGATCCGAAGCTCGGTACATCGTCGTGACGCAGATAATCCGCATGCGGATCGAGATAATGGATCCACATGAAAAACCGGCCCGACGTGTTCTCCGGTTTGGCGAGCTGAGCAAGCGCAGCATCCGAAAGCGCCACGCTCGACGACTGATCCGCCACATCCCACGGAGCACCTTCAGGTGGCGCGGCCGTCATGTCCACGACGTCGAACCCGCGATCCAAGCCTCCGAACTTGCCGAAGTAACGATGCGCATGTACGCCGATCGTGCGTACGCCCGCGCGAGAGATCCTTTGAGCTAAAAACGTTTCTTCTTCACTGAACCTGTTGAAGTGACCCCAGTTGCGCTCGGTCTCGCTGCCGTACTTGCCGATCAACATCGGTCCGATGCTTTTGCCCGTGTACGAAGCAAGCGAATACGCCGTCGTAAACACCGTCCCGCGCGCTGCAAGCGCATCGAGGTTCGGTGAGACGGGCTGCGGGTAACCCATGAATCCCAGGTCGGCACGAAGCGTGTCGATCGTGATCAACAGGACGTTGAGGTCCTTCGGCATGACCTCGTTCGTCGCAGCTTTCACCGCCGGATCGACGACGGGTTTGGCCGGGTTGAACGCCGCCAACGCCTCCGCTTTCAGGTCCGTCCCCGAACAGTCTTCGTCGACTCCGTTGTCCGCAATCTCCACACCGAGCGGACCGACGCGCGCATCGCCTTCGAGGCAATCGCCGCCGCCAAACAGTGCACTCGCCCCGTCACGATCACGATCGGCAAGACGACGAAAACCTTTGAGCGCCAACTTTCCAAGCGGCGCGCTTCGCTCGATCAACTGCGCCACGGGCACGCCTTCGCCTCCGAGCGCGACGGCGGAACGACCGAGAAGCGCTAGTGGCAAAAGGGCCAACGCTGCAAAGACAAACGTTCGTCCGAGTGACCTCACCGTGCCAAACGCGAGCGTTGAAATCGTTATCAGCGCGAGCAGACCGACGGCACGTAGATCGAGCTCCGGCCGCTTGAAAACGCCGTAAACGCCCAGCGGTCCGCCTTCGCCGCTCACGCTGCCGGTGGAGACTCCAAGTGCGAAGAGCACGATGACTACCGCGAGGCCGACGGCTCCCGTGCGTACCGGATCGACAAACCCTGGACGACCTTCACTCGCTTGGGCGAGCGCTTGACGTAACGCTGGCGTGATCGCGAGCGCGAGCAGTGCCGACAACAGTCCGAACACGAGCGCGCCCGTGGCGATGGCAAACCCTGCGAGCGATGCAGGTACGTCGAGCCCCAAGAGGGCACGCGCAAGTTGTGCCGAGAGGGTCATCCAGACAAACCCTGCGACGACGAGCAACGGCACGAAGGCCGCGACATCTGCCGGCTTGCCTCTGGCCAGATCGCGCAACCAATCCATCAAGCTCGACACGGACGGAGGTCGGTCGGGAAAAACCAACACCGAGCCGATTCCCACTCCGATTCCAACGGCGAGTGCCACGGGAGCAATGAGCCCAGCATCCGCCAACAGCACCGCTAATGCTTTGACCTCCAACGGTTTGGCGTCGCCTGCTCCTCGAGCCCATGCCGTATCGAATGTGGCTGCAAACAAACCCGCAACCGATGCACCAAGCGCACCTGCAGCAATCCGACTCGACCACGCCCGCACGAGCTGTCCCGCCTTCATCCCGCACTTCTTGCGCGCTTTCGCGCGGAAGCCTCACGTCGCGCGAATGGATGCGCCGAGTCGTACACCTTCATCAAGTGATCCGTCGACACGTGCGTGTACCGCTGCGTCGTCGACAAACTCGCGTGCCCGAGCATGCGCTGAATCGATCGCAAATCCGCTCCACCATCGAGCAAGTGCGTCGCGAACGTGTGCCTCAACGCGTGTGGATGCAGGTCCGCTCGACCCGCTCCGAGCGCTCCGTAACGCCGCACCAAATGTTGCACCTGTCGCACGCCGATTCGTTTGCCCAAACGCGACACGAACAGCGCCCGATCATCGAGCGCACCTGTCTTCGGATGTCGCAACTCACTACGCCTTCCGAGCCATCTCGTCAGCGCGTTCTTCGCGTGCGATCCAAACGGCACGATGCGCTCCTTGCGCCCTTTGCCGATCACTCGCGCGCGACCACCCTCTGCATCGATCTCCACGTCGCCCACATCGAGACCGACGAGTTCCGACACACGCAAGCCCGAGGCGTAGAGCACTTCGAGCATCGCGCGATCACGTTGTCCTTCAGCCGTGTTTTCGTCCGGTGCTTCGACGACTTCTGCGGCTGCATCGACGTTCACGAACGTGGGCAACGGCCGGCGCACTTTGGGCAATTCGAGTGTCGCGGCAGGGTTCGACGTGACCTCGCCACGCACTTCCAGGAAGTGCAAAAACGAGCGGATTGCTGCGACTTTTCGACCGATCGAAGGAGGCGCGTGCGTGCGTGCAAGTTGTCCCAAAAAACTACGCAACAAGAACACATCGATCTCGGATGCGTGTTGCAAACCGGGACGTTTGTCTCGTACGAACGCCAAGAGCTGTTCGAGGTCTCGTCGGTAGGCAGATACGGTGTGCGGTGACGCTTGCTGCTCCTCTTTCAGGTGCAGTACGAACCGCGCAGCTGCTTCCTCGAGCCTCGTACGCGGTGCGTCGATGGCGTGGGTCGAGCCTTTCACGGGACCTTGCGTAGCATCGCCTGCATGCTCCGGGCAAAGAGACGGCGGAGCGGGCGAGCGCGAAGAGAAGTATGCCCATCGCGAAGGGCAAGGTACATTGGTCAACGCGATTCTATGGAAGGCATGACGCTCGACGACCGGTACCTGCTCCATGAAGAGCTGGGGCGTGGTGGCCATGGGGTTGTCTTTCGCGCGACCGACTTGTCGAACAACGCGCAAGTCGCGGTGAAGCTCCTGCGCACGCAGGTTGAAGACGACCCTCAGTATGCAGTGCGTCTCGAGCGTGAAGCGCAGTCGCTCGCTGCGTTGTGGGGCTCGAGCGTCGTGCGTGTACATGCTTTCGGCACGGATCCCGAAGGCACCGTGTACATGGTCATGGAGCTTCTCGAGGGAGAGAACCTCGAGGTGCACCTGCGAGACATCGAAGCGTTCGGAGACAAACTCAATGTTTTCTCCGTTCTACAAACGCTTGATCCGGTCGCACGAGCACTGCACTCGGCACATTCGCTCGGCATCATTCATCGCGATGTCAAACCGGCGAACATCTTTCTGATTTCTCCTGATCAAGGTGGTGGAGTTCGACTCATGGACTTCGGTCTCGCCAAGATCATGGGTGCTGAAGCGCTCACGGCGGTAGGTATGATCGCGGGGTCTCCGAGTTACATCGCGCCCGAGATGTGGCTCGCGCAGCAGTTCGATCATCGCGTCGATGTCTACTCGTTCGGTGCGGTCGTGTATCGCACGCTTGCTGGTCGAGCGCCTTTTCGCGGGTTGTCGAACGAAGAATTGTTCATCGCCGTAACAACTGGCCAACGACCCAAGCTTTCCACGCTGAGGCCCGAGCTGCCTGAGGAGATCGACACGTGGGTCGAACGTGCGCTAGCGATCGAGCACAACCAGCGTTACCCCTACATTCCATCGTTGTGGAACGAGCTCATCCGGATCATGCGCAACGCTCGAGGCCCGAGCGCTGAACGCGTGCGACAAACCTTCCGCCTACCGGGCTGAAATCACTCCATGTCTTCGAGCAGTAACGAAAGCACGAACATCTCCGTAGGCGTTGCCAGCTTGTCGAGCGTCGATGTCGACCAGGCGAATGCGATAGTGGTCGACGAGGCCAAGGAGCAGGCGCGTGCGCTCATCGGCACGGTCATTTCCGGTCGCTATCGCATCGTCGATCTCATCGCGCGGGGCGGCATGGGGGCGGTGTACCTCGGCGAGCACGTGCACATGCACAAGCGCATCGCCATCAAGATTTTGCATCCCGAGAACGACGATCAGCCGGAGATCGTCGCGCGTTTCGAACGTGAGGCCGTTGTCGGCGCGCACGTGCGTCACCCGAACATCGCGAGCGCGACGGACTTCGGAAAGCTTGACGATGGCGCGTACTTCCTCGTGCTCGACTACATCGAAGGCAAGAACCTTGGTGATGTGATCCGCGAAGGCCCCATGCCTGTTGCGCGTGTCGTACGCATCGCGAAGCAGGTAGCGGGTGCGCTCGCTGCGGCGCACGAACTCGGCATCGTTCATCGCGACATGAAGCCGCGCAACATCATGCTCGACGCGAACATGGTGCCGATGCTCATCGACTTCGGGTTTGCCAAGATGTCCGTGGACAAACTACCGCTCACGGGGTCACGAGGTGACGCTCGACCGGCATCTCGTCTGACGGGCGTGGGTGTCATTTTCGGGACCATCAATTACCTGGCGCCCGAATCTGCGCACGGAATGGATGCCGTTGATGAACGAGCGGATTTGTATGCGCTCGGGGTCATCATGTACGAAATGCTCGCGGGCAAACACCCTTTCAATTCGACGGATCCTGTCGAAATGTTCAATCATCATCGAATGACGCCGCCGCCGCCGTTTTCCGTGCGTGCTCCGGGCGTGAACGTTCCTCCGGAAGTCGATGTAATCGTCCGCAAATTGCTCGAAAAAGACCCGTACGAACGATATCAAACGGCGAAAGAGCTGGTAGAAGCGCTCGAATCGTTGCCGTTTGGTCATGAATCCGAGGACAAACCCAAATCGATTGCGCCCCCGCCGTCGCAGCCTGCGGCGACCAGCGATTCGGAAAAAGGCGTAACGCCGTCCAAGCCCTCGACGACCACGAAAAAGAAAAAGAAGAAACAACCCGCCAAGGTGCCCGCCGCCAGCCCGCTAACGTATGCATTGGCGGTCATCGCCGCCGTTGCCGTGGCGGCAGCGGCGTTTTTTGCCACACGGTAATTGGTTTGTCTTACTCTGTCGTGTTCGTCAGATCCGGAATGGGATCCCGCATCGTAACGAATTCTTCGGCCGCCGTTGGGTGAATGCCCACGGTGCGATCGAATTGCGCCTTCGTCGCTCCGCATTGAATGGCAATCGCTACGCCTTGAATGATTTCCGGGGCGTCACTGCCGACCATGTGCGCTCCGACCACCTTGCCCGTCGCTCGGTCCACGACGAGCTTCATCATCGTGCGTTCGTCACGTCCCGATAACGTGTGTTTCATGGGCCGAAAACGAGCGCGATACACATCGATTTTACCGAATTTGGCTCGCGCTTCGGTTTCCGATAGACCCACGCTGCCTACGGGCGGTTGGGAAAAAACTGCGAAGGGGACATTGGCGTGATCCATTTCCGTCGGCCGGTCGTGAAATAGCGTTTCCGCGACGGCTCGCGCTTCCGCAATGGCCACGGGCGTTAAATTGATGCGATTCGTCACGTCACCCACGGCATAAATGCTCTGGACGCTCGTTTGAGAAAATGAATCGACCTCGATAGCGCCTAACGCATCGACCCGCACTCCAACATCAGCGAGGCCCAGGTTTTCCGAATTCGGATTTCGCCCGGTGGCAAAAAGCACGACATCGGCCTCGACAATCTCGCCACCGGCCAGGCGCACGGACAAACCGTTGTCCATACGCTCGATGCTGCGTACGAGCGTTTCGCGCAAAATGCAGGTGCCTCGTTTGGTGAGTGCCTCGGCGACGCTCTCGCGAATGTCGGGATCGAACCCACGCAGGACGTTGTCTCCGCGCACCGCAATCGTCACTTCGGATCCGGCTGCACGCCAAATGCCTGCGAATTCGACAGCGATGTATCCGCCGCCCACAATCAATGCGCGATTGGGGATGTAAGGCAAATCCAGCGCTTCGTCCGACGAAATTCCCAATTCGCCGCCGGGAATGTCGGGCCTGACGGGCCGGCTACCCGTCGCCACCAGGATGTAGCGCGCGGTATACCTCGATCCATTCACCTCGACCGTGTGGGAATCGATAAGCTTGGCATGACCCTCGATCAAATGGACACCCGCGTCGCGGAGCATGCGGATGTAAATTCCATTCAATCGATCAAGCTCGCGGCTTTTCCTTTCCACGAGCACGCTCCAATCGAGGCGATGTTCGCCGATCGTCCAGCCAAACCCTCGCGCGTCCTCCAATTCTTCTGCCACGTGCGCGCCGTACACGAGCAGCTTTTTGGGGACGCATCCGCGAAGCACGCACGTGCCACCTACGCGGCGCGCTTCGCAAATGGCGACCTTTGCGCCGTACGAGGCTGCGCGGCGGCTGCCAGCGACGCCTCCCGAGCCCGCACCAATCGTGAACAGATCGAAGTCGTACGTGGTCGTCATATCCCGAATGTCCTTTCTGCGCCACTCGTCATCGCCGTACCTCGAAGCTCGCTATGAAATATCCGTCGGTGCCTTGCACGTGCGGCAAAAGGCGCATTGATGTCGCACCCTCCGGCATGAGCGGCTGAAGCACGCTGGAATCGAAGGGCGCCGGTAAAAGCGCTATTTCGCTGCCCATTGGCTGCTGAACGAGCTGCTCTACGACGTTTTCCGCTTCTTCGCGCAATACGCTGCATACGGCAAAAACAAGCCGCCCGCCGGCTTTTACGTGCTTCGCCGCATTGCGAACGATGACCGTCTGCAGGTCCGCTAGTCGCTTGATATCGTCGATAGTGCGGTGCAAAGCAATCTCGGGTCTTCGTCGTAAAGTTCCAATGCCCGAACAAGGGGCGTCCACGAGCACGCGATCGTAATCACGAGGTGGCGCGTCCGACGATTGATTGTCAACCGACCAATCGATGGCGAACGTATCATGCACGGCATCGCCGAACGAAGAAGACCGCAATCGTTCTAGCTTGTTTGGGTACAGATCCGCAGCGTCCACGGTACCTGTTTTTCCCACGGCGTCGGCCAATAGCCACGTTTTGTTTCCGCGCCCCGAACACGCGTCGAGCACTCGATCACCCGGCATCGCTCCAAGCGCAAGCGCAACGATTTGCGCTCCTTCTTCTTGTATGATCCACGCAGTTCCCGCACCGGGCAAACGCCGCACGTCACCCGCTCCACGCACGAGAATCGCTCGAGGAGATGCTTTTCCTTCCTCGAATGTTCCAGTTGGTAAAACCTTTTGCAATTCGGCAATCCAGGTGGCACGATCTTCGCCGGACCGCAGCGACAAACCAATGGGAGGAGGCACTGGGCCAGCGGAAAGATATGCTTCGGCTTCGCGCCGTCCGAGCGTACGTCGCAATGCACCGCGCAGCCATCCTGGAGCCGATGCCGCTGCTGCCTCCGGTAACGAAGGCCGCCCCTGCACCTCGATTTCGCTCGCGAGCTTGCGCAAGATCGCATTGGCAAACGACGTCGCGCGCGAATCCCCTTCGGTAGCGATCGCCGTCGCAGCTTCATTGACCGCCGCGAATGCAGGGATTCGATCCAAAAAGCAAATCGAATATGCACCGATCAGTAGATGCGCTCGGGCGGCTTCCGCTAAATCGATTCTTCCTGTTTTGGTCAGCGATTGCAGGCGCGTTTCGAGCGCTTGTTGGGTCCGGAGCACGCCATACACGAGTTCGGTGGTGAGCCCTGCGTCTCGCGGGTCGATATCCGGAATTCGACCAAGCTCAGCGTCGAGCACAGCAGCGGCGAACGCATCCGTGCTCCACACCCGCGTGATCACACGTGCCGCGATTTGCCTTGCATTAGCCATCGATGAGCTCCCGCACTTGACCTTGAATCACATCCCACCGTCGTTCGACGTCGTTTTTGAAGGCGACGCCCATTAATGCAAAGAGCACACATAGCCCCACGAGGCTAGCGATTTCACGCACTCGCAGCGGCAGAGGTCGCCGCGATACGGCCTCGAACAAGAAAAACAAGAGATGTCCGCCATCCAGAACGGGAATCGGCAGCAGGTTGACCAGGCCGAGATTTATGGAAATGACGGCCATGGCCCAAACGAAATAGGATGCGCCTTTCGATCCCTCTTCGCCCACGAGGTCATAAACCGTAATGGGTCCGCCGAGCGTCGAAATGCTCACTTTTCCTTCGGCAATGCGCACAATCCCCACCACGATGAACCGAATCACGTCGTAGGTTTCCGCAAGCGCGCTCTTCAGCGCAAACGACAGTAGCGACGCATGCTCGACTACAGGCTCCGGAACGACAGGAGACCAATTTGCTGCGCGCACGAAATATCGTGGGCTTGTCTGACCGTATTCGTCAATCCAATCCTCGCGCCGCAAAAGAATCGTTCCACTCTTCTTCTGACCATTACGTAGCCAAGTGACGACATGCGGGCGATCTGGTGCCGAAAATAGTTTTTCCAAAAATGTGGACCACGCGGTCACTTCGGTCTGATCCACTTCGACGATTCGATCGCCAGGGCGCATATCGGCGTTCCATTCCGCCGAACCCTCGGTGACGTCGAATAAATACAGGTCGGCAGGCTCGAGCCCCGTGCGGGTGGACAAATCGCCCGGTGTTGCTTCGGGAGTCAATGCGGCCACGCCGGATTCGTACACGGCCATATCCGCCAGCCCCCCGAGCGCTCTGGGCACTTTGACGGGGCGCAAATACGTAACCGGTACCGTTTCACCGTGGTTGTCGAAAAGCGACGCATCGAGGTCCGCGAAGGTCTTGACGGGGCGACCGCGAACTTCCGTCACCAAATCGAATGTGCGTAAACCTGCTCGATATGCAGGCGAATCGGGGCGCGATATTCCCACGACGGCCGCGGGGCGATTGGGTTTGATGCCAATTTCACCCACCTTGTCGACGATATCGAGCGGTTTGTGGATGATTTTTTCCTCGGGCACCACATTCACTTCGACGTGCTCGGTATTGCGAAAAACCGTCATGCGCAGCTCTTTGCCTGGGTTTTCCCCAATGATTCGCGCAAGCTCCGCAAATGTCGAAATATGCTCGCCGTCCACCGCAAGCACTCGGTCGCCCGGCAGAAGTTTGCCTTCGGCAGGATGGCCCGGTAAAACGAATCCCACGGTGGGCGGAGTGAATCGTGTTTCCCCAACAAATACCGAGAAATAAAGCAGGACCGGGAAAAGCACGTTCATCGCAGGCCCCGCCATCACGATGATGACGCGCTTCCATAACGCCTGCGATTCGAATGTGCGCGCGCGATCCTCGGGTAACACGGGCTCCTGCCGGTTCTCCTCGAGCATCTTGACGAAGCCGCCCAGCGGAAGCAGTCCCACGCAATATTCGGTCTCACGCCCGCGGAACCGAAACACCTTGGGGCCAAAGCCAATCGAGAACGTGAGAACTTTCACGCCGAAAATCTTGGCCCACACAAAATGTCCCAGCTCGTGCACGAAGATGAGTACCGAGCAGAGCAGGGCGAAGTAGAGAAGGTCCACGGCGGGCGGTGTTGTAATTCAAATCGGCTCCGAAAAAAAGGGCAATGTGCTGACCCGGACGGTAATGAACTGAATTTGTTCTGGATTTGCCTCGCCTCCGCTCTTGTGCAATCGTTGCTGGGCGCCAGGGCTCGGAAAGGGGGATTCCGTCGTGAGGCTGCTCATCGTATCGTACGCTTTTCCACCAGCAGGTGGTGTGGGTGTTCAACGAGTTTCGAAGCTGGTCAAATACTTGCCCGATTTCGGCATCAACCCCACCGTCCTGACCGCGAAAAACCCGTCCGTTCCGGTCGAAGACGAAGCGCTGCTCCGGGACATACCCGACGATGTCGAGATCGTTCGCACTCGGACGTTGGAGCCAAGCTACAAGACCAAAGCAAAGGTTTGGCAGGACGCAGCGAAACCGAGCGCCGCGCGTCGAGCAGTGGTGCGTTTGGCCAGCCAATTTTTCGTTCCCGATCCGCAACTATTATGGTTGCCCACGGCAGCGCCTGAAATCCGCAAGCTCACATCTCGAGTCGATGTCGCGCTGATCAGCGCGCCACCATTTTCACCATTTTTACTCGGGCCGCTTTCGCGCGTTCCGTTTGTCTTGGATTACCGAGATGAATGGCGCATGGCCGCGACGTACGAAATGCATGGTGGCATGTTCAAAAGCAGCGTCATCGATCAATTGGAGCCTACGCTCGTGCGCCGAGCGGCCATGGTCGTTACGGCCACCGAAGAATTTCGCCAGAATCTCATCAGGCGCAACCCGCTTTTGGACCCAGCCCGAATCGTGACCATTACCAATGGATATGATCCGGACGATTTTGCATCGGTCGCGAATGAGGCGCCTCCGCCACGTTTTACGCCGGGACAAAAGCTAATCCTGACCTACGCAGGTACGACGTTCCGGCATACTTCGCCGATGAGCTTTTTGGCGGCATTGCGCATTTTGCAAGAGCGCGATCCGGCGATATTGTCGCGGCTCGATGTGCGTTTCGTCGGGCGGATCGTGCCCACGGAGCAGCGTACGTTCGACGAAGAGCCTATGCCCTGCGTGCAGCGTGTGGGCTACGTTCCGCGCGAGCAGGCATTACGAATGCTCGCACAGAGCCACTTGGCGCTGCTGATTCTCGATGAAATACCCGGTGCCGAATCGATGTATCCGGCCAAGATATTCGAGATCATGCATCTTCGCCGGCCGCTTTTGGCACTGGCCCCACGCGGAGCCATTAGCCGTCTCATTGAAAGACACAATCTTGGTACAGTGGTCAATCCACGTGACCCGCCCGCCATTGCCGAAGCCATATCGCGTTACGTGCAAGCATTCGAGCGTGGAGAAGCAATCGGCCCGGCAATGCCCCGCGATATCGAGCGATTTCATCGACGTGCCATTGCCGGACAATTTGCCGACGTGTTACGTCATGTCGTCGAGGCCGAGCAAATGAAAACGTGCGAATCTGGCGGGGCTGCTATTTCGCAATCGTAGTAGCAGGCCTTTCGCACAAGCTCGGGAGATTCGTCCTGCATTCGACGTCATTCCATAAACCGTCGGAGGGGATCCATTCCGTGCAGTCTTCATTGCCGCCCGAATTGTTGGGCTCTCCGGGGCGCCATAAGACAGCCTCGACAGGATCCCCGGAAACCCATTGGAATTGCCCTTCCACGGCTTCGTCCGTGAGCCCAACCCATAGATTTCCAGCGGGCACTTTCGCACCGAGCGCACGGAAGAGCGCGGCGTTTTCTTCTGCGGAATCCATCATCGCGAGTTCGCCGCCATCTTTCACGCATTGCTTTTGCGCATCGCCCCACGTCGCGGGTCCTTGCAAGCAATAATCGCTTTGGCCAACCGTGAATCGCTTTCCCGTGCATGCAATCGGTTTGGTGCGGCTCCCACGCGGAGGTGTTTTCCCTTCGCACATGAAATGCATGGTCGTGAAGCAGTTTGCATCATTCCAGCGTCCGCTGAGCGTCTCCCAATCACCGCAATCCTCACCCCGCCCGCCGAAGTTGTTCGGTTCGCCGCTTCCCCACGCAAAGAATTTCGCGGGCGTACCATTTGACCATAGCCAGCGCCCTTCCGACGGCTCGGCCAAGCCGATCCAAAATCGATCGACACCGGTTGCCGATATTGCTGCGGTGCGCAGCGCATTCGAAAACGACGCGTTTCTCACCACTGCGAGATGTCCGCCATGGTCTTGACAAACCGCTTCCGCATCGTGCCAATTACGTGCGTCGGGGATCACGCAAAACGTGGCGCCCAAAATATCGAGTTGGCGCTCGGGCGCGCATGAAAATGGTGGAAGCTCGCGCGGCCCGGGTGCGGCAACCAGCAGCGGTTTTGCCGATGCCGACGTTATCGGAGCTGCCGCCGATGCGGATGCCGCAGGCAATGTCGACGCCGATGTCGCCGGACGAATTCCTAGCGCGTCGTCCGCATTCGTCACGACCGCAGGACCGGTGCCGCACGCCGCGAATGCGAACGTGACCGTCACCGCTGCGCTGGTTAAAATCAAGCTGTTTCGATAGAAGGAAGGTGAAGTACGGGGGCGCATGATATGAATCCGAGCAGCAGGAGGAATGGTTGTCAAGAGGTGAGGGGAGAAGTCACGGTTCGGATGTTTTTTCTGTCCGCTTCGTGCCGAAAGCGACCAAAATTCCGAGCACCAAAGTTGCCGCTGCAAAAATGAATTCTGGTTTGTCCGCGCCGGTCAAAAGCGCGATCGAGCCGACGGCACCGACGACGGGAATGATTTTCCCGCCCGGTACTCGAAAGCCTGCCGATTCGCCGTCTTTTCTGCGCAAAACGGGGACTGCCACGCAGGTGAAAAAATATTGAATGACGACGGTGATGTTGGACATCCCCACGAGCCGTCGGTAATCGAAAAATAACGCGAGAATGGCGGTGAGAACTGTCGTCCAGGCAATTGCAATGTGCGGCGTGCCCCAGCGGTCATGCACCCGGGCGAGCGCGCGAGGCATGAGGCCATGAGCTGCAATGGCCTGCGCATATCGCGGTGATCCGAGCGCACTGCCGGCGGTAAAACCACCGACCGATACGAGGCTGCCGATGATGACGACAAGCCCAATCACCGGACCCAAATATCGTGCGGCATCGACGAGCGGCTGGCCCGATTCTGCTCCAATGCGCGGGTATACGCCGACGAGGACCGATTGGACGACGACGAAAAGCAGCGCGGAAAGAAGCAATGCGCCCATCGTACCGAGCGGTACATTGCGTTTGGGGTTTTTCGTTTCACCCGCGGCAATGGGCGCAACTTCGAATCCTTGCAAGGGAAACAATGCCAAGTAGATCCCTTGCCCGACCCCGAGCGCACCGTGCGGAAGTGCTCCGCCGAGGCGTGATGGATCGAATGCTGCAATCGCGACGAAGAGAAAACACAGAATGGCACCGACCTTGCCGATGACCATGATGTTGACGATGCGTGCTCCAAGCTTGACGCCGAAATAATTGATAATGCCCAGCGCGATGACCAGGGCCGCGGAACACGCCGACGAGGCAATGGACGAAGGCATTCCCGCGAGCTCGACGAAGAGCGTGGCATTTGCCGCCCAACTCACGAACGTATTGGCCCAGCAGAACCAACCGACGACAAACCCAATGTTGTTACCAAACGCATTGCGAGCATAAAGATACGTGCCACCTGTTTCTACATGCCGTCCCGATAGCTCGGCGAAGCAGAGCGCCACGGGCATGAGCATCAGTGCACAAAGCAGGAACGCAAATGGCGAGTAGCCGCCCATCGCGCGGTGCATGTCGTCAGGCAGCGCGAACACGCCGGAGCCAACGGTCGCGTTGACTCCGATGCACAAAACGTCGAACAGCGTCAGTTGCCGGCGAAATTCCGGGACGATCGACGTGACGGATGCCCTTTCCACAGGTGCGTTCATACGATCACTCAAGACCCAAGCGATCACTATAGGCGCATGTCTCGATGCGAAGCAACAGCGAAGATCCAGGACCTGGCGCAACGAATGCGCAAGAGTTGTTACGACGCACTTGACGTTCCGAGAAAAACCGCGATACTCGCGGCGGACAACTTTTCGAGGAGCCCAATCATGAGTAAGAAAGCGGACTGGTACTATCACCGTCGTGGGTGAACCACGTGCACCAAAGCGCGAGAGTTTCTTGCGCAAGAAAACGTGGACGTCGTTCAGACTGCGGACGCCAACAAAGACAAACTCGACCGGGACGCAGCCTTGGCAATGGCGCGGCAAGTCGATCGTGTCGTAGCCACGAAAGGGAAAAAGCGACAGGAAATCGATATGCGTAAAAAGCCGTCGGACGAAGACGTGTTGGCGCTGCTCGTCGGTCCTACGGGCAATATTCGAGCGCCGCTCATTCGAGTGGGAAAAACGCTCGTAGCCGGATTCGATCCGGATGTTTACGGCGATGCATTAACGCGGCGTTGAGTCTGCAATAGAGCAGATTCTCGCCGTCACATCCCATTCGGCTGGCCCATGCGCAACGGGCCACCTCGCGCCGTCGGCCACATCAAACAATTTTCAGCCGATCCCGGCACGGAATACACGTCGAGACCATGTTCGAAGGTCTGCACGAAGATTTCGACTTGTCCATCGCCATCGAGATCTCCAATGGCGGGCGCGGCAGGCGCACCGTTGCCATTACCATTCTGCATGCCGGCGTTCTGCAATGGTACGTCATGAAGAACCGTACCATCGGCGCCCAAAATGACGAGGTATCCTGAATCGAGCACGTTCGGGTCGCCGTACGTTGCGAACACCAATTCTGGTGAACCGTCTTGATTCAGGTCGGCCACCGTGACTTCGGTCGCGTACAGGATAGCTTTGCCGTGCGTGTAATCATGGCGCCAGATTTCTTTGGCGTCCGCACCGAATGCCCGAATGAATCCATCATTGAACGGAGCCACGATTTCGGGCTTTTTGTCGCTCTGGATGTCCACCGTGGTGGCCGCAGGAACGCCGCCCGGCGGATAATAGCCGTCTACGAGAAGAGGTTTTCCGCCGCGGGGAAGCGTCTCCCATCCTGCTTTGCGTTTGGCCGACCGACTGCCGTCGCCATGGGCGCCTTCGAGCACCATGATGGCATAAGCTTGCGTTTCATATGGCTCGTTTTTCTCGACATTGGGGAGCCCGAGCACTTCATTTTTACCGTCACCATCGATATCTACCACGTTCGGCGGTGACGCCGTCCATTGCAACCATTCTGCGAAGCTCGGATGCGGCCATTCGCCCGTTTGCAAGTTGTAATGGTTTTCCTCGACCGTCGGATCGGCCCAGCGAATGAATTGGCCCCATGTCAAACGCTGGCCCGACCATTCGTTGGCTCGATTGGTGAACCATGGTGAGGCATTGATTGCCACGCCGTCATGGTCGAATGCTTGAATATGATGATTGTCGTAGGTGGCCAAAATCTCGAGTTGTGGGTCGTCGTCGATATTGCCGATGGCCACATTGAGGCCGTAGCAGCCATATCCTTCGTGGCCCATGCCATTGCGGTCGGCGTCGTTCCCTGGTCCCGCGGCACTATTGTATCGTGGCCAGGCGGTAAACCCAATGCCCGCCGGTTGGTGCAGTTGACCATTGGCGCCAAAGGCGAATACTTGCGCCCCACCGTCGGCGGCGCTCACGGTTTGCGTGGTTGTCACGACAATCTCCAGTGTACCGTCGCCGTCGAGATCGCCGGCGGCCATTCCGCGAACTTCGGGCGGATTGTTCCCCGTCGTCGTGCTTGCAGGCCAACCCGTTTTCACCGAAAGCTGCTTGTTCTTCCATTCATAGGCCCACACTTCGTGGTCGCTCCCGTAGACGATATCCATGATGCCGTCGTTTTCGAGATCCGCGACGACGTGCGGTGCATACACGCGCCCGTTCCCGCCGTCTGCCTCCGCAAGGAGCGCGCCTGACGAATCGTAGACGAAGACCGAATAATATGCGGCAATCAATTCTCGTTGCCCGTCGCCATCGAGGTCACGTACAATGGGCGAGGCATACCAGCTCGTTTGTCCCGGGAGCGTCATTTTATATTCCGGCGCTTTTACCTCGCCCGAACTCTTGCCGATTTCGCAGGTGGCATTGCGTGTGCCCCCCGTCGTGCTTTGGTTGCCCTTTCCGCCCGAGTCATTGCCGCAGCCTTGCGCCGCGGACGACAAGAGCAACGCTAACATCACGACACGTCCGCAGTGGGTCGTGCCGCGCAGAAAATTACCGCCCATGGAGCGTGCGATGGTCATGGTTCCTCACTGCCCGCGCGGATTGATATCGAAGGCCGTCCGCTACGGCCGCTCGATCCGATCATAACAAGATTCAGACCTAGAAGTGAACGGTCATGTAACGTCCGCGTCGGAGAGGCGTGTGAAATGTGCTGTATGCCCGCTACAGTTGCGACTCGCTTGCAATTTCGGTCCAGTTCGTGCAAAGCTCGGGCATGCACACAGCGAGCGCACCCGAGCGCGATGATGCCCCGCCGCCGGCATTATTTTTCGAGGGTGTGCCATTGATGCAGCTCGCGGCGATCGCTGCTGCGCGTGCGGAAGGTTTTCCCATTGAGGAAGTGCTCGCCATCGAGGGGCTCGAGGCGTCGAAGTATCGCGCTGCCGATGTAACCTTCAAGATGCGTCTGGTGGACCCGAGCGAGCGCGGACGGCTCGTGGCTGATTACCAAGCAGAATTGGCAAGCGCTGAAGACCGCCTGGCGCGCAAGGTTTTTCCACTCGATGAGGATGTCGACTCGTGGGTTCGGTTTCTTGGTGCGTATTCGGCGGAGCGCGCGCCCGCGGATTGGCTGGTTGGATTAGGTTTGTCTTTGCCAGACCTCGCGCGCTTGTCACGTGTGTGGAGCCGGCGCTTCGAATTGGATGATTCTTTACGCAAACGTGCGGAAAAAGCCGCCCGTGATAAAAAACCGTACGACGGTTCGTCCTTGCAAATATCGGCTTCGAGGCTCGTGTCTTCGCCTGCTGCGCGTCCCGTCGTGAATTCCGCGCGAGCGCCGCTGACATCTCCCCCGGTGAATCCCATTCCGCGCTGGAGGCCTCGTTCCGAGCTTCTTCGCGAGGAGCCTATCCCGTCCGCTGCATTGGATGTACCAGTAAAACCAGTTGCGGCGCCAGCGGAACTCGTGGCGACTCGGCTGGTTTTTTCGGTATCCAGCGAGCCTTCTCTGCCGTTCGTGCCCGCAGCGGAAATGCCCGTTGAGCCGCAGGTTTCGGCCGAGCCTGCCATTGCGAGTGCTCCGCGTGAGGCATTGTCGGGAACGTCGTTGACGCTCGATATTCCTCGCGGCCCGACAACTCCCTTCGCGGTGTCGAACACGTCGGCGAAGGCAGCCGACAAACCCGCTGTACCGGACAAACCAAAAGTCAAGCGCGCGCCTGCCGAGCTTGCGGGGACATCGCTGGCAGTCAATGTCCCGCGCGGTCCGGCGATGCCGTTTGCTGGTTCCAAAGAGCCCGCGCTCGATTCAGAACAAAAGGTTGTTCCGAAAAAACCTCAGGTAATCCGGGCGCCTGCCGAGCTGAGTGGAACATCGCTAACGGTCGACATTCCACGCGGTCCGGCGACGCCGTTTGCCGCTGCGGAAAAACCTGCGGAAAAATCCGCGGAAAGGAAGTCCGCTTTGTCGCTCGAACAGCACGCGGCACTTACGGTCGAGATTGCGACGTATCCGGTTCACGCAATGGCGATTCTCGGGCGATATGGGATCACGGCGCCACAGAAGGTGGAGCTGGACCAGCATTATCAGCGCATCGTGAGTAGCGACCCGAAAGCGCAAGCGACGTGGCACGCGGCGTACAGCGCCCATTACGCAAAGCTCATCCGCCGATAAAAACCGTGCTCGAGGCAATGACCGTACCATTCGGCGCGTCGGCCGGGTCATTACAGGTCATGGCTGGATCGCCCATTCTCGCGGCGGGTTTGTCTTCAATGAACACCGTCGTGCTGCCTTCTTGGACCGTGGCTTTGTTTGTGGGTGGCTTTTGAAATGGCCCGCCGGCAGGCACGTGCGCGGGCATATTGTCGGCCGTGCTGCCTTTGGTCGCGGCGGGGACGTTATCGACGTAGATGCTGCTCGCCAGTTCACCCGAGATGGTCCCGACAAACGGCGTGGGCGTCGGCGTGGGAACGGGGCCGCCGGGCGAAGGAACCATGATGATGTGCGTGTCGATTCCGCTGACTTTGTCGCCCTGTTTGGCGGCTGGATTGCCCATAGCGGGGCAGCATAACACAAGCTGCGGCGGTCGGAAAGAGTGGCGATCGTGCGAATTTGTTGCTTTCGACGGGGAACGATGGCAAGAGAGCGTTCGTGTACGAGGAATTTTGGTCCACGAGACCATTGAGCGCATTCACAGGCCCGAACGATCTGTATTATTGGGCCATTGCCCTGAGTGTTTGTCTTGTTTTGATTTCGTACGATTTTTTCAAAAATGCCTACCGGGTGGGCAAGCTTGTCGTTCCGACGCGGTGGTATTTCGCGCATCCGCCGAAGGAGAAGCCGGCGCCTGGGCAGTTCGTCACGGTGGTGGGCATTGTGTCGAGCCCCGACGGGAAGTCGCCTGTGCGCGTCAAGATACGCGAATTGGGGAATTATGTTCGTGGTAACTTGTATTGGCACGAAGCGGGTCGCAAAGTAACGGCGCGGCCTTTTTCGATCGTCGTGCCCACGTGGGAAACCCGTATCGATATCGAGCCCGACAATACGGTCGAATTGCGTACCAGCGCGGATGAATCGTTATGGCGGTTTGATCTAGAAGCGAATTGCTGGCTGAGGTTTCGTAAGGCAAATCTGAAGGACGGTGATCACGCCATCATTCAGGGGATGCTCGTTGAAGAAACCGTGACGGAAATGGCTCCGGGCGATTACCGCGCAGCGAATCTAACCGCGCACAAGCGTCTCGTCATTCGTCCCGCGCCCGAAAAGACCATGATCATTGCTACTGAAGAATTGCTCGACGAGGTATCCACGCGCGCTGGAAAACTCCATTGGTATCTGGGTTTTGTCTTTTTTCTATACACGGCGAGCGGAGTAACTGCCATTGTCGAGGACTACACCGAGCAAGCAATGAAGTTTACGCTTTGGGTGGCCATCGTCTCTTTCGGCATTCGTATCTTTCTTTCCCTGAAGGATCGTGTGGCCTGGTTCGACCGCGCCAAACCTCCTCAGGTTCATCGAAGCATCATTGACGGGCCTGACGTCAAAAGGGAAGAAATTCCTGAGAACGGCTAACCAGGCAAAATAGGGGCTCCGGTCTGCTCGACGACGGCCCCTATTTCCGATTGCTTGAACCCGACGGCCCGCAAACGGTCCACGACAAACATATTGTATTGCGGAGTTGGCAGAAAGACCTCGTCGATTTGCTGATCGAGCTTGGCCATGAGGCTGCGGAATTCCGGCTCGTCACGCAACAAGTCGATCATCGGGTGCGATTTGATGCTCGCTAGAATGGCTTTGGCCAATTTCGTCGTTTTGGGGACATTTTCGTCGAGCGCCACGACCACGAGCGACACCGTGGTACTCGTGGCAATGAGCACGAGGCCGGCGACATTCAATCCCGGAATGGTCACCCCGTACCACGCGACGCTGCCGATCATGAGGCAGAAGTTGCCCAAGAGTGACGTACCGGCAACAAAAAGCGCCACCGAGTCCTTGTTCTTGTCAGCCTCGCCCAATTGCATGGTCGCCAGAATGACGCCAATGAAAGCCGAAAATGCGCCTAGACCCTTACTCACTTTTGACAGGGATCCGGCAGCTCGTTCGGCAAATTTCGTAAAAGTGACATCGATGATGGGCACGATCATGGTCGCGCCCGAACCTACCACTCCGAGGACGTCAGCAAATTCAATGGTGTCCTTGCGATGCATTGCGACGACGGACATGGCCATTGCGATTACTTGCAGCGCGACGATACCGAGCTTCCACCCACGCGTTGCCTGGTAATTCCCCCCGACTTCATCGAGCACTTGGCTCTTCATGTCGAGCAGCGCATTCTGGTTGTTACGTCGTATAGCGTCTTCGAGCTTGTCTGCCAGAGCCTTGTTATTCGGCAATGCACGGCGCAGTTGCCCCATCAATTCGTCCAGCAGCTTCGCGCACGCCGCCGTCGATCCATGTCCCGCGGCCGCGATGGCGTCCGCAATCTTCTTGGCCGCTCGCAATTGCACCACCGCAATGTACAGACTGGGCGGGCCGGGCGTATTGCCAACGCTCGTGGTCATGAGAGAAATCGCAGGGCCGCCCAATGCCAAGACCACATCGAGCGCCGAGCGTTTGCCAATCTTTTCAATGGCATTGTCATCGGTGATCGGTGCATCTGGTACGTGCTCCAAAATCTCCAGCAATTTGTCTTCGAATCCAGTCGACGTATGCACTTCCTGAAGCGCTGCCAGCACTTCCACGAGCGCTACCGTGAGTTTGTCGTACCGCGCGCGAAATGCTGGTGTACCCGCCAAACCTTTTTTGAGCGCAAGCTTGCCCCACGTCCCACAGCGCGCGGCAAAATCCGCATCGGCGGTGAGTTTCTCCACCAACGCCAACCCAAGGCGTTTGATTTCCGCCGCAATGTCGTCGGAGTGTCCAAAGCTCATCCGCAGCGCGTCTCGCAGATTCGACGGCAAATTGCTCTCGCTCAATAGCTCCGCAATCGGTTTGTTGCGCAACGACGCCAATGCTTTCTTCTCGAGTGATCGGGCCGTACCGGACATGGCCACAGCTTCAGGATTCGCCTCGGAATGCGCATTCGCACACACCTCCACGAGCGTGCTCAGGGCGGTAAAACGTTGCGCGAGCGTCAATCGATCCCGCATGATCCGCTCGGAGGTCTTGAGCAACTCCGTAATCCGCGCGGCCTTCATCCGCATCTCCGTGACATCGGCTGCGAGCGCATCGAGAAAGGGATCCTGCGCTTGTAGAATCTGACTCCCCGGGGCAACCGGGGCTTTTACGGGTTCCGGCTTTTTCGCCAAAACCCAACGCAACTTCTGCCCTCCTTGGTCGGTGGCTTTGCTTAGATAGTGCGGATTGCCAAAATCGAATCCCGCTTGAATCGCAGCATGCCGATACGTACTATTCTTCCAGTATTCGAAGAGAAGCTGCGCCACCTCGGCTTTGGCCTTGTCACTTTTTTTGGAAAAGTCATAATACTTCGCGACAAACCGATTCGGATTAAACGCGTGCAGCTTCGCACATAAGTCACCAATCGTTTTGTACCCCGTGACCGCCGCAGGCACTTCAACCCATTCGAACCCGTCGATAAAATATGGTTTTACGCACCATAGCTCGTTCGTTTTCGTGAGCGGAAACTTGACGCTGTCTCCCGCGTTCCATTTCTTGCAATCAGCCAATGACGATGGCAAAATGCGGTAAGGCGTAACGTAGCGGTCCTCGTTCTTGGCGCCTTCTACGAGGTGCTTGGGCCACATCTGCGCCACCAGGTGGTCCCGCGTGGTCCATGTATACTGGACGGCGTCTTTAGGGATGGATTGCGTTTTCATTCTAAAGCCCGTGTTCGTCTTTCAATGCCTTTTTCGTCGCATCGTCCAGCGCGCCCGTCGCTGGCAATCCGCGCTTCTTTTGGAAGGCCAAAATGGCGCCCGACAACTGATCGTCTTCAGCATCGCCGTCTTGCTCACGCACCAAAAATCCCAAATTCGCGAGGCGCTTCTTGATGCCGCTGAGCTCATTTTCCGGATCCATGTCGCCGACGCGTACTTCGTAAGAAACGTTTTGCCGCGGAAATACAATCGATACTTCGCGCGTCGTCACTGGCAATTCCAGCTCGATTCGTCCGTCCCCATCCGTTTTTCGCTCGGTGGTCCGTCCGGCCAAACCCTCGCTGCCCAGGCCAAACACTTCATAAGGTTCGTCCGCAAGAACCCGGCTATCGTCCTTGAAAACGAGCGACACCTTGACTTTGGGCACCGTCGCTCGATAACGATTCGACGTGCCCGACGTGAATGACAAACCTTCCTTCGGCTTCACCGGCAAATAGAGAATGTCCCCAGGCGCGAGAATGTTCGGGGATCGTCCCAAGTCCCGTAATTCTGCATTACGTTCGTGATTCCAAACTTCGTCAGCGTCGAAACCATGGAGATAGGCAAGTTTGCCCAGGTAATCACCCTGGCGAACGATGTAAGGCTTGTAGTCGCCGCTCATGGTCAAGCCTCCTGCACTTTATCGAGGTCGGGGAAGTAAATCTTGCCAGCGGCATCCACGTCGATTTCGACCTTGCCATCGGCATCGAGAATGCCGCTTTGCTCCGAGCCATCGTGCAGGACCAAAAGGTATCGCTGGTGGGCCAAAGGTTGACCGTCTTGATCGACAAGCTCAATTTTTGATTTCGGCGGAGGTTCCGGCGGCGGGTCGTCTTTCGCTTTTTCTGGCGAATTCAACAGAATCTGCGCGCCGTCCACCTTCACCTCTTTGCCCATTGCAATGGACGCGCCTTGCTCGGTCTTGAGCAATACCGTGTCCCCGACGAGTTCGGCACGCGCCTTTTCCGATTTCAACTTGAGACCATCGTTCGTCACCGACACTTTGCTCGTGCCGCCTTTGATGGTCAACGATGAAGCGTCCAATTCAATCCCACCCGCTGTGATACGCAAGGTGCTCGCTCCGCATCGAAGAATGATTTCCTTATCGGAGGCGATTTCCATCGCGCCCGTGCTCGACAGCTTGGACACGCCAAACGTGTGCACGAGATACGATCGTTCGGCATCATGTCGCCCCACGAGCGTGGTTTCGTTGCCACGGACTTTAATGGTTAAATCATCGCCATAAACGAGATCCGCATTTTGTGCCACGTCATGCCGTTCGCGACCATCCACGCGTGTCGAGAGAGATCCGGAAACACGCACGTCTTCATCACCGCGCGTTGCCGACATGCGATTGCCCGTGACGGTCGTTGCATGGCTCCCGACTACGTCTTCTTCGAGGCTTCCGCGCACGTGCAACTGAGCATTGCCCACGACTTCGTCTTTGCGGCTGCCACCGATACGAATCGATTCATCGCGCTCGACTGCAAGAGTATGGTCGCGTAAAACCTCTTCGTCGAGGTCGCGTTCGGCGCGTACATATACTTGCTCTTCGCCTTTGCGGTCTTCAAAAGAAAGCTCGTTGTAACCTCCTCCGCCTGGAGACGAATGCGTACGAATGCCGCTTCGGGTTTTGTCTTCGGGCAGTCGGAAGGACGGCGGATGCGTTCCATTGTAGAGGCATCCGAGGACCATGGGTTTGTCTGGGTCGCCACCCTCGAACGTGACGACGACTTCCATACCGACGCGAGGAATGAATTGCGTGCCGAATCCTGCGCCGCCCCAAGCGTGCATCGTGCGAATCCAACACGAGCTTCGGTCGTCATTTTTTCCGTCGCGATCCCAATGAAATTGCACCTTAATTTGCCCCATCGGCTCGGTGTGAATTTCTTCGTTACCAGGTCCGACGGCGGTGGCAGTCAGGGCAACTAGCACGCTGCGGCTTTCGGGCCGTGGCAGGCATGCCACGACATTCGCAGGGACGCACGAAAATCGATTGCGATAGGTTTCGCGTTGATTGGCGGGCGGAGTCGTCCATCCTTCGTGCAATACGCTCGTGACCGCGTATGCGCGATTGTGGTGGTGGGCGGGATGGTCTTCGAGCAGAAACCGATGCCCGCATGCAAGCGCTGGGGAAAAACTTTCGCCACGGGCAATGCGCGCGTCGTGACGCTTTTGGCGGATGATGAGCTCAGGCTCTTGCTCGGCGTACCGCCATTTTGGAAATAGAAATGGCGCGTGGTGCTCGAAATATTCCAGCTCGGGGGATTCTACGAGTTTGTCGAGGCTGCCCTTGGCAAGGGCAGCGACGTTCAAGGAAGCGTTTGTTTGTATGCCTCCATTGGCGGACAAGGAAATGTTCGCATTGGCGAATGCGGATTCGTCTTCGTGTCGCGCGCTGGTGGTGAGCATGGCCATGGGCCGCGTAGGATCGTATTCGCGGTACGTCGCGGTATTCGTGCGTATGCGCCCTTCGGGCTCGAAACGCGTCACCTTGTCGAACGATGCCGAAGTGCCTCCGAGGGTGGACAAATAATAAAGCGTGGGGCTTTCGAATGCGGCCGATACGCTTACGCCGCCAATGCTTCCCGACGCGCTGGTGGGCAAGTCGATTGCTTCTGCCGCGGCTCCGACCAGGCTTCCATCGTCGATGGGCGGATAGGCGGAAGCGTCGTCGGCAAATACCATGCTTTCCCCTCCAATGAGTTTGGACAAGGCTGCCATTGCAACGGCGCCAGCAGCGCCAGGTGCGGTATCGAGCGCGGCTGCAATGGCCTCGGCGACTTTCGCAGACCCTTGCGCATATCGGAAAAAGATACCCGATTCGGCCACCAGCCTTTTGATGAAACGGTAATCCGTTTCCTCGTATTGTGTGCAATATTCACGTATCGGATAGGTATGGCGCAATTGAAACCGTGCGGCGATGCGTGATTCAGCCAATACGGCGTGGACCACATCGGGCACGCGCATTTCTTGGAATATGCGCGACCTTCGTTTTCGTTTGAGCAGCCATAATCGGGGCACGAGACGCAGACGATATTGCGAAGCTCCATGCGTCGAGCGCACGCCTTCATGTCGTACGGCAGCGATGATACCCTGAAAAACCCGCGGAGCTTTTCCCACGTGCAGGAGCAAAATCGCCCGCTGCCCGAGTGCGAGGTGCTCCACGGCGCCATCGCCCATGTCGGGACACGTGACCATCACGTCGAATCGATACAGTCCGGAAAGCTCTTCGCTGCCGCGAAATGACCGAACGGTGAAGTGAGCGGGAGGAAAAGGCAGCACGAGCAAGCGGAAAGGTCCGTCGACCGTTGATTGTGCGTCCAATGAAACGCTTGCCGATAATGTCATGTCTCGGCGATGAAATCACGGTGGATGCAGCCAGGTCAAGCACCGAGCAACTTTACGCGCCCCGTTGGTCGCATCTTCGTCGGCCGAACCATCCGTCGCAACGGTGTCTTTACCTACAACGATCACTTGCGGGATGCTTGACTTAGCTGAAAATTTGTCTTCTCCTCGAGGTTGTGTTCGGATTCTGACGCATTCATTTTACTCGTATGTGTGTTGGATTCGGGTTTAGTCTGTGCCGGATCACCAGGAGTCAACGATGTTTTTTCTTCCTCTGTCGCGATACTCGCACGTAATCACGGCTTCGCTGACGTGCGTAATGCTCGGCCTTTCGCTTGCTGCGTGCGGGACCGATTCGGATGAGACGCGGGCGAGCGAAGGTCCGCCGGGGCCTCCAGGACCGACCGGTCCGCAGGGTGCGACCGGACCGATCGGGCCGCAGGGCGATGCGGGACCCGAGGGGCCACAGGGGGAAGCGGGGCCACCCGGTCCCGACGGCCCAGCGGGTGCGCAGGGGGAACAAGGGATCCCGGGTCCCCAAGGTTTGCCTGGCATGGATGGGCCGATGGGGCCCATGGGTCTTCAGGGACCTATGGGATTACCAGGTGCGACCGGCCCTATCGGACCCGTGGGTGCGAAGGGGGATGTAGGCCCAACCGGTGCGACTGGTGCGATGGGGCCCACCGGTGCGACGGGCGCGACGGGCGCGACTGGTGCGATGGGGCCCACGGGTGCGATGGGCGAGACTGG
>CAZETM010000004.1:0-57220 GCA_964514885.1 uncultured Polyangium sp. | reverse complement strand
TGGTTTGCGGCGGCGCCTTCAAGGGGGCTCGACACACGACAAACGTGCCCGCCGAGGGCCTAAGCGCGTGCAATCCGCCCAGCGTTATCGGCGCACAACCGAGAATCGATAACGCGAAGAGAAAACCGAGCAGCGATTGGAGAAACGTACGATGGCGCTGGGACATGCGCGCAGGTGAACAGAGGGGAGGCGGACGGGCAAGTATTTGCAGGGCGGTTAGTCGTCAGGCTCGATGTTGACGCTGCGAACGGGCGGTGTGGAAAGGGTTTGCGTTGGGGTCAGCGAGTTTTAAGGGCGCGATTCAACGCGCTTTTCGCCTCTTCTTCGGTGACAGAAACAGATTCATGACTCTCTGAAATCAACAAAGTGTTGGCAGCGGCGGCAACGATGTGGCAGATGGGGAGAGCAAGCCAATGAATATTTCATATCGAACCGCCCATCATCTGCACACCCATGGAATTGTTGGAGGAATGATGCAATGAAAGAATCCGACGCGATCATTGACGAAGTACGCACGATTCGCGATGCAATCGCCAAGCAGTATCACTACGATATTGCAGAAATTGCCGAAAGCATTCGACAACGACAAGCGATGAGCGGTCGAACGTACGTGTGCTTGGCTCCTCGAACGCCAGCACGCATCGAGACAGAGCCCAGCGAAGCTGAATTGCCGCGCAGGTCGGCATAGCAGAAAAGTACGGGTCATGAAGGCAAGGGATTTTTGGAGAGGCTTAACCAAGCGTTCCAGATGAATGAAGCCAAGATTCCCCGCGTAGAAGAGGCTATCGCGAGGACGACCCTACCCGATCAGCCTTGGGTAAGCTCTTGCGCCCTCCAAAAGCTATTCGATCAGCTTTTGGCAACTGATCACGACCTCCGTGGGCTGATCGATCAGCTTTTTGGTGTGACCAGACACGCTTCAAAGGCTAACCGGTCAGCTTCTGGAGGCTGATGACGACCGCCGCGACCTGATGCGTCAGCACTTGGCCCTCGGATATGCCCGCCCCCGGCTGTGGCCTCAGCTTTTTCTCGCCCCGACTCGTCCACCCCCGTCACTTGTACTTGTCTCAAATCCAAGTCCCGTCTAAAACCGAACTCATGATGCGAGGCGCTCTCAGCGATATCACGAAGGCCGTTGGAAACACTCCGATCGTCAAGTTGAACAAGGTCACCGAAGGGCTCGAGAGCGAGATCTATGTCAAGTGCGAATACTTGAACCCGGGCGGTAGCCACAAAGACCGCGTCGCCGACAACATGCTGCGCGATGCCGAAGCCAACGGCCTCAAGCCCGGCGGCACGATCGTCGAGGCCACCAGCGGCAACACCGGCGCCGCTCTCGCCATGAACGCTGCCGTCCGCGGCTACAAGTGCGTGTTCGTCATGCCCGACAAGATGTCGCAAGAAAAGATCGATACGCTACGGGCCTATGGCGCCAAAGTCGTCGTTTGTCCGACCGCCGTCGAGCCCGATGATCCGCGCAGCTACTACCAAGTCGCCAAGCGTATCGCCGACGAAACTCCGAACGTCTTCTACGCGAATCAGTACCACAATCCGTCGAACCCGGGCGCGCACTACGTCTCGACGGGTCCCGAGATCTGGGGTCAGTGCGGTGATGATCTCGATGTGTTCGTCGCAGGCATGGGCACCGGCGGAACCATCAGCGGCACCGGGAAGTTTCTGCGCGAGAAAAAGCCTTCGATCAGGCTCGTCGGCATCGATCCCGTAGGCTCGCTTTATTACGACTTCGTAAAGACTGGGCGGATAACAAAACCCTTCAGCTACAAGGTCGAAGGCATCGGCGAAGACTTTTTCCCAAGCACGATGAACCTGAAGATCGTCGACGAAGTGGTCCGTGTCGACGACAAAGAATGCTTCCTGATGACACGCGATCTGGTGCGTCTCGAAGGGCTTTTCGCGGGTGGATCGGGTGGCGCCGCAGTCGCCGGAGCCATCAAGTATGCGCGAACCAGCGGACGCAAAGAAAAGATCTTGGTGCTGCTACCCGACGCGGCATCAAAGTACCTGGGCAAGATTTTCAACGACAACTGGATGCGCGACAACGGGTTCCTCGATGACGAACATTCGCTCGGAACCGTGCGTGATCTGCTCTCGGGCAAGACGCACGGCGAAGTGGTCTCGGCAAGCCCCAAAGACACCGTAGGCACGGTGATCGGCAAGTTGAAGGCGTTCGGCATCAGTCAGATCCCCGTCGTCGATAACGGGCAACTGAGCGGCCTCGTGCACGAAGTCGACTTGTTGCGACACCTCGTCGAAGGCAAAGGCAGCCTCGAGTCGAGCATTGCAGGCATCATCGAAAGTGAATACGCGACCGTGACGGTCGACACGAAGGTGGAGCTGCTCAAAGGCGTGCTGAACGATGCGCGCGTGGCGATCGTGACGGATGGAACGCGTCCCGTAGGCATCATCTCGAAGATCGATCTGATCGACTACTTGGCCAAACGCGCGTCTGTTTGAGCGCATGCTCAACAGGCTGCTGCGCGAACCGGCGCGTCGGTCGGCCTCACTCAGCGTACTGAAGTACGCTTCGTATCGGCCTTCCTAGCCCCGATTCGCTCGCAACGCCTGTTGAACACGCGCCACGGATTGCGCGACGCGCTTACGCCGCTCACGATGGGTTTGTCGTCAAACGATCAGGCGCTGAGCGACAGGCGGCCGAGTTGATGATTGGAGGACCAACGACTGTGGGTGGTCGTTGGTTCCGGAGCGGGTGGACTGTATGGACGAAATACCACGAACGGTGACAGGGAGTTGGAATTATGGGGACTAGTAGCATGGGCCACATCTTGATTGCTTCATCAGATGCAATTCAGTATGCTTCTGGCTGTCATTGTTGTTATACAAGGCCGCGAGACAAGCGCTTGACGGAGCGTCGATTCAGGTGTTAAAGACAACATGAGCTTCACGATCAAAGCGTCCAATTACCGAGCACACAGAGACACAATCTGGACCATCCCCCAAGGGATATCGGTCGTAGTTGGCGTCAATGGTGCGGGGAAAACCACGCTACTGATGGTCGGCGACATACTTCGCCGCGCGGTGGATCATGGCTCCTCGGGTCTGGGCGCCGCAATTGAAGAATCACTTGGGGGTGAATATCTCAGAAATATTGATGCTCCTCCTGACGAAAAAATTCGTCTGGGCATCACGGTGGATGACATTGATTGGGAAATTGAACCTTATCCACAGGGATCTGGCATTGCTGAAAATTCGGCAGAACGACTCTCAGTCGCCGGTTCAACTCAATTTGTGCGCGCAGCAGGAGACGCCACAGTCAACTGGAAGGGAAACACAATCCCACTTGGCTCACGGACGGTTCTGCGCCGCCTCATGGACCTGGATATTGAGGGGACTTTTCCTGGAAAAAAGATCCTGGACGCATTGAGCGGATACCGTGTCCATTACGACCTTGATCTGCGAGGTTTACGGCGGGGCTCGCCTGACACGACGCACAAGAGCCTGCACCGAAGTGGGTACAACGCATTCTCCGTCCTGCGTAATTGGCGTGATTGGAGCGGCGACACATTTCGATATGAATTCGTCGTAGATTCGCTCCGTGACTGTTTTGGATTTTTCGAGAAGCTTGATTTTCAAAAGGGAGGAAATACAGTCGAAGGATATATTGTGCACAAGGGTGGGGGCATTACCCCCGCGTCCGGTGCAGCCAATGGTTGGCTGGCGGCACTTGGACACTTGACTGCCGTTGCCTCGGCGAATCCGGGCGATGTCGTGGCAATGGACGAGATTGAAAACAGCCTTCATCCACGTGCGATGCGAGAGATGTTGAAGCTCATGCAGTCCTACGCGGAGTGGAGAAAGATATCCATTGTGCTCGCGACGCAATCGACAGAAGTCTTGAATTGGTTCAATGGGCAACCAGAACGCGTATTTGTCATGGATCGTCGCCTCGAGCCTTCACCTAGGCCGCTCACGGATCTTCGTACTGCGGCGTGGCTCGAGCATTTTCGTCTTGGCGACAAGTACGCCGAAGGAGATTTTGGTGGGGAGGAGTCTGAGCTGTGACCCGCATTCGCCTTGTCGTTACGGGTGATGTCGAAGAAGTTGCGCTTGGAAAGGCCCTGAATGAATTGTTTCCACAAGCACGATTCAGTACCGTCAAGAAAAACGCAGGTAACTCCTATCGTCTTTCGAAACCCACCTTACCCGCCCGCAGCGAATTCCTTGCGTTCGTGAATGAAATTGTGGCTTCGGGCCACGTGGAACAGATACCCGGCGGACAGCCATTCGATTACGTACTCATTGTCGATGACCTAGAACTCAACAATGCAGACCAGCCAGAAATGGCTATCGAGCACCTAAAATTCGCGATTGAAGCGCGATTGTCACAATTGCCAAACGAGGCAGTAATACCCAAAGGGAAGAATAAGGACTGGCCCTATTTGTACAATGATGCCGGACGACGAGCTTATTTGCGCGAGCGATGTTCATATCACTTATTATCGCCGATGGTGGAATCGCTCTTTTTTGGTGATGTGCACAAAGATCCAGACAAACCCATTGCACATTGGAACGCACTACGACGCGCAAATGCGATACGTGATCCAATTTTCGAACCGGCGGGAATCGACATTGAGAAATTCGTCACCACAGATCAAGACTTCCTCACATCGCCTGTCAAAGCTGGATGGACGAACGGAGCAGCGGCCGAACCGACTTGGCGTGCGAAACACCCAAAACATTATCTAAGCTTCCTCTGCGATCCCGATGGAACGAAGCCGCTCCCCTATAAAGAGAAAAGTGGGGGCAAGGCAGCACTCGAAACACTGCAATGGCGCAATGTGCTCGCGACGCCTGACCATACACTGTTCTTGCGAGCCATGCTCGTCGATGTGGCGCACATGCTAGGAGTCGAGGTTCCTTGGCTCGACGATGGCGTCCAACATCCACTAACGTGCCGCAGAAGAAACGGAATCCTTAGGAACATCGCTTGAGGAGTCGCGAGGCTTCGGACCCAGAACGAGCATGAAAACAACACCGTATCATCTGCTGGCCACCACGTTATTGATGGCCCTCGCCAATATGGGCTGCAGCAAAACCGCTGCACCGAATCCCCCAGCAGAAGCGGCGAAATCCGCAGCGCAACCATCGTCCGCGCGGGCAATATGCAGTGCCTCTTGTTCTGACGCGACGCACGCGAAAGCGTGTGAAGACTACGGCAAAGTGGCGGTTATCGATTGTGGTGCGCAGGGGCGTCGTTGTGTAAACGGCGTGTGTGGCGAACGAATTTGCAAGCCGAACGAGCTTCATTGCCACGAGGGACAACTTCAACGCTGCGACGCGAGCGGGAGCGCTCGAAAGCTCGAGACGGCGTGCCGTCCGGATGGAGTTTGTCTCGCCGATCCAAAACAAGGCGGTGCGAAATGCGTCAAGTCGTGCGACAAGTCGGCCGAGAACATGGTGCTTGCATTTTATGAATGCGGCGAATGCGATTTCAAAGACGTGCCATTTTGTGCGAAAAAAGGCTCGGAGACCGCGTGCTCGGAATCGTTGTGCAAAGGCGGCGAGCTGACGTTTGCCGCGGGAATGCTGGAATGCGAGCGTCAGACGGATGGCTTGATGGTGCCCGGATCCGAAAAGCGTGGCACGTGTGAAAAAGGCACGGCGCTGGTGCAATACGAGGTTTGCGTCGATGGCAAAGCCGAAAAGCGAGCGCGAGTCGACGGCTGTCAGTAAGGCGTTAAAATTCACCACCTCCCCTTCCCTTGCGCTAACCTACACGACGAACAGCGCATGAATCCTGGACAGCACCTCACGCCGAACCTCAAGCTCGTCCGAAAAATCGGCCAAGGCGCCATGGGTGAAGTGTGGCTGGCCGAGCACTTGTCGCTTGGCTCGCATGTCGCGGTCAAGGTGATGGGGCCCGAGTATGCCAATGATGACCGATCGCTCGTGCGATTTCGGCAGGAGGCTCAAGCGGCAGCGCGCATTGGCAGCCCGCACGTGACGCGCGTGTTCGATACAGGCACGGCCGACCAGGGAAAACCGTTCCTTGTCATGGAGCTGCTCGAGGGTGAGACGTTACGCGAGCGAATGAAACGCTCGGGGCCCATGCCCATCGCCGATGTCGAGCAAATTGTCGGACAAACCGCGAAGGGTTTGAGCGCGGCGCACAAGCTCGGAATCTTTCATCGCGATATCAAGCCGGATAATTTGTTCATTTTGGATGTCGACGGCGAGCCGTTCATTAAAATCATGGACTTTGGCATTGCCAAACAGTCGACCGCAAAGATGGATGTATCGTCGACGGGAATTTCTCTGGGGACTCCGTCCTACATGAGCCCTCAGCAATTTCACGAGTCCAAACGTGTCGATCAACGCGCGGATTTGTGGTCGCTCGGCGTGGTGGCGTACGAGGCATTGACTGGGCGCAAGCCATTTCACGGAATCAATTTCGTAATTTTGAGCATTGCTGTTACCAAAGGCGTCTTCAAAATGCCGAGCGTTCACCGCCCCGAGCTTCCGAAGGCCGTGGATGAATGGATGCAACGGGCGCTCGCCCCCGAGCTCGAAGATCGTTTCAGCTCGGCCAAAGAAATGGCCGATGCGTTCTCACTGGCGCTGCAGCGAAGCCCCGAAGTGAAGGACAAATCGATTGCACCGCAAAGCAGCAGCGAGACGGAATCACCGGCAGCGACCAGTTTGGCGGCCCAATCGCTCAAATCTGCTGCAGTTCGCAACAAACCATCGCGCGCACGAAAAGAAGCCGCGCGCGAAAGCGACATACCCCCCAGCTCTGCATTTGCGGCTCGCGATGATCTCGCGGTGTCGGTGAATGAAAATCCCATTCGCGGATATTTTTCATTGACAGGCACTCCCGCCTGGATACGCGACATTGATTTTTCTGCCAGCGGAGACTTGCTCTTTGCTTCGTTCGGTGGTGGCGAGGTCCTGTGCTTCGACATTGCCACGCGAAAACCTCGCTTTTGGCAGCGCGTTTTCTCTCGCACGTATTGCCTAACCGCAAGCCCGAGCATCCTTGCAGTCGGGTGCGGAGATGGCACGGTCCGTTTGATCGACGTGGCGCGCGGAGCCATCGAAAAAACAATTCAATGCCACGAAGGCCCCGTGCGTGGCCTGGCGCTGCGTCGAACAGCCCTCGTAACGGCCGGAGACGATAAGCGTTTGGCGCTGTGGAACATAAACTCCGGGGAGCGATTGCAATCAGGCGAGCAGCAGGACGAGCGTTTTTATAGCGTGGCTTTTGGCACGCCGGCAGGTGTCATCGCCACGGGCGGCAGGCACGGCTCTTTGCGCATTTGGGACTCGGCATTGCAACTTTTGCGCAGCCTCGATTACCTCGCCAAAGGAACCATGCGCGAACTCCGCTTCTCGCCTGATGGATGGCTCCTGGCCGCAGCGTGCGCAGACGGCCGTGTACGAATATGGGAAACTCGAGGCTGGACTCTGTCGATAACCACCGACACGGATCGAAAACCGGTCACGTCGGTGGTATTCGATGCTCAAGGCCAAGTGCTCGCCGCGGGCTCATCCGACGGTACCATTCGGTTTTGGCACGTGCCATCGGGGAAGTTGCAACAAGTTCTACCGGGCCAAGACAAAGGCGTCGTGCGGTTGGCAATGGCCTCGGACAAACGCCACTTCGCAGCAGCGTACGCCGACGGGAGAATCAGCGTGCATCGATGGCCGATCGACCCGCGAGCCGCGGATAAGCCGTAACCTTGCAGTCCTTCCCCCTACTTCATAGCAAATTCGCTGCCGCTAGCGAATACGTCGGCCCATCGGCGCCGATGGCCCCGCTTTCGCTGTGCAATCCTTTCACGAAGAGCGTTCCGGTTTCCACCGCTGTCGTATTTCGATATACGACGCTGTTGTCCCGCGCATCGAGCAAGAGCGGCGTGACCTTTTCGCTTTCCATATCGTACGCGAAAATCCCGTAGCTGCCGCGATAGACGACTTTGTTTCGGTATTTGCACCAGCCCGCATCGCCCGTCGGGTGATGGATTTGGGCAAAGGTTTTGTTCATCGAATAGCCGGCCTTGATCTTTTCGGTGATGTTTTCGCGCGCATCCGAGACCATATCGTACCGGAAAAACTCCTGACCTTGCGAATACACGGCGCCCCCATCGTAGAAGTTCGTACTTCCAACCTGTTTGTCGTTCTGTACCCATTTTGCTTTGGGATCGGCCAAGTCGGCCATCCAAATGCGAAAGCCTTCGTCGAAAATGAGCGTCGTTCCGTCGACCGCGAAGTCGTGGAATTCGCCGATCGTGTTTGGCGCGATCAAATCGTCGAGCGCAGCGATTTCCGTTGGGTTTGCTTGACCAGGCGCCCATTTTTGCAGCACGTGTTTGCCTGAGTTGTTATCGATGATCACGACGTAAAGGTCATTTCCGCTGACCGAATACGCCCACCATCTTTGTCCAAACGACGGCGCGGGCAAGGGTAACTTCCCAAGCAACTTTTCGGGCGACCCCGGCTCGTATACATTGGCTCCGTCCAGCACGTTCATGGACGCGATCATGGTGCTCGAAGCTTCGTAGTTGATGGTATCCACGGGATTGGGCGTGCCAACGCCCGTGAGATAGACTTTGAACGTGTAATTGGTACGCGTCTTGGTGCTATCGTCGAAGCTGCGCAGAAGCGGATTGCCTCCGCCCACTTCGACCCAATAGATCGAATTGCCAGCCGCATAAAAGTCTTGCGCTGGCGTTTCGACGAATACCGTTCGTTTCTCTTCGAGATTCTTTTGCAGGTCTTCGTATTCGGCGATATCCTCTTCGACCGTTTGCTCGTCGGCGGCTCCCCCGGCCCCGCAAGCAACGAGTGAAAACGCAAGACTTCCATACGAGATGAAACGCAACGTTTGCTTCATGAGTGAACTCCTTCGAGGTATCATCGAAATAGCATACCCAGCGTTTGTTGGTAGAAAGGTTTTCGATGGTTTCGGTCATAGAATGTCCGATCCGTAGCGCACTGTCTTTTTCCTTTGCCTCGAGCGTGGTTGTGGTGAACAATGCTCCTCGGGCGCGTCTGAAGCGATGTTACGAAAAAGCCTTGTGGTTCTCGGTGCGCTCGTTCTGCTTTTCGCGGCAGCCGTTTTCGTTTGGCAATCGCGTAGGCGACCCGCGCCAGCGCCGCCCGTAGAGGCGCCTCAAGTGCCGAGCGCCTCGGCATCCGCAACGCCTGTAGCTCGCACGTGGCCCACTCCGTTTTCGGTCGATGTAAAAGTTTTGCCGCCCGCGGAAGCATTACCACCGGGCACGTTACGTGTGCTCGTGCTGGGTGATTCGGTCGCGAGCTTTTTGGGTTTGGCCCTGCGTTATCGACAGGACGAAGCGCAGGCGTTCGTGGCCGTGCGTGGCGTTGGGAGTTGTTCGATTTTCGAATCGAAGCCTTATTTATCGAACGGCAAGCAACAGATGAGCTCGAGCTGTTCGACGAATTGGGCGAGCGACGTGGCGGAGCTGCATCCGGACGTTACGCTCGTCATCATGGGAGGCGCGTTCTTCAATGAAGGAGCGTGCACGAAAGCTTTTCGAGATGGTTACGAAAAACGTATTTTCGAGCTGACCAAAGCCATGGGCCACAATGCCGGCCGAATCGTGATTACGCGAGTCCCCTACCCGATCAAGGATTGGCGTCATGGGAATGTGCCCGCCCGCGTCGATTGTTTGAATACGATGCTGGTGGATGTCGCTCGTAAAGGGAATTTCGGCATCGTCGATCTGATGAGCTACGTGTGCCCGACCTTGGAATGCAATGCGGAAAGCAAGGGCAAACCCATTCGTCCCGATGGTCTTCATTTCGACGGTGGTGGCGCGGAGGATACGGCCCGATGGGTGCTCGGTGAATTACGGCGGCTGTCGATAAATTGAGCCGAATATTTGAAATCGTTGGCGAAGCGTGAGGCTTGGTATCTTTTCATCTCGGTACACATTGCACGATGTAGTACCGGGGCTTTGAAACACGTGGCCTGCTCACAAGATCGCGATCCATTCTTGGTTTTTCCTGATTGAATCAAACGTTCGTCTCGGTAAAACTTTTCAGTTGGACCACAAAACATTTTTATCGAAAATCTTGCTTCGACTTGACACGCAAAAATCGTGCGCGGGGGATTGACGACATGAAAAAGGTTTGTCTTCATGGGACGTGCATGAAGCATGGGCTTGTTCGACATGGACGGTTTGGACGCGCCAACCGGTGCACATGTCGACGGCTGGTGTTGCCCGCTGTGATGACGCCTGGAGGTAGAATGATGGCCGCTGTTTCCTCGAAGACGCACGCATTCGTGAGCCGTTTCGGCAAAATGGTTCCTTTCTTGTTCGTCACGCTTCTTTCGGGATGCGTCGAATCGGGTGATCAAGGCGAGTTGGTGGGTAGCACTCAAATGAGCTTCGAAGAGTTCGAGGCGCAGACTTTCCGCGAGCCAGATACCGGGATTTACGTTGTCGATGGGGATACCCCGATCGATGACATCAAGAAGCTCGCAGAGTTTTACGAGACGCACGTACAACAACTAGCGCTCATCGTACATCGGGAAGGAGGCTCCGATGCGAAGTGGAGCGACGCGCAAAGAATGAATCTCACGTATTGCGTGAGCACCTCGTTCGGCACGCGATACCAAACTGCAATCTCGGCAATGGCCGATGCGGCGGCGGCCTGGGAGGCCGTCATCCCGGTCAAGTACATTCACGTTTCCGCGCAGGATTCGAACTGTACGGCGAGCAATCAAAATGTGCTGTTCGACGTACGTCCAACCAGCAGCGGCAGCTACTTGGCGCGCGCGTTTTTCCCGAACGACTCCCGATCGAGCCGTAACGTGCTCATCGACTCGACCGCATTCCAATCGAATGGCAATTTGACGGTCGTCGGCGTTTTGCGCCACGAACTAGGCCATACGCTCGGATTCCGGCACGAGCACACGCGACCGGAAGCGGGCACGTGTTTCGAGGACAATCAATGGCGAGCGCTCACGTCGTACGATTCGGCATCCGTGATGCATTATCCGCAATGCAGTGGCACGGGGGACAAAACCCTGAGCCTGACGTCAAAAGACATCCAAGGTGCGCAGGTGCTTTACGGAACCGTCGATGGCGGAGGCGGAGAGCCCCAGGATCCGCAGGATCCCAGCGGAACGCCCACGACCGCCACGTGGGATGGGTCGGTCGCGAAGGGTCAAAGCATGCAGCTCGAGCCAGTCGAGGCGCAAGCTGGAACGACGATCCAAGTGACGATGACCGGCACCGGCGATCCAGATCTTTATGTGCGTTTCGGTGCTGAGCCGACGCTTTCCAAGTGGAATTGCCGCCCGTACAAGACGGGACCGAACGAGCAATGCGACTTGACGGTACCCGAAGGAAAACCGACGGTGTACTTCATGGTTCGTGGATATGCGGCCGGGCAATTCGTGGTCACGGCCGAATATACGGCGCCGTAACCTCGCCTCACCCCCAGCCCTCTCCACTACGTGGAGAGGGGGGAACGCCTCTCTTCACCGCCCTCGAATAACCGCCGCCGTTTGTCCGAATAGAACCTTGCGGGCTTCGTCGTCCATCGCGTTTTGCCGGACCAACTCTCGGCCCACCACTCGAGCCCGCTGCACGGCGGGCCGAGCGGTCATGGCGTCGAACCACCGCTTCAAATTCGGAAAGTCTTCCAGATTCTGGCCTTGAGTCTTCCAAGGCACCACCCACGGCCACGACGCCATATCGGCAATCGAATACTCCCCAGCCAAGTATTCGCGATCGGAGAGGCGTCGATCCATGACACCATAAAGCCGATTCACTTCGTTCGTGTAACGATCGATGGCATATTGTATTTTTTCCGGGGCATATTCACGAAAATGATGCGTCTGGCCAGCCATCGGACCAAGCCCGCCCATTTGCCACATCAGCCACTGCAGCACTTCGTATTTTCCACGAGTATCCTGTGGAATGAATTGTCCGGTTTTTTCGGCAAGATACATCAGAATCGCGGCCGATTCGAATATGCTGATGGGCGCGCCCCCTCCAAGCGGCTCGTCATCTACGATCGCGGGCATGCGGTTGTTCGGGCTGATGGCCAAAAATTCAGGCTTGAACTGCTCACCTCGGCCAATGTCGACAGGAACGACGCGATAAGGCAACGCCGTCTCCTCGAGCATGATGGTGATTTTACGACCATTCGGTGTGGGCCAGTAGTAAAGGTCGATCATTGATATGCTCTCCTGTTTCCTTAGAATTCGCCCATGATGCCGATTGTGGGATAAACGATGGTGCTGCTCAGGTCGAATGTCGCCACATTGCTGCGTTGTACATCGAGTTTACCGTCCATGATGAGCCTCACGACCGTAAGCTCGAAACCCAAGAAAACGTATCGGTATCCCACAGCCACGCCCGCTTGGCCGCCCACGTAAAACCCATTTCCATTAAAAGAGGCAACCTCCGCGCGAGCAGGCGCGACATTGGGGATTTCGGGTATCCCCAGCGTAAGCTCGGTCCCGAAATGCGTGTACATGAACCGAGGCCCGCCCCATAAGCGATACCAGCTTCCGTGTGTGCCGAATACCAGCGGAACGTCGACCTGAAATCGAGTAAAGTCGTCGAGCTTAACGATCGGATCGAACGTATCACCGAGCGGTATGGGTAGAATGAAATATCCTAGCCCCAAACCGACCGAAGCGTCGACCTTGTGCTTCGCCTTGTGCAAGAACTGATAACGACTCCCCACGCGCAACGAACTCGTGGCATACCGCAACGACACTTCGAGATTGTCGACGACGGTAAAACCAATGCCGATATGCGGCGTGGCCCCCGGAGGGTTGAGCGCCGCAGCCGTGCTTACTCGGTAAAGCTCATTGACTTCTTCATCGGTCAGCGCGCGCTCCCCAGCCGCGTCGATGAGCGTATCGGCAACATCGATGAGGTCTGGAATGATCCCGGTCGGAATGGATACATCCATCCCGAATTCGGCCTGCGCATGATGTTTGGGAGCCACGTGGGCCGGCTGCATGCTCGACAGGGCAGGAGCGCAACCCGCTAGAAAAATCGCCGGCAGTGTGGGGCAAATGAGGGCGCTTCGAGGGTTCACCCTCGAGACGCTACCACGGAAGCACAACCGGCTCCGAGGATCCGATGAGCCGCTCGTAACGTCGGCTCAGGTCTGAGCAACAGCCGGCGCGCGGTCGGCGAACATGGGGGCAAAAATACGCGACAGCGCAATGCCCGCAGCCTCCACCGGAGGCGCTTCATCACCCACCGACGCCAGCCTGAGCACTCGACCATGGATCGGCACGTCGAAGGACATGAGCCCCTGACCATGCGTGAACTCCTCAATCATCGGCTGCAAACGCGCTTCGGAATTCTCGAACGCTCCCAATGCAGCAAGCCACTCGTGATCGTAGCCCGGGCCAGCACCCGCCACGAGCAACCCCTCCTCGCTCGCCAACGTCACCGCCTTGAGGCGACTTCGCTCCAGCACCGCCTCGAGATACAAACTCGCGGCTTCCGAAACCATCTCACTGCGTTTTCTGCGTCGCTCGTGTGTCATGTAGGTGATCCTCCGCTACCGTCCGACATGACGCTACCTGTAAGTCGATGGAGGGTCAAGAAATTTGCGTGCTAGCACCGGGAAGGCAGGAAGCCTACGATGTTCCGACGTTTGCCCTGAGGCCTGCGCGGCGCTGAAGATGTTGCCTGACAAGATTCCTGCGCTCGTAGCTTCGCGATATCGCGTGGTTCACCCCATTGGCGAAGGCAACATGGGGACCGTGTACCTGGTCGAACACGTGTACACGGGCGAAGAACTGGCCATGAAGGTGCTCCAGGCTCATGCCGGAGCGAATCCGAAGCTGGTCAAACGATTCAAGCGTGAAGCGTGGTTGCCTGCACGAATTCGCAGCGATCACGTGGTGCGCGTCATCGATGCCGATGTGGCTCCGGAGCTTGGAAACGCGCCCTTTTTGGTGATGGAGCTGCTTCGAGGCTCGGACCTCGAAGCCTATGTGCAGCGTCAAGGTCCCTTGCCCCCGAGCGAAGTGGTGGGGATTTTTTGGCAAGTCGCCGATGCGCTGAGCAAAGCGCACGCGCTGGGCATCGTTCACCGCGATCTGAAGCCGGAAAACATCTTCCTGCACGAGCACTTCGACGGGCGCGTGATCGTCAAGTTGCTCGATTTCGGCATCTCGAAGATGACCGGCGAAGGGATTGGAAACATCGCCGACGCAGGTTTGACCCGTACAGGCGCGGTGCTCGGAACACCGCTGTACATGCCGCCCGAACAAGCGATCGGAGACACGGCACGAATTGGTCCGGCTTCGGACCTTTGGGCGCTCGGGCTCATCGCGTATCGACTGCTCTGCGGCGAGGTTTATTGGAAGTCGCACACGATGGCGGAGTTGCTCGTCGAGATCCTGAACAACCCGATGGATCCGCCTTCGCAACGTTGTCCGCGCGTCACGCGCCGGTTCGACGAGTGGTTTGCCCTAGCGTGTGCTCGAGACACGACCAAACGTTTCCCGTCCGTATGGGACTTGGTCCAAGGACTCGCTCGAGCGTTAGGCATCGGCCCGCCCGCGAATGATGCGAGCGTCACGCGTGTGGTTTTTCCTGGCGAACCCGTGCACGTGGAGCCGATGCCCGAGACAGAAACAGCAGCGAACCTCGTTGTTCCTCCCGCTCCGGATAGTGCGCCTCCGGCCACGATGCCTTCGAACGCCGTTGCACGATCAGAACGAGAACGAACGCACACGCGCCCATCGTCGCGATCGCGGCATCACGTGAAGCAGCAGGAACGCGAATCGAATTTGCCGTCGGCACTGCCCGTGCCACCTCCGCGCTCGTCCGAGCCATCCGATGCAGGCGGCACGATGTTACGCGTCGGTAACGAAACGCTACTGCCAGAAGCCGAGCGCAGACAGCTCACGATCCTTTCATGGGATGTGCTCGTCGCCTCCGAAGCCACGGCCAACATCGACCGAGACAAACTCGATCGCGCCACGAAAGATTACCGCGACACGTTTGTCCAAGTGATCACGCGTCATCGAGGACAACCCGCCGCCCCGGTCGGTGATGGACAACTGGCGTATTTTGGTTACCCGAATGCGCACGAAGACGACGCGGTACGAGCCGTCGCGGCAGCGATGGAAATCGTCGAGACGGCGGAGAAGCTAAACGCGCGACAAACCAACCTACGCCTCGACGTGCGCGTTGGAGTGCACACGGGGCTGGTGCTCACGTGGGAGATCTCGGAGGACGCGACATCGCATCCGGCAGCGATCGCGGGAGCAACTCCAACGGTGGCGTGGAGGTTGTCGAACCTGGCGCGACGCAATGCAGTGCTGATCAGCGGTGCGACACAACGGCTCGTTCGCAACTTCTATCAATGTCAGAGCCAAGGACTGCGCTCGCTGAAGGGTTACGCTCAAGCGATCGAGACGTTTCAAGTGAGCGACGAAAGCGGGGCGAAAAGTCGCCTCGAAGGTATGCCCACGGGTCGACTGACTCCGATGGTCGGACGCGACTTGGAGCTTGGTTTGCTCATGGATCGTTGGGCTCGCGTCGAAGAAGGCGCCGGGCAACTGATTTTGGTGATGGGCGAAGCCGGGATGGGCAAGTCGCGGCTCACTCGGGTTTTTCGCGACAGACTCGAATCGGTGCCGCACAAATGGATCGAGACGCGGTGCTTGCATGAGCATCGCGACCGACCGATGCGTCCGATCGCATCGCTGTTCAATCAGCTCTTCGTCATCACCGACAAAGATTCGCCGTACGAGAAGATCAGCAAACTGGAGCGCGCTCTCACTCACTTCGGTCACGACTTGACCGAAGCGATGCCGCTGTTCGGCGAGCTGATGGGTTTGCCGGTGTGGGACAAGTATCCGCCGGTCGAGATGACCTCTGACGAGCAACGCGGGAAGCTGGCGGAGGTGCTTTTCTCAGCGATCGAAGGTGTCGGAGCGAAGCAGCCGGTGGTGGTGATGATGGCGGATTTGCATTGTGCGGATCAGGCCACGCTGGAGCTGCTCACGGAGTTTTCCCAGGAACTTGAGACGCTCAACGCGATGCTTTTGGGAACGGCGCGTCCTTCGTTTACTTCACCTTGGCCAGCGCGAGCGCACATCAGCACGGTGACGTTGGGACGGCTCACGGCCAAGCGCGTGAAGATGATGATCGAGGAGCTGACCAAAGGCGTCGAGCTTCCGAAGGAAGTGTTCGAGCAGCTCATGGACAAAAGCGACGGGGTGCCGCTGTTCATCGAAGAGCTGACGAAGATGCTCCTCGATTCGAAGTCGCTCGTCGCTCGATTGGGAAAGTACGAAGTCGTAGGATCGATGCCCGAGATGTCGGTGCCTTCGACGCTTCGTGACTCGCTGATGGCGCGAATCGATGGGCTTGGCACGGCGAAGCGAGTCGCGCAGCTCGCAGCGATTTGCGGTCGTGAGTTCGCGTATGACCTGATCGAAGCGGTCGCGCCGATGGATCCAGCTTTGCTACAACGGGGTTTGGAGAAGTTGGTCGAAGCCGACGTGTTGCATCAACGAGGCCGGGTTCCGCGAGCAACGTATTCGTTCAAGTACGTACTAGTTCACGACACTGCGTACGAATCGCTTTTGCAAAGCACGCGGCAGGCGTATCACCGAAAGATCGCGCAGGTGATGCTGGAGCGATCGGTCGCGTCTTCGCAGAGCGAGCACAAGATCGTGGAACCGAGCGTAGAACCGAGCGTAGAACCGACCGTGGACAAACGCGTGGCGTCTGGCAAAGACGATCGCGCGGTGACGGCGCCGAGCAAGAGCGAGCCGCCTCCGCAAAAAGACATTCGCGACGTGCTCAGGTCCATCGCACAGAACAACCCCGTCGCGCTGGACCTGCAACGCAAAGACTGGAAGAAGCGTCCTTCGTAAGACGAACCATGAAAGCGATTCGAGTCGACGGGTTTGGCTCACCGGCCGAGGTGGTGCAGTACCGCGAGGTGCCGGAGCCGGAGCCCCCGGGCGCGGGTGAAGTTCTGGTCGAGATGGTTGCTGCTCCAATCAATCCATCTGACCTGCTGATCTTGCACGGTGTTTATGGAGCGCTGCCGAAGCTGCCTACGATCCCCGGCAAAGAAGGCGTGGGACGGGTGCTCGCGGTGGGGCCAGGCGTGGAAGGACTGCCTGTTGGAAAGCGCGTGCTGTTGCCGCTCAACTCGGGCACGTGGCGTGAGCGTCTGAAGGTGGCGGCGGAGGATCTGATTGCCGCACCAGAAGAAGCACCGATCGAGCAGCTCGCGATGGCGACGCTCAATCCGCTCGCGGCGCACGTCGTGCTCGAAACGTTTGTGAAGCTCGAGCCGGGCGAGTGGATCGTGCAGAACGCGGCAAACTCGGCGTTTGGTCGGTGGGTGATCGAGCACGCGAAGGCGCGTGGGCTACGCACGGTGAACGTGGTGCGAAGAGCTGCGCAATGTGCGCCGCTGAAGAAGCTCGGCGGCAACGTAGCGATCGCTGACGGTCCGGAGCTGGGCAGGCGAGTGACGGCGGCGACGCGCGGAGCGCAGATTCGTTTGGCGCTCGATGCGGTGGCGGGAGAAGCCACGACACGGATGACGAGCTGTTTGGCGAATGGCGGAACGTTGGTTTGTCTAGGAACGATGGGCGGCGAGGCTGGGTACATCCCGACAAACGACTTGGTGTTTCGTGACATTCACGTCGACGGATTTTGGTTTGCGTCGCTGCGTGCTCAGGTGCCGAAAGAGAAGCTCCTCGAGATCACGTCACGGGTGCTGGATCTGATCACCAGCGGCACGGTGACGATTCCGGTCGAAGCGACGTACACGCTCGATCGGATCAAGGAAGCGGTGGAGCACGCCGAGCGCGCCGGGCGCAGTGGGAAGATTTTGCTGGTCAGGTAGCCTCACCCCTAGCCCCTCTCCACATGTGGAGAGGGGGAGAAGAAGCGACGATCCGCCCGCTCTCCACTACGTGGAGCGGGGAGCAGAAGCGACGATCGCCGAAAGCATGCGCCCGCTTTTGTCTGCGTCTCGACGATACGAGAAGTACCGCTCGGCGTTGCACACGGTGCATCCGAGCACGTCGTCGATGTTTGTCTCGTCCACACCTGCGTCCACGAGCTGCGCGCGAATGATGCGACGCAAACTCACATGCGACTTGGCGTTGTTGCGCTCGATCACGACCTGCCTGGCACTCGAAGCGCGAGCGAGATCTCGAGCCACGTCGTCACCGACTTCAAAGCAACACGTCTCGATGTGCGGACCGACCGCCGCCACGATGCTCGGGTTTGTCGCGAGCGAACGAAGCACCGAGGCGCCTTTGCCAACAGCGTTCGCGACGGTGCCTTTCCATCCACTGTGCACGGCAACGACTGCACCACTGTTGCGATCTCCCATCAGCACGGGCACGCAGTCTGCTGAACGAACTCCACACGCGACGCCAGCAGTACGTGATGCCGTCATGTCTCCATGGCGGCGCACCACTTCGCTCGGGTCTTCTGTGCCCACCAAGATCACCGCGTCCGTGCCGTGAACTTGGCTGAGGTGGTAAAGTTTGTCTCGACCAACTCCGAGAGTTTCTGCGCAACGACGGACGTTTTCCCGTACGAACTCGGGGTCGTCTCGGGTGGGCGTGGCGGCAGTATTGAGCGAGTCAATCGGAAACTTGCTGACTCCGCCCAAGCGAGTGAAGAAGGCGTGTTTGAATCCCGCCGCGTCGAGAAGAGGCGAAACGTCAAACGGAAGCGTCGTGGAATGCATATTCGGGGTGGAGCGTTGGGACGCTTGCTCTCCGTCGGGTCGCTTCACTGAAACCATGCTCAATCATTTGAGGCTCTCATGGACGAGCGACGCAGACGAGGTGATATTTTCGAGCGAGAAGCGAAATGCGCCCGCAAGACCCGAACATCGGCCGAGACATTCTCGGCGGTCAGTTTCAGATACTGCTGAAGATCGGGTCTGGCGGGATGGGATCCGTCTACAAGGCCGCCCAACCGGAAATGAACCGGATGGTGGCCGTCAAGATCCTTCATCCAAAACTCGCCAACCGAAAAGATCTCGTCTCGCGTTTCCGACGTGAAGCACGCGCGATGAGTCATCTGACGCATCCGAACACGGTGAAGGTTCTCCTCTACGGCGAGCTCGATGATGGCTCGCTGTACATCGTCATGGAGTACCTCGAAGGTCGGAACCTGAATCAGAGCGTGCGCAAGGAAGGTCCGATGGCGACCGAACGCGCAGTGCCGGTGATGATTCAGGTTTGCGGTGCTCTCCAAGAAGCGCACTCGCAAGGGATCGTTCACCGCGATCTCAAGCCCGAGAACATCTTCTTGTCGACCAACGGCGGCTTGCGCGACTTCCCCAAGGTGCTCGACTTCGGCCTCGCGAAAGTGACCGAGCGCGAACTGCGACCCGGGTCGGTGATGCTCACGCAAGAGGGCATGGTGTTCGGCACGCCGGAGTTCATGTCGCCGGAACAAGCGCAGGGTAAAACCCTCGATGCACGCAGCGACATCTACTCACTCGCCGTCATCCTCTACGAGATGCTGACGGGCAAGCTGCCGTTCGAAGCGCGCACGCCGATGGAGTTCATCCAGCATCACATCACGAGGCCGCCGATTCATCTCGACGTGCGTGTGCCAGGAAAAACCTTTCCTCCAGGCCTCGGTGATGTGCTCGCGAAAGCGCTCGAGAAGCGGCCTGAAGATCGATACACGACGGCCGCTGACTTCGCCGATGCGCTCAAGCCATTTTCCCCCGGTGGTGGCAAAGGTTTCTCGGGGCTGTTCCCGAAAGATGAAGCGGCACGCGCGGCCTCCTCGCGCGGACATGACGAAGCGAAAGCGGTTCAGCCAAGACCGCAAGAGCCGAAGCAGCCCGATCCGCCAGTGAGCACCGCGACTCCGTCGTCGAAGAGCAACGGTTCGCCAGGACAAACACCATCGAACCGCTCGGCGGGCGCAGAGCCAAATTCAACAGCCTCGTTGCGCTCACCTGGTCCAGCGTCGTCGCAACGCGGACCGATGCCGTCATCGAACAGACTCGTTGGCGAAGGAGCTCCGTCGGTCCGCACGCCGCCTTCGTCGAAGCCGATTTCTTCTCAGGCGACGGAGATGGAGAAACAGTCATCGCCTCCGTCTGCGTTGGTGCTCGTCGCCGTCGCCATTGGTTTTCTCCTCGTGGGCGTGCTGCTCGCCGTCGTGGTGTTGAAGCTCGTCCGGTGAACGGACGAATCCACCCGCCGTCGGCGTTGTCTCGAGTGTTCGAACATGCCGACTGAACAACCTGTCAAACGATCCTCCGTAACGAAGAAACGATGGCGAACGGCCAAGCGCTGGATGCGTCGCATCGGCGTCGTGTTGGTGCTGCTCGCCGCAGCAGCGATGCTGTCCGTCGCGTTCACGATCAAGCACTACGAAGCGGACGTGCCTTCGACGAGTGACTTGCAGAACTACCACCCGCCGCAAGTCACGCGCGTGATGGCGAAAAACGGCGTGGTGATCGGTGAGCTGTTCGTCGAGCGACGAACGATCGTCGACATCGCGAATGTGCCGCGGCACGTGGTCAACGCGGTGCTCGCCGCGGAAGATGCAAGTTTCTTTGAGCACAAAGGATTGGATTATCCGGGGATGCTCAGAGCGCTCTACAAAAATCTCCGAGGCGCAAAAGCACGACAAGGCGCGAGCACGATCACGCAGCAGGTCGTGAAGAACGTACTGCTGACATCCGAGCGCACGTTCGATCGCAAGATGAAGGAAGTGATCCTTGCGCGACGCATCGAGCAAGAGCTGTCGAAGGATCAGATCCTGGGGCTGTACCTGAACCACATCTACTTCGGGCACGGTCGTTACGGGATCGAAGAGGCTTGTCAGTATTACTTCGGCAAACCGATCGCGAAGGCGAGCATCGCTGAGGCTGCGTTGCTTGCAGGCATCGTGAAAGGCCCGAGCATTTATTCGCCACGCGTGAACCTGGAGCGAGCGAAGTCGCGACGTTCCTACGTGCTCGGACAAATGCTGGCGAAAGGTTTGGCGACGGACGTCGAGATCAACGCAGCTCGTGCGGAGCCCGTGACGCTGGTTTCAGCGATGGAAGTGATGCGCGAGTTGGCGCCGGAAGTGGTCGAAGAAGCCAGGCGCACGTTGCGAAATGTCGTCGGTCCCGAAGCTGATCAAGGTGGCTACACGATCTGGACGACGATCGATCCGGCGATGCAGGCGTATGCACGCGAAGCCGTACGCAGCAGCCTCGATGGGTACCTCGAACGACACAAGTTGGTCGCGCCGCTGTCACCAGGAAAGAAAGAGCCACCGGCCTTCGAAGGTGCGCCGAAGACGACGGGGCATCGTGTGTACCAAGGGATCGTGACGGGACACGATGATGCAAAGAACTTGGTGCTCATACGAGTTGGCGTGGTGAACGGCGCCGTCGAGCTGAAGCCGAAAAGTCGTTTCAACCCAAAGGGTTTGCTCCCCAGCCAATTTGCAAAGGTCGGCAAAGTCATCCGCGTGAGCCTGGTGGATCCGAAAGAGGCGGCCGTTGCAGCAGCCGATCCACGCGAGCGTGAGGTTGGGCCAGAGCCTGCCGAAGACACGATCGACACGCCGCAAAAGACGGCGCCTCCGCCTGCGATGCGGCTCGAGATGGCACCGGAATCAGCGCTCGTGGCGGTCGATGTCACGACGCGAGAGATCGTGGCGCTCGTCGGTGGATACGAAGGCGTTCGAGGAGGACTCGATCGCACGTTGGCAAAACGTCAGCCGGGCTCGACGTTCAAACCGTTCGTGTACGGGTACGGGATTCATTCGCGACTGCTCACGCCGGCTACGCAGCTCAAGACGAGCACCGAATCGATCAACGGATACCAGCCGCACAACTACGACGAGAGCGAAGGCAAGACACCGAAGCTGTTGCGTGAAGCGCTCGCGCATAGCGTGAACGTCGCTGCGGTCGATGCGATCCAACGTCTCGGGCCATCGAACGTTGTTTCATTCGCGAAGGAAATGGGCTTCGAGTCAAAGCTGGGAACGGATCTGTCGCTCGCGCTGGGTGCATACGAAGTGACGCCTCGGGAAATGGCTGCGGCGTATGCAACGTTCGCGGGGAAAGGCGAATACCGCAAGCCGCGACTGATCACGAGGATCACTGGGCCAGGCGGCGTGGAGATCAGCCTGCCGGCCGAACCTGAGCCGCGACAAGTGCTGACGGAGCAAGAAGCGTTTGTCCTTTCGCACCTGCTTCGCAGCGTCGTGGAAAAAGGCACGGCGACCAAAGCGAAGTCGCTGGGACGATGGATCGCAGGCAAGACGGGCACGAGCAATCAATCGAAAGATGCTTGGTTCGTCGGGTATTCGATGGAGATCGCGTGCGCGGTGTGGACGGGTTTCGATGACGCCGCACCTTTGGGCAAAGGTGAAACGGGCTCGATCGCGTCACTGCCTGCGTTCGCGAAGTTCATGCGCGATGCGTTGAAGGACAAACCTGCACGAACGCTCGAAATGCCCTCGACCGGGATCGAGACGAAGCTGATCGATCCGGAGACGGGCTTGCTTGCGTACGAGGGACAAGAGAACGCGTTCGAAGAGTTCTTCCTCGCGGACACGGCCCCGGATGCAGGTGTGGACGCTCCTGTGGATGGCGAAGCGGATGCAGAAGTGGATGCAGCGGCCGTAGCGGAAGCTGAAGCTGGATCGAGCGCACCGTTCGAGATTGCGCCGGCGAGTTCTACGGCGCCGAAAGATCCCGAGCCGTCATCAGATGGTGACGAAGACGCAGGCGCTCGAGACCTGAAGCAATTTTAATTGGAACTCAAACCAAATCGTCGATCGGTCCCGCGCCTTCGCGGATGATGACGATTTCGCCGCTGGAAAGATCGACGACTGTCGAAGGCACCGAGCCTCCGCCGCCTGCGTCGATGATGAGCTCGAGACCGGGGAACGTTTCTTTGATCTCCCACGGATCCACGAGCGGCTCTTCGCCAGGACGAGTCGCCGTGGTGCTGATGATCGGACGACCAAGCTCGCGCACGATCGCTTGCGCGATGGGATTTGCAGGCACGCGAATCCCCACGGTCTTCTTGTTCATCTGCACCATCTTGGGCACGTCGCGAGTTGCTTGGAGGACAAAGCAATACGGGCCAGGCAAGAAGCGACGAAGAACGCGGTAGGTAGCGTTCTCGACGACGGCGTACTTGGCGATGTCGGCAAGGTCAGGACAGATGAACGCGAGGTTCTTGTCGCGTTGCATGCCCTTGATTTGGTACAGCAACTCGATCGCTTGCTTGTTCATCAAGTCGCAACCGAGACCGTAGACGGTGTCCGTCGGGTAAGCGACGACTCCGCCTTTTTCGAGGATCTCGACGACGCGCTTGATCTTACGCGGCTCGGGATGTTCGGGATTGATGGGGAGCAGGACGGCCACGGTTTGCCGATGGCGCCGAATGCGCTGGTTGGGAAGGGAGAGTTTGTCGGAAACAACCGGCGGAGAAGGCCCGGACGATCAGTCCTTGAGAGCCTCGCTGCCACCGATGATTTCCATGAGCTCCTTGGTGATCGCTGCCTGACGCGCTCGGTTGTATTGGAGCGTTAGGCTTTCGACCATTTCCTTGGCGTTCTTCGTCGCTGCATCCATCGCGGTCATGCGAGAGCCAAGCTCGCTAGCCATCGATTCGTACAACGCACGAAGGATCGAGATGTCGACGTACATCGGCACGAGGACTTCGAGCAGTCGGTCAGGGCTCGGCTCGAACGAGAACTCGATCGCCTCGGGCGCCGCGTTCTTGTCCGCCGCTACATCGCCGCCAGCCACGGGAAGCAAGCGTTCGCAGACGACCTGCTGGGTCATCGCGCTCTTGAACTCGTTGTAGACGACGTAGATCGCATCGACTTCGCCCTTGGTGAACGGCTCGAGGATCTTCGCACCGACGAGCTGAGCGGTTTCGAGCCCGAGTTTGTCCCAGATGCCGGGTAAAAACTCGAGACCAGGAGCATTACGTCGCACCATGTAGTCCCGGCCTTTGCGACCGATGACGACGATGCGAACCTCTTGTCCCTGCTCGGCACGAGCCTTCCACTCACGCTCAGCGCGCTTGTTGATGTTCGTGTTGAACGCACCGCACAGACCGCGATCGCTCGTGAGGACCACGAGCATCACTCGACGCTCGGGACGCTCGACCAAGAGCGGATGCAACGACGACTGTTCGACGATCAAACCTTCGGTGCCCGGTGCCTCGACAATCGTCGGATCAGGCGCGTTAGCGCGTCCGGAACGATTGATGGCACTGAGCGCTTCTTGCGTCTTGATCGCGTACGGACGCAGTTCAGTGATGCGTTGCTGAGCGCGGTTGAGACGCGCGCCAGCAACCATTTTCATGGCGCGCGTGATCTTCTGCGTCGAACGAACGCTCGTGATGCGTTTACGAATCGCTTTGAGCGAAGGCACGGCTCACTTCGCTTTCTTGGCCTTTTTCGAGGCTTTGGCAGCAGGTTTCGCCACTTCCGCAGAAGCCTCTTCCTCGACAGAAGCCTTCGGCTTGCCACCAGGAACGAAGGTCTTCTTGAACGCCTCGATGGCCTTGTTGATCCGATCTTTGAGGTCGTTCTTGTCGAGGTCCTTCTCTTTGGCGATGTCCGGGAGCACCGTGGGGTGTTTCGACTCGACAAACGCGAAGAATTCTTGCTCGAATTGTGCGAGCGAATCGACGGGCAGGTCATCGACAAACCCATTGGTACCCGCGTAAACGATGAGAACCTGCTTCTCCACCGACAGCGGCACGTATTGAAGTTGCTTCAATAGTTCGACGAGACGAACACCGCGATCAAGCTGCTTGCGCGTCCTTGCATCGAGGTCCGAAGCAAACTGCGCAAATGCCGCCATGGCGCGGTACTGCGCAAGGTCGAGCTTGAGCGTGCCTGCGACCTTCTTCATCGCCTTGATCTGCGCATTGCCACCGACGCGGCTCACCGAGATACCGACGTTGATTGCAGGACGAACGCCTGAGAAAAACAGATCGGTGTCGAGGAAGATCTGCCCATCCGTGATACTGATCACGTTTGTCGGGATGTACGCCGACACGTCACCAGCTTGCGTTTCGATGATCGGAAGTGCGGTGAGCGAACCACCCGACCACACGTCCCTGATGATCTCGTAGCTGCCGCCTTGCTTGTTGAGCGTCTCGAGCGAGTGCTTGGCTTCCTCTTTGCCCAATTCGCCCATGTGGATCTTGCCATCAGCGCCGCGGAAATTGCGATCGCCTGGAGACGGAGCGGGGGTCCCTTTGCTCACGACCCAGAACACGTCCGCCATCTTTGCGGCGCGCTCGAGCAAGCGTGAGTGCACATAGAAGACGTCGCCGGGATACGCTTCGCGACCCGGGGGACGACGAAGGAGCAGCGAGAGCTGGCGGTACGCGACGGCTTGCTTCGAAAGGTCGTCGTAGATGCAGAGTGCATGGCGGCCCGTGTCCCGGAAAAACTCGGCCATCGTGACGCCGCTATACGGCGAGATGTATTGCAACGGCGCAGTCTCGGACGCGGAAGCAACAACGACCGTCGTGTACTCCATGGCGCCGAAGCTATCGAGCCTGTCGACGACCTGGCGAATGGTGGACAGCTTCTGGCCGATGGCGACGTAGAAGCAGAAAACGCCCTTGCCCTTTTGGTTGATGATCGTGTCGAGCGCGACGGCGGTTTTACCCGTCTGACGGTCGCCGATGATCAGCTCGCGTTGACCTCGGCCGATCGGGATCATCGCGTCGATGGCCTTGATGCCAGTCTGCAACGGCTCCTTGACGCCTTGACGCTCGATGATGCCAGGAGCCTTGATCTCCACGCGGCGGCGCTCTTTGGTATCGATCGGGCCTTTGCCATCGATGGGCATACCAAGCGCGTTGACGACACGACCGACGACGGCTTCACCGACGGGAACGTCGAGAATGCGTCCCGTACGCTTGACCGTGTCGCCCTCTTTGATGACGCTCGTGTCACCGAAGATTGCGCAACCAACGTTGTCGGCTTCGAGGTTGAGCACGAGACCGGCGAGGGTCTGGCCGTTTGACCCGACAAACTCGACGAGCTCACCAGCCATCGCACGGCTCAAACCGTAGACGCGAGCGATACCGTCGCCGACGGTGAGCACCGTGCCGACCTCGGTAACGAGCGCGGCTTTGTCGATGTTCTGGATCTGCTTCTTGATGATCTGGGAAATCTCTTCGGCTCTGAGCTGCATGGGGGAGTCCTCGATCCGGGGCGAAAGGTCGAAACCCGGGGGGCTTAGGTACGAAGCAGAGAATCGCGGAAGCTATCGAGGCGAGCCTTGACACTTCCGTCGATCACCTTGTCGCCAATGCGGGTGACGATTCCCGCGATGAGCGATGGATCCTGCTTGTGAGTAACAACAATTTTTTTGCCGGTCGCGCTCTCGAGCTCGGCGCGGAGTTTGGCGAGAAAACTTTCTGATAGAGGCGCTGCGCTCGTGACTTCCGCGCGGAGCACCCCGGCATCGTCATCGACGAGCTTCTCCAACTGACGAACCATTTCGGGCAACACCGACATACGCCGACGCTGCATGAGCAGTCGCAAGGTCGACGAGGCTGTCTGCGACATGCTCATGCGCTGACCGATGTCCAAAAGGACGGCCTCACGCTGAGGCTCGCTGACGAGCGGGTTTTCCAAGACCAACCGCAGCTCTTCGGACTGCTCGTAGCTACCCGCGAAGTCGGTCAGATCCTTGGCGATCACGGGCAAATTCTTCAGCTCTTTGCCCAGCTCGAAAACAGCACGCGCGTAACGCCTGGCAATCGTTTCGGAACTCATCGCCTGCCTCCAAGCTGCGCGTTCTCAGTCAACGCTGTGCGAAGCGACGCGAGATATTCCTCGCTCATCCGATCGATGTCCGCCTGAGCCGTGCGCTTGCGAATGATCTCTTCAGCCGCCGTAGTGGCGCTCGAAACCGCTTCATGCATGAGCGCGATACGCACCGCACGCTGCTCTTGCTCCACACGGAACTCAGCATCGCGACGCATACGCACCCGCCGCTCCTCCGCTTCGGACACGATGTGCTTCTTCTCGACCTCGCCTTGCGCCGCGTACTCGGCCTTGAGCGACTTCAACGTGTCGTTGATCTGCTCGAACTTGTCCTCGTACTCGGTCAAACGCTTCTTGGCTTCCAGCTCGAGTCGCGATGCCGTCTCGATCTCGGACATGATGTCGTGCTTGCGCTTGACGAGCGCCTCGCCAATTGGTTTGCGTCCAAAGTGATAGACGACGTAACCAAGCACCGCGAGGTTGAGCAACGCGGCAAAAAGCGGCGTGCCCTCGTTCTTCGGATCGCAAGGATCCAAGGCGTTGTTGTAGCGCCACAGAAGCTTGTCGACAGCATTGGCCGACTGCGCCTTCGCGTTGTCGACGCCAATCATGCCGTGCCACCAGTTGATCTGGTCGAAGTGCGGCGCGTCCTCGGGGCCATGGCCCGGACAATGTCCGCCGTGCGCACCGCCATGATCTTCTGCCGCATGCGCTGCTTGCGCAGGCTGAGGACGCTGGTTCCCGGGCAAACCCGGTCGGCCCTGACCAGGCAAACCTTGACCAGGCATTCCCGGTCGGCCTTGCATTCCTTGGCCTTGCATTCCTTGACCCGGCATTCCTTGGCCAGGCATTCCACCCGGACGCCCTCCCGGATCGATGCGACGCACAGGCGGCGGCGTATCGAGCGGAGGATGCCCCGCGGGCAAACCCTGATTCGGGTTCGGCGCCGGTTGAGCGAAAACGCTCGCGGTCATGAGGCCCGCGGCTATCACGAGCGTTGCTCCAAAAAACTTCTTACGCGAGCTCATCAGCTCACCTCCCGACCAAGCACACGCGACGCGATCTCTCTCGCATGCGTCGGCTGTGCCTGCGCGAGATCCGTCTTCATCTGCTCGACCTCAGCCGCAATCCGCGCCTTGCCGGCATCGAGAATGCGCTGCACGTCGGTGCGCGCATCGGCCATGATCTTGGCCTCGATGTCCTTCGCTTCGCGACGTAGCTTCTCACGCTCGAGGTTCGCTTCGATGCGCACCTTGTCGAGCTCGGCCTCGTAACGCTGGAGCAACTCACCGGCCTTCTCGTCCATCGAGCGCGCTTTGTCTCTCGCGCCTTCGGTGCGCCGCTGACGTTCAGCAAACACACGCAAAAGCGGATCGAAGAGCAGCGGTCTCAAGACGACGATGAACGCCGTGAAGAGAATGAACTGCGCGATGAACGTCGCGTCGAAGTCGACGGTGATGCCCGAAGCGAAAAATCTGGATGCCAGAAGGTGGTTCACGGGATCCAACAGTCTCCGAAGAAGCCCTCGCGCAAGACCCACACGATCAAAGGAGCCAGGGCGAAAACCTCCGAATAACCCCGCACAGTGCAACCAGCGCGAGATGCGCCAATTACGCCTGCCTTGGGCGCGGGGGCAACTAGCACAGGGACATGGACACGGAAAGCGTCTTCTACGAAACGGGCAAGCAAGAGGCCCAGGCCGAGACGAACGCGCAATGAATGCGCGATTTCACCGGGTCCAGTCCTCACAACGCAGGTGCGGATAAACCCGGAAGCTCTCCACTCGGCGAGTCACCAGCGTGAAGTCGTGCGTGACCGCAATCGCCGCGATCATGACGTCGTCCGTGTTCGTATCAGGAGCAACCGTACAGCGAAATTTCGCGAACGACTGCGCCGAGAGCGTGTCGAACGGAGCCACTTTCACCGCTGCAACAAGACGAATCACGTCCTGCATGAGCCGCGGCTTCTGCGCGCGACGAGCCGCAATCAAGATCTGACTGACGTTGATCGACGTCGTCCATCGATCCCCGGTCGGAACCGTCGTCAAACGCTGGACAAAGAGCGCTGAAGGTACCGCTCGCAGGACCTCCGCCAACGCCGACGTATCGAACAAGTACGCCACGACTAACCTCGATGCCAAAGCCCAGTGCGGGACATGTCCATAAGGAACGAGTCGACGAAGTCGTCGTCTCGGCACGTGCCACAAAGCGCAAGCAATGGATCGGTCCCACCAGCTCCCGGATCTGGCGGGTCGATCTTGTCGAGATCACTGGCCGGTACGATCGCCGCGATCGGTTGCCCGTCACGCGTGATGACCGAACGCGCTCGCACACGCTCGGCTGCATCAACCGCATCGAGACAATGCGCGGCCAAGTCTGCCACAGGAATGCCGTACTTTTGCTGCACCACGACGTGAATACGTAGCGGATTGATCGGCGCGCGTCACGCCTCACCCCCGACCCCTGTCCACTTCACTTTGCTGCGCAAAGTTCGTGGAGAGGGGGGGCCAGCAGCTCTAACCGAAGACCTGCACGAGCAAACGCTGAAGCTGCACCACCGCAGCCTCGATCTCCTGGTCACTCGTGCGAAAAAGCAACGGAGACGTGCGCGCATCGACGACCGCGTCCTTCGGGGCCTTCGTGACCGGTACCTCGGCTTGCTCCGCACGAATCGCAAACATCGCATGCGGACTTCGAAACCAGTCCTCGTCGAATCGCTCGATGAGCGAATGACGATCCGCTACCGCGAGCAACGTTCCCAAAAGTCGCGTGGGATCGTTGGCCGAAAGTTGCGGAAGGACAAACGCTAGTTCACCTGGGAAATAAATCCCCGCCGCGTGATCGGTCAGCTCCTCGAAACGCTCACGTCGCGCCTTCGGTGATGCAAGCACGACACCTCGCAAAAGCACCCGCGCTGCATCGAGTCGCAACGTGCAAACGAGCGCCTTGGCAATCTCGCGAGCCTGCTCCTGCGCACGCGATCGACCAAGCCCCAGCAAACGCATACCGAACAGTGGATCCGCTGGAAGCATGCCAAAGAGCGCCGCTCGACGAGCCACGCGCAGATCGAACGGAGATCGTACGAACACAAACGGTGCCGATCGAGTCACGTCCACTTCCGCATAGACTCGTCCAAACAGCGCGAGTGCCCGGACAAACGATGTCGCTCCCAAAAGTCGTGGGAGGTCAAACGATCCCAACGAAAGACCATCCAGCAAACCTGTGCCCGCGAAGAGCTCGGAGAACCAACGAAGCGACAACTTCGCAGGCCACCCGTCCGCTGCATCTCGCGCAAGCGCATACGACATGACGTCGTCCCAACGTTGCAAACCTCGAGGCACGAAGTCGCGCGTCACTTCGAGCACGCGCTCAGCTAGTCGAGGCAAGGCACTCGCTGGATCGAGCGGGACCTCGAACGCATCAACATCGTCGATACCGAGGCGTCTGATCACTTGCGCACGTCGTTCAGCCGCGACAAACTCGGCGTCACGCAAACTCGTTGCACCTCCAACGAATGCGTCTGCATAAAAGCGACGTCGATCCGAAACAGGCTCGAGCAACAACCGATCGACCACCGTGCGCGGAGAGAGCCGCGTATGTTCAAGGTCGGGCACTTCGATCGATGGCGCATGCCACGCCTTCGCGACACCTAGACGCGCCGGCCACACGACTCGTGCCAACGTCAACGCATACACCCACGACCGAGCCGCCCCGAGGATCGCATCCTTCGCAGATCGCTCCCCCAGCTCGATCCACATCGATTGCGTACTGACCGCTCGATGTCGTTCGAGAACGTTGGAACGATCGGCATGCGGGTCTTGCCGGAGCGCTCGATCCGCGCGGCGAAGGTCATCAGCAGCGCGACTTATTCGTTGATCGATTTCGTGCGGCGCGAGATCCATAAAGCTTCATCCGTGAATGGTCGGCTCGGTGCCTAGACGAGCAACCAGCTCACCTTCGGCGCGAGCCATGCCGTCGAGACGCTTGCGAACGATGGCGATATCGCCTTTCACGGACGCAGCTAGATCGACGAACGTCGTGTAGTGACGAGCCTCCGAGGCGAACAGGTCGTCGTAAAACGCAACCAGCTCAGGCTCCTGTCCACGAGCCCGCAACGCGTCCGTGATCAGCTTGAATCGCTCACATGACCTCGCTTCGATGATCGCCGCCACGAGCAAGCGATCGACGAGCGGATCTTCGGGCGCTCCATAACGACCGACCTTCGTCAGCTTGCGCAGCTCAGCCGCGTAAACGTCGATCTCGGGCTTGCCAAGCGTGAGATTGCGACGGCCAAGCTCATCGAGGACGGCTCGAAAATGGCGCAATTCCTCTTCGGCGAGCAGCGCTAGCTCACGCGCAACGTTGTTGTATTCGGGAAAGCGAGCCGCGAGCGACAAGGCGTTCGAAGCCGCTTTCATCTCGCAATGAGCGTGGTCTCGCAGCAGTGCAGGCAGGTTGGCAAGAGCCACTTCTGCCCAGCGTGGATCCGTCGGTTGGGTCAGGCAGAGCACGACGAGGCCAGATATGGCACGGGGTCCCGCGCAACGGTATGCGAACTAAAGTTCGTCGTTCGTGCGGCCGCTAAGCAGAGCGCTTGACTCGAGGTGATACGTCAAGCCCACGGCAAGCATCGTGGAGTTGATCGTAGACGAGAGCGTCCGACGTACGCCGAGGTCGATGCCGAAGTCGGTACTTACATAACCGACACCCGCCGAGAGCGCGTGCACGTCCGCGCCTTGATCCCACCGATACCCAATTCGCACCGGATACTGGTTCGAAAACAAGTACTCGAATCCCGCCATGACCCGCGCGGTGACCGTCTGCCACGAGTCGAAATCGGCAAGCCCATCGACCTCGATCGAGAAATCGTTTGTGCCGTAACCAATTCCGCCACCGACAGTCGTGGGGAGCAACGAGTGGTCAGGGTGGGTCAGGTTCTGCCCGACGACACCGACGTGAAACGACTCCCCGATGCGAAACGTGGCACCAGCATCGAAGGTGAAGGTGTCGACGAAAGGCTTGCGCTTGTCGGACTCATCGAGGAGGCCCCCCGAGACGGAGCTATAGGTTTTCGCGTCCGCGTTATCGAGGATGCCGTAGCCGTCCTGGATCATCCGCAGGTAGCGCAGCCCCGCGCCGAGGAAAAATTTGTCACCGAATGGATACGCAACGACGGTCCGAGCATCGGTGTAGACGCGATTGAGCCCGTCAGGATCGATGAGGCCTCCCGTAAAAGAGGCGCCACCGGCAATGCGTGTCGACGAAGTGATCGAGTCGACGGCGACAAGGGTACCGACGGCTCGAGTTGCTTCGGGCGTGAACTGTCCGTTGCCCTCGATGTGATACAGGCGCGTCAAAGGCATGTTGGCCGGGTTTAGAAATACGGCGGCCGTGCCATTGCCGAGCGCTCGCAAGGCCCCGCCCATGGCCAGGCTCCTGGGCGTTTCGTTTTCCCCGTAGGAGTACGCGAGCTGAGGAAGGAGCTTCGACTCCTGAGCCGCCACCTCGTTCGTGAAGGATGCCGCAGCAATCGCGACGAAGATCGATGCTGCTCCCGCCGTGCTCGCCATGCGCATGAGCGGGCATAATCACATGTCGCGAGGAAGGGCAACTTCTTGTCGAAGAGCGTGCCGCCTGAGATGCCGTGGGTTGGTCCAGACGCAGAAGTCCTGGAAAGAACGATGGATCTTCCCTCTTGACGACGGCCCGATCTGTTTCGGAACGCCATTCGCTAGTGTCTGGTTCGTGCCTGAGCGAGATCCACCTTCAGAACGAGGTCGTTGCCCGATGGATCCTGCCGTCACGAGATCGCCCGCAAACGCGAACCGAGTTATGCGCCTTGTTGATCCATGAAAAACCATTGCGATATCGGCTGGTTATGCCGATCGGCTCAGTTGGGGATGGACGCCCGACCCAACCCGGTGCTACCTCCGTTCCGTCTTCGCCGTCGCCCCCCGTGCAGCCTGTCGGGGCTCGGGAACCACCTGACAAAGCGTGGTCCAAAGCACCGAAATTGATGCAAAGGGGACAGCTTGGTATTTTGTCGAGTTCCGTAACGACTGAATTGGCAAGATCGGTGGCGAGCACGAGATCCAGAGGTGGAGCGTGTTTCGAGTCAATCAACGCGGCCCTTCTGGTGTAATGTGCGAATAAGCTCACGTATCCTTCGAGTTCCCCCCAATACTCGTTCCGTGCATCACTGCCCTCTGGGCAAAGGCGGTTTGTCTGTGGACAAATTGTGGACAAATTGTGGACAAATTGGGCAGGAGCTGCGCGCAGGAGAAATTCCCTTTTGGAATCGAGACGATAGCGAACCGGTGTGCCGATGACGGGTTGTGGAAAACTTGGGGCTCTGCTCCGGATAGTTTCCACGGTGGATGGTTTGCAGCGGATTTTCGAGCAGCAATGACGATAGCGATTGACGAGGCACGAGAGATTTTCGACCGAGCTGTCGAATACACGCGAGGGCTTTCCCCCGCGACATTCGATCAATGGTTCGGCGGTGTGCAATTCGACGACCTGACCGATGGCGTTCTTTCGCTACGGGCACAGAACGAATTCGTACTCGAGTGGGTCAAGAACAATTTTTTACCAACCATCAACGACAAGATTCGCGAGTTCACTGGCTGGAGCGTCCAAGTCGCTTGGACCATCGATCAACACTTGCAACGTCCGATCTCGAATGTGCCGCAGATGCCTCCGGTCAGGCCGCGTCCGATCACGACACGACCATCGACGTCGCCTTCGCAACCGCCCGAGATCGCGCCTGCAGCTCCGCTGTCCCTACCTGCCGCACCTCGTAGATCAGCGTTTCCTGATGATTTGAACACAAAGCATACGTTCGCGACGTTCGTCGTCGGCCCTTCCAATCAGCTTGCGCATGCCGCTGCCGTCGCAGCCGCTGGTGGTGCTGGCAGACGCTACAACCCGCTCTTCATTTGTGGCGGCACGGGCCTCGGCAAGACGCATCTCGTGCACGCGATCGCGCATCGCATTCATGACGAGCGTCCGAGTGCGCGCATCATTTACGTCTCCGCCGAGCGATTCACGAACGACTTCATCAGCGCGATCCAGCATCATCGGATGGACGAGTTTCGCGCGCGTTATCGATCCAATTGCGATCTACTGCTGGTCGACGACATTCAGTTCCTCGCCGGACGCGAGCAGACGCAGGAAGAGTTTTTTCACACCTTCAATGCGCTGCATGGGCAAGACCGGCAGATCGTGGTGACGAGCGACAAGTACCCGCAGAACCTCGAGCGAATGGAGGAGCGTCTCGTATCGCGTTTCTCTTGGGGTCTCGTGGCCGATATTCAGGCGCCCGAATTCGAGACGCGCGTGGCGATCGTGCGTAACAAAGCGGCGCTCGAAGGGATCGTGTTGCCTGATGACGTGGCGCTTTTCCTGGCGCAGGTGATTCGCTCCAACGTTCGCGAGTTGGAAGGCACGCTGATTCGCTTGGCAGCAAAATCGTCGCTGACCAACAGGCCCGTGGATCTCGCGTTCGCGCGAGCAGAGATCACGGCCGCCGTGCCGCGCGCTCAAACGATGAGCGTCGAAGACATTCAGCGCGCCGTGTGCCACCACTTCCATTTGCGATCAATTGATTTGACGTCAAAGGATCGGCACAAGAGCATCGCGTTTGCGCGTCACGTGGCGATGTATCTATGCAAGCAACGGCTCAAGGTTTCGTTCCCCGAGATCGGCCGAGCATTCGGAAACCGCGATCACACGACGGTGATGAGCGCCGTGCGCAAGATCGAAGCGCAACGCGATACCGATCCGCATGTGCGTGCGCACCTCGAAGCGCTCGAGCGTAAGCTCGCCGGCGACGGGTCGTAATCAAATCATTACGTAGACAAACGAATTCGTTTCAAATCGAAACGAATTCGTTCGCAATCGTAGGGGGCACTGGATCCAGCCTACCCCCTCGATTACCTCCTCACGTCTTGTACAGCGTCTCCGACATGACGAACGCGGCGGTCTCGAGCTTGCCGTACGCTTGACGAATCGTCTGCGCATCTGCACCGGCATCGATCAACGTGCGCAAGTGCGCGCAGGCCTCGATCACGCCGGCGCGCATCTTTTCCTCGATCAGCTCGCCATACCCTTCGACCGCCTGCTCGGTCGTGAATAGCATCGTATCGGCCATGTTGCGCAACTCGGCGAAATCGCGCCTCTGCGCATCGGCTTCTTTGAACTGCTCGGCCTCCAACACCAATCGATCGACGTCATCGGTCGACAAACCACTGGTCGGTTTGATCTCGACTTTTTCTTTACGCTTCGTGCCGAGATCCGTCGCTTCCACGCTCAAGATCCCATTCTCGTCGACGTTGAAGAGCACTTCGATCTTCGGAACACCTCGCGGAGCGGGAGGAATTCCCGTCAGCTCGAATCGCGCCAGGCTCTGACAGTCCTTCGCCATCTCGCGCTCGCCCTGAAGCACGTGCACCGGCACGAACGATTGCCCATCGAGACTGGTCGTGAAGATCTCGCTTTGCGAAGTCGGGATCGTGGTGTTGCGCGGAATGAGCTTGGTCATCACGCCGCCACCGGTTTCCACACCGAGCGACAGAGGGGACACGTCGAGCAGCAGGATGTCGCTGCCCTGTCCTGACAATGCAGCCGCTTGAAGTGCAGCGCCCACCGCGACGACTTCATCGGGATTCACTCCCTTGTGTGGATCGCGGCCAAACAATTCTTTCACTCGCGCTTGGACGGCCGGCATGCGCGTCATGCCTCCAACGAGCACGACGGTGCTGATGGCTGACGTCTCCAACCCCGCATCGCGCAAGACATCGCGACAGACGGAGATCGTGCGCGACACGAGATCTTCCGTGAGCCCTTCGAACTCGCTGCGCCCGATCGCTCGTTCGAAGTGCAACGGTCCTCCGCCAGATCCTACGGCCACGAACGGAAGGTTGATCTGCGTCTCGGTCGAAGAGCTGAGCTCGTGCTTGGCCTTCTCGGCAGCTTCCTTGAGGCGCTGCATGGCCATGCGATCTTTGCGTAAGTCGACTCCATGCTCGAGCTGGAACTCGCCAACGAGCATATCGATGACGCGTTGATCGAAGTCTTCTCCACCCAGGTGCGTATCGCCGCCCGTCGCTTTGACGTTGAACACGCCGCCAGCGATCTCGAGGATGGAGATGTCGAACGTGCCTCCACCAAGATCGTAGACCGCGATCGTTTCCTCGGTGCGTTTGTCGAGACCGTACGCGAGTGCGGCAGCAGTTGGCTCGTTGATGATGCGTTTGACTTCGAGGCCAGCGATGCGCCCGGCATCCTTGGTGGCTTGACGTTGTGCATCGTCGAAGTAGGCCGGGACGGTGACGACTGCTTCAGTGACGGGCTCGCCAAGAAATCGCTCGGCGATCTCTTTCATGGTGGCGAGGATCATCGCGGAGATTTCGGGAGGCGAGTGAGGTTTGCCGCGCACTTCGACCCATGCGTCGCCGTTGTCGGAGGCGGTGATCGCGAAAGGAACGAAGGAGGCCATGCGCTCGACATCGGGCGAAGCGCGTTTGCGGCCCATGAGTCGTTTGACGGCGTAGACGGTGGCCTGAGGGTTTGTTACGCCCTGACGACGCGCGACTTGACCCACCATGCGCTCTCCGCTGGCAGCCACAGCGACCACGGACGGCGTCGTTCGCGCGCCTTCCCCGTTGGGGATGACCTTTACTTCGGCGGCTGACGATGCACCCGCGCCATCGACGACAGCGACGCACGAGTTGGTGGTGCCGAGATCGATCCCGACGATCTTACCCATGATTGGGGAGACGATATATCAGGACCGGCCCAAGAATACGTTCTTGCGCGTGTGGGAGTAATGCTGGGACCAACGGATTGGAGTTTCCGTGGATGACGTCAGTTCGCGTCGGAAGGTCCAGGACCTTTGGACACGACGACCATCGCGGCGCGCACGAGATACTCGCCCAAGCGATAGCCGGCCTGCACGTCGTAGAGGACGGTGCCCGCAGGATATTTGTCCGATTCCATGTGCTGGATGGCTTCGTGCACCGCGGGATCGAACGGTTGGCCTACGGCGTTGATGCGTTGAATGCCCATCTTGTCGAGCGTATCGATGAACTGCTTGAGCACGATGCGCAGGCCTTCGGCGACAGGCTTGGCTTCGGCTGTGCTTTCAGCGTGTTGGATGGCTCGTTCGAAGTTGTCGAAGACGGGCAGGACGTCTTTGATTGCTGATTCTTTGCCGCGTTTTTGCGCATCGTCGACTTCGCGGCGCGTGCGCTTGCGGTAGTTGTCGAAGTCGGCCGCGGTGCGCAGAAGTTGGTCGCGCAACTTGGCAACTTCAGCGAGCGCACTGGCGTACCGCTCTTCGGTCGTCGGCTCAGCAGGCGCGGTTTCAGCCGAGGTTGCCTGCTCTTCAGCGGCAGACTCACCATTGGCATTGGCGGGCGTCGGGTTCGGATCGGTCTCGGACATCGGGGCGGCACTATAACCTTCCAAGATCGACTGGCAACGGGCCTACCCTTCGATGGGCGGATGTTTGCGCCCAGCAAGCCACCCAGGTAGATCGGCCGGCATGCACACTGCACCCGCTTATGGGGCCGACAGTCCCATCGTCGAGCTACTCGAGCCCGAGCATCTCGAAAAACTCGGGGAACGCCGCCTCGTGGGCAATTACCGTCAAGCTCCGTTCGTCCTGGAGCGCGGTCGAGGCTCCGAAGTGTGGGACACCGAGGGCCGTCGTTACCTCGATTTTTGTGCTGGCGTGGCCGTGTGCGCGCTTGGACATGCTCACCCGCGGCTCGTTTCCGCAATCGCGGAGCAAGCGGCGCGGCTGATGCACGTGTCGAACTACTTCTACAACGCCGAGAACATCCGGCTCGCGGACGAGCTTTGCCAACGGGCCAACATGGACCGCGCTTTCTTTTGTAACTCGGGCGCAGAGGCCAACGAAGCGATGCTCAAGCTCGCCAGGCGTTGGTTCTTCACGAAAAACCAGCCGAGTCGGTACCGCATCATCGCGTTCGACAATGCCTTTCACGGCCGAACGATGGGCGCGGTCGCTCTGACCGGAACGCCCAAATACCGCGAAGGTTTCGGCCCGCCGCTCGAAGGTGTCACGCATGTGCCTTATGGAGATCTCGATGCCGTTCGAGCTGCGATGGGCCCCGATGTTGCAGCGATTTTCGTCGAGCCCGTGCAAGGTGAAGGTGGCGTGATCCCTGCCCCGCCAGGTTTTTTGCAAGCGCTGCGCGATCTTTGTGACGAACACGGCGCGCTGCTTTGTCTCGACGAAGTGCAAACGGGCATCGGTCGAACCGGTAGGTTTCTCGGTGCCGAACACGACGGCGTGAAAGGCGACGTCGTTGCGCTGGCGAAAGGTTTGGGCGGAGGTTTTCCCATCGGCGCGCTGCTCGTACGTGAAGAGCTTCAAGGCGCGCTTTCGCCAGGCACGCATGGCTCGACGTTCGGCGGAAATGCGCTCGCATCCGTTGCTGCTCGAACGGTTTTGGCGGTGCTCGACGAGGAAAAGCTGATCGCCGGAGCGGTTTCAAAGGGCAAACGTTTGTCGGATGGTTTGTCCGCACTGACGAAGAAGTACCCCACCATTTGCGCAGGACAACGAGGTCGGGGACTGCTGCAAGGACTACGTCTCGTGCCAGGCTTGGAAGGACGAACCGTGCTGAACAAAGTTCGCGCGAAGGGTCTTTTGCTCACCGTGGCTGGGACGAACACGCTGCGATACACGCCTCCGCTGGTCATAACGGACCACGAGATCGACGAAGCATTGGCCATGACGGACGCGGCGCTTGCCGAGGTGCAATCGTGAAGAAACGTGACTTTTCTTGTTTGGAGGATCTCGGCGAAGGCGGCGTGCTCGCCATCCTCGAGCGTTCAGCTTTCTTCGCACGCGTTCGCGGAACGGCCGAGCATCCCAAGCCTTTGGCGGGGCACGCGACGGCGTTACTGTTCGACAAACCATCGACGCGTACGCGGTTGTCTCTCGAGGTCGCGACGTACGAGCTTGGAGGACATCCGATCATCGTGACGCCTGACTCGTCGCAGATGGGTCGAGGTGAGCCGACGGAGGACACCGCGCGCGTCTTGGGTCGCATGGTTTCTGCGGTGACGTACAGGACAAACACCACGGCAAGGTTTGTCGCGATGGCACAGGCGTGTGTGGTGCCGGTGCTCAATGCGCTCACCGACGATGCGCATCCGATGCAAGTGCTGGCAGATCTGATGACGGTGCAAGCCGTGCGCGGAACGTTGTCGGGTCTGCGAGTGGCGTGGGTGGGCGATGCGAGCAACGTGGCGCGGAGTTGGATCGAAGCCGCGGGCTTGTTGAAGCTCGAGATGGTGCTCGCGACGCCGCCGGCATTTGCTCCACCGCATGAAGAAGTGGCGAACGCGAACGCACGCGGCGGGAAGGTCACCGTGACGAACGATCCGCTGGCTGCAGCTCGTGGTGCCGACGTGCTCATCACCGACGTGTGGATCAGCATGGGACAAGAAGCTGAGCGCGCAGTTCGGCTGCAAGCGCTCACGCCGTACAAGATCGATGCGAAGCTGGTGTCGCTCGCGTCGCCCGAAGTTGCGGTGCTGCATTGCTTGCCTGCGCATCGAGGCGAAGAGATCGAAGCGGACGTGCTGGAAGGACCGCGTAGTTTCGTGTGGGAGGCGGTCGAGGGGCGATTGCATACGAGCAAAGCGTTACTCGAATGGGCTTCGCTCGGACCGGGCTTTGGTCATGCGCCGTCGCTGCTGACGAATCCGCGCCAGCAGGCTCGCTGAGGTATTTTGCGTCCCGCTGGACCCGTCGCCGATCCCGTTCCTTGTTCGGGGTGCAGCAAGCTGCTCGATCCGCTGCGCGCTGGACACGTCGCCATCTTCGACAACAAGTTCCATTTCTTTTGTGATCGTAGGGTTTGTCGCGCCAACTTCCTGGGGTTGCGCCCGGACGAACCAGCCGAGCAACGTTCACCCACGCCGCTCGGAGCGTTTGCCCCACGAAACTCGACGCCGACGGAACCGAGCGCGTTACGCGTTGCGCTCGACGCGCCCATCGTTTCGTTTCACGAGCCAGCTTCGATCGAAGCGACGCTTCCTCAGCCACCAGCGCTCGGTGATGATCGAACACTCGTCGAGCCTATTGGGCGACCGATCCTGACGGACGAGCCTGCGAAGGTGGACGTGCCCGATCATCACGACATCGGTGCGTTGCTGCTGGTCATCGCGACGATCGCAGGCATCCTCGCGGTCGTTCTGGGCCTTACGGGGCACACGTTATTGGTGATCGGTGCACGCATCGTGCTTGCGGGCGTAGGTGGAGGAATGCTCGTCGGGCGTGCTGCGACGACGCCACGCGAGCCATCGGATCCGCATCCGGCACCGCTACTCGCGACGTCGCTCGCATCGCTCGTGGTTGCTGCATGGGCCGCGTTTCAACCTGATCGCGCGCTCGCCTCGGAAGCCGCGTCGCTTGCGGGCATCATCGTCACGACGACATCGATCGGTGCATGGGTGCTCGAAGGTGCCCGACGTGAAAGCGCTGCGGAGCGTGACTACGTTGCCTTGTCGCTGTCGGTACCGGGCAGGCGTGCTCCCGATGAGAACGCTGTCGGCGAGCCGAAGATCAAGGTGTTCGACATTCGCCCGGGTGAACAGATCCTCGTCGAGCGAGGTGAAGTCGTTCCGGTCGATGTCGTGGTCACGTCGGGCGACGTCGAGGTGTATCCGTGGCTGGGTGCGACGACCGCCGTGCGCAAGAAGGCTGGCGATCCGGTCGTTGCAGGTGCAACGGTCGTTCGCGGACGGCTACGCGGTACATGTACCTTTGCGGGCAACGATCGCGCCTTCGCGCGTGTGCTGCTCGATCCACGAAGGCGTGCCGATGCGCTCGCACCGATCGCTCGAGCATCGCGTGCGCTTGCTGAACGATGGGCGCTCGTGGCTGCGGCCATCGGAGCCTTGTCGGCATTCATCGCGAGTGGACGAAGCGCGATCGAGATCGCGATGACCGCGATCGGTGTGCATGGAGCACTCGCGACCATCGTGCTTGCGTGCATCGCCAGTTTGCATGTCGTACGCGGCATCTTGCTCGCACAGCGTCGAGGCATCTCCTACAAGAACGAAGGAGCTTGGGATCGCGCGGGCAAGGTGAACGTCGCCGTGTTCTGCGCACGCGGCACGCTGCTGCTTGGTGAGCCCGAGCTTGCTGAGCTCGAAGCGATTGGTGGCAAGCACGAGCCACTCGACGTCTTGTCGCTCGCGGCTGGTGCCGAACGTGGTGAAGTGCATCCGATCGCGATGGCGATCGTTCGAGCTGCAATGAATCGCAACGTCCGGCCCGATGGCGTGCGTAACGCGCATCATGCGCCTGGTCTTGGGGTCACCGCGGTTGCGTCTTCGGGTGAGGACTTGTGCGTCGGCAACCGTCCGCTCTTGCTTGCGAATCGCATTTCCATCGCGGCTGCGGAGCAACGCATTGCCGAGCTCGAAGCTCTCGGACGAACCGTCGTGCTCGTCGCCGTGGGTACGCGTCTCGTCGGCATGCTCGGTCTACAAGACGGCCTGCGCCCTGGTGCACGTGCTGCAGTTCAACACTTGATCGATGCGCAGATCGAACCCGTGATCATGTCGGGTGATGCGCGTGAGACGTGTGAAGCGATCGCTCGGTCGCTCGATGTCGATCACATTCGTCCTGAGATCGTGCCTGCGGATCGAGCTGCGGAAGTTCGTCGATTGATCGATGGCGGCATGTCGGTTGCGGTGCTTGGGCATCCGAGCACGGACGAGTCTGCGTTGGGTGCTGCCGATGTCGCCGTTGCGCTCGATGCTGCAGGAGCTGCCGCGGGAGATCTGTCGGTTGCGCTTTCTTCGGACGATGTGCGAGACGCGGCGCTTGCGTTGGCGCTTGCGCATCGATCACGTATCGACGCGCGCGTGGGCCTGGGGATCGCGGCGATGCCTGCGTTGATTGGTGCGATCGCCGTAGCCTTTGGCCTGTTGCCTCCGGCCTATGCTCCGCTCGCTTCGTTGCTGGGCGGTGTCATGGCTGTTTTGCACCTGCGCGCGATTCATCGCACGCGAGAACCCCAGGCAAACCGAGTACATGCACTAGGCGGCGACCACGCCACCCCTTGACGCCGGCAAACTCTGTCGGGATAAGATGACGTAGGGTTAGATGGCGCCATGGGCACGAGCGGGAGGAACGTCGCCGTGACGGAAGACAAGGTAGCCATCGAGCGGCTGCGAGCGCGCTTGCAGACTTACATGCTCAAGAAGGGTTTGCGCTCGACGGCGCAACGTCGGCTCATTGTCGACACCTTCTTCGAGATCGCGTCGCACACGACCATCGAGGACCTGCTGTCCGAGGTTCGGTCACGCGACAAAGGCATTGGGTATGCGACGGTCTACCGCACGCTGAAGTTGCTTGCCGAGTGTGGAGTCGCTTCGGAGCGTCGCTTCGGAGATGGTTTGAGTCGGTACGAGTTAGCCGACGATGCAGCGCACCACGACCATCTCATTTGCGTCTCCTGCGGCACGATCATCGAGTTCGAGGAGCCGAAGATCGAGCGGTTACAGGAAGAGATCGCGCATCGTTACGGCTTCAAGGTCACGTCGCACAAGCACGAGATGTACGGCATGTGTGCGAAGTGTGTCGCGGCGGGTTTGTCGTAACGCCTCACCCCCGACCCCTCTCCAACTCCACTTCGTTTCGTGGAGAGGGGATACAGATATGATCGAGCGCGTTTCCCCCTCTCCACGAAGCATCACGGAGTGATGCGTAGTTGGAGAGGGGGCCAGGGGGTGAGGAGCGTCGAATCTAACTGAACGATTATTCGCCGACCTGCGTCACGTAACTCACGCGTGCGACAGGATCGAACAGCGCGTTGAGTGGCGACGCGGGTGGAGACACCAGACCCGCGTACGGCGTGTTGTCGATGACGACGTAATACAAGCCTGGCTGTAGCGAATACTTGCGCGTTTGTTGTGGACCTGGAGCCACCGGTCCACCGCCCACCACGATCCCTGGCGGACCTCCAAGCGGCTGGCCGATTTGATACGCCTCGCGCCACGCATCGCCCACGCGTTTCTCGACGATCATCACGTCCACCGTCGGACCTTGCACGCTCATCGTCACGTACAGCGATTGTCCCGACGACACTTCGTACGGACCCAAATAATCACGCTGATTGCCGTGCACATCGACGTTCTCGTTCGCGAACGTGAAACGCTCTTCATTGCTCACGCGGAACGGCTTAATCGGCCTGGCTGGTGGCATCAAAATGCCGAGCGCGAAGTCGTTACCGCGGTCTTCATTCGCCACGACGGTGAAGCCTCGCGTCAGCTCGCTCGTGAGCACTTGTTGACCGAAGACGTTCGCGATGGTCCCGAAGCCAGGAATGTTCGTCGCTACGCTCACCGCTGGATTTTCGATGTATCCAACGCGGAAGTCTGGGTACAGGACCTGGTTCATCCTTCCGAAAACGTAAACGTCATCGTTGGAGATCAGGAAATCGGGACGAAGCTGCACTGTCGCCGAGCACGAGAATCCAACGCGTTTGGCCGGCTGCATGTAGCCGTATCCAGTTCCCGAAAACTGCACGCTCACCATCTTGTTCGGGTCATCCACGACGTAGTTGCACGTCGTCGGGAAGAATCGTCCGATCGAGGATGGCGAGCGCGGGTCCGTCTTCAGCGACACGCCCACCTTCAGCATTTCCGGGCATATCCGGCTCGCGCCGAAGTTCGAGAACAGCCACCAACGAAACTCCGGGTTGTTGTTCACGACTGACTCGGTGCACGGACACCCAGCCAGCACGAATGCGAACACCAACACGAGAAGCATCAAGAACGAGCCCGCCGGATGGGCGGATGGCGAACGGCGGATACGACGAAGCACGGGGATTAACATAGCGACACTGGGACGGATCGTGTGCGCCAAAGCTGCGACGGAACCGAGCCCATCAAGGCACCATCGTTGCAAACCATGTTGCACGCGATTGGGAAGCGCATCTCAGTCGCGGACGGATTGACCTTCGCGCCTGACCGGCATACAAATTCAGGTGGGCGGAAGTAGCATACCCACACCGGCAGGGACGCAGCCATGAGTGACCTGACGAACCGCTCTCGAAAGATCCTTCTCGCAGTCGTCACCGAGTTCATCTCGACCGGTGTCGCCGTCGGAAGTCGCACGTTGGCCAAGAAATACGGCCTCGATCTTTCTGCAGCTTCCGTGCGCAACGTTCTCGCGGACCTCGAAGAAGCCGGCTACCTACGCCAGCCTCATACCTCCGCTGGACGAGTTCCCACCGATCGCGCGCTTCGGTTGTTCATCGACACGCTCGTTCAGGCTCGCGCTCTCGCCCCGGAAGAACAAGCCAAACTCAGCAAGCGCTTCAGTGAGATCTACGCCGGCGCCAATGATCCGATGCGCGAAGCAGGACGGTACTTGTCCGAGTTGTCCGGGACGGCCGCGGTCGTCGCATCTCCACGCAAAGAGCTTCGTGCGCTTTCTCAACTGCGCTTCATTCCTACGCGCCCGAAACAATTGCTCGCGGTGCTCGTCTTCTCCGATGGCTCCGTTGAAAACCGGTTCATCACGGTCGAAGAGAGCCCTGGTGACTCGGAGCTGACGCGTATTCACAACTTGCTCGCCGACGTGATCGAAGGAAGGTCGCTCGGCGAAGTTCGCGATCTGTTTGCCCGCAGGCTCACGGACGAACGCGTCGCACTCGACACCTTGCGCCGTCGTGCTTTCGAGCTTGGAAGCCAAGCGACTGCAGATATGACGGGCACCAGCGATGTCGTGATCGAAGGACAAGGACGACTGTTCGACATGCCCGAGTACGCCGATCCAACGCGTCTCAAGAAGCTCGTGCGCATGTTGTCCGAGCGTGCGGATTTGCTCGAGCTACTCGACAAGGTGATCGACGCGGGAGCAGTCACCGTGTTCGTGGGCAGTGAAGCGGGAGAGATCGGCGGTGCTGATCTCAGCTTGGTGATCGCTCCGTACACCGAGCATGGTCGACTCGCTGGAACGGTCGGTGTGCTTGGACCAACTCGCATGGATTATGCGAAGGTTTTACCGCTCGTGGATGCAACCGCTACGGCGATGAGCGAAGCGCTCGCGAGCCACAAACGCTCGTCATGACGAACGCAGCTTCGCGAGCACGTCAGCGAAGTCTCGCGGCGGTGGCTCTTCGAAGACCATCATTTCATTCGTTCGAGGGTGAACGAATCCAAGCTCTTTCGCGTGCAGCATCAAGCGCGGCGCTTGGATGAGCGGACCGGAAAACTTTCGCACGTAAACGGCATCGCCGACGATCGGGTGTCCTGCTTCGGACAAGTGGATCCGGATCTGATGCGTGCGACCTGTTTCCAATCGACACGCGACGAGCGTCGCGCCGCGTAGCTTTTCGAGAGGCTCGATGTGCGTGATGGCGACTTGTCCTTCCATCGCGCGTTCGTCTTCGCGCAGCGAGCCTCGAAGCCCGTCACCACGATTGGCCACGAGCCGCGTACGGAACGTTCTTTTCGAGATGTCACCGTGAACGATCGCGACGTAGACGCGGCGCATCGAATGATCGCGCAGTTGGTTGCCGAGATGTTTTTTGGCGGTGAAGGATCGCGCGAACACGAGCACGCCGCTGGTTGCTTTGTCGAGGCGTTGCACGACGCCGAGCGGTGCTCTGCCGCGAAGGTGATCCTTGTGCGCGAGCACGTCGCGCACGATCGCATCCAGCGTGCGTTCGGCATCGGCAGGTGACTCGTCTCCGAACGGCACGGTGGAGATGCCGGCGGGTTTACGCACGACCACCACGGATGAATCGACGTAGACGATCAGCTCGTGGATGGCTTCGGCGACTCGCACTGTCCTTGCGGAAGGAGCGCGAGGGTGGCGTGTGATGACTGCGCCGGCGGCGATGTACTTGGTTGCGTTTGCCAGTTGAACGCCGTTCACGGCGATCTTCCCGGTCTCGATCCATTTGCGCGCGACGGACCAGGACACTTCGCCGAGCGTCCGGACGACATTGTCGAGGGCACGACCAGCGAGTTCGCTGGGCACGGTCCACGAGGCATCGGGAGCACCGAGCGCAGTGGCCTGGGTGCTTGCGGCGTTTCCCTTTGCGCGTGAACGATATGGTTTGTCGGATGGTGACTGTGATCGCCTGTTGGAGATGGACACTTGGGAGCCGTCCTGGCTGTGTTGCCGAGCGAATGAATCTTAGGGCGCCGAATTTCCCGCGCCGCTCTTGATTGCGCTATGATGCGTCGCTTTTCGGAGCACGGATCGCGGACGATCCGGAACCTGAAGGACATTGAGCCGACAGGGGAAAATTCGTTCGTGTTTGTTGACACCGTAAGCGCGCGAGAACGAAGATAGCGCGACCGATCGCCCACCCGGCGAAACCACCCAGAGGAGACCGTTCAGTGGCCACCACCATCCTCGCCGTCGACGACAGCGTGACCATGCGCAAGGTCCTCGAGATCACGTTTGCTGGTCCCGAGTTTCGCTGTGTCACGGTGCCTGGGCCTGACGCCGCCCTCGACAAGATCAAGAGTGACAAACCAGGCGTTGCCGTCGTCGATGTGACGCTCGAGGGGAAAAACGGCTACGAGCTCTGCAAAGCGATCAAGCAAGCATCACCGTCGACACCGGTGCTGATCTTGTCGTCGAAGCAGAATCCATATGACGCGGCCAAAGGTTCGGCAGCGTCGGCGGACGACTTCATGGACAAGCCTTACGACAGCACGCAGATGCTGGAGAAGGTCCGGAAGCTCCTTGCGTCGCCGTCCAAAACTTCTGCGGAGCCGCAGAAAGCACCCGAAACGCCGAAAGTCGTGCAGACGCCTGCGCCTGCAGCGACCAAGCCAGTCCCGACGGCAGCGATTGCGGCAGCTTCGCCAACTGGTGCAACTCCGCAACGTGCGAGGACGATGCTCTACAACCCCGGCGGCGTGAACACGCCAGGCGGCAGTAGTACATCGATACCCGCAGTCAAATCCGAGGCAACGAAGGCAGCGGTTGCAGCATCAGCTCCGGTCAACGGACAGATGACGGCGCAGCTCGAAGCGATGGGTTTGACGCCCGCGCAGGTCGAAGGCGTGCTCGCCTTGTCGCGCGAAGTGATCGAACGCGTCGTGTGGGAAGTCGTTCCGGTTCTCGCCGAGACGATGATCAAAGAAGAGATCGCTCGACTCACCAAGTAAGCGCCTCACCCCCTCTTCAACGTGGTTTCGCTACGTCGAGAGGGGGAGCTTCTTCAGCTCCTCATCCACCACATCATCCAATTCCTTCGTCGAGAACGGTGATTCTCGAACGATCGTGAACAGTTCGCGTGCGTGATCGATCGCGCCGAGACGCACTTCGATCTTCGCTTGCGCGAGCATCGCTTTGACCGCCACCAGGCTCGTCGGGTTGCCTCGATGAAGCGCGTCGTAAGCGTCGGTTGCTTCTCGTTCGAGCCCGGTTTTCTCGAGGGTTTGTCCCATCGTCATCAACGCCGGCGCGGGCAGTTCTGCCAGCCGTTTGTCCGCACGAACCTCACGCAGCAACGTGATCGCTGCGTCGTTTTGCTTGTCGCGGATGTAGAGCTGCAACAAACGCCCATACGCTTCCATCTCGCGACCGGTTTGTCCGGCGGCCTTTGCTGCACGGAGCGTTTCGAGCTGCACGTCGATGTTCGAAGACGCGTCCGTGAACTGATCGAGCAGCGTCAACGCTTCGACCGCGCGACCTTGCGTGGTGAGATCCGATGCTTCGACGATTCGCGGGTCCTGGCTTACGGTGATCTTTTCTTCGATGGCTTGGTCGAGTTTTTTGTCAACGCCCGTTTGCTGAAGCACAAGCGCCACGAGAAGTCCGAAAACGAACCCTCCGACGTGTGCTCCGTAAGCTACCGAGCCAACTTTGCCGAAAAAGAAGGAGAACAGTTCGGATGCGAACCACAATGGCAGCATCACATAAGCGCGGGCGGTGAAGAAGAAAGGTCGCACGCGAATGAATGTTACGAATCGAATTCGTGTTTTGGAGTAGACGATCAAGAATGCGCCCATAGCGCCGGCGATGGCTCCGGAGGCGCCGATTCGAGGCACGTCGGGAATGCCTCCGAAGAACAATTCCACCAAAGCGGCGGCGATACCGGAGGCCAAAAAGAATGGGCCGTAGATGAGGCGACCCCAGCGGTCTTCGAGGTTCACGCCGCAGAGCCACAAGAACCACATATTGGACAGCAAATGGATCCAATCGCCGTGCAGGAATTGGTGGGTGATGATTTGCAGCACGTCGCCGCGAGCGGGCACGTATCCGAATTTTCGACGCGGCCGATCATCGAGGCGTTGTTGCCAGACGAGGGTCAGATTGTCGAAATGGGCTTGCTGTCGACGAAGCTCGTCTTCGTTATCGGGCTTCGGATCGGGTTTGTCCATGCGGGGTCGTGAGCCACGGACGTATCCGATCAGGTTGTCGAGAGGCGGAGCGAGCTGCAAATAGGGATGGTGAGCGTGGTAAGAAAACGCTTCATTTAGCGCTCGATTTGCTTCTTCGCCGCGTTGCTTTTCGATGGGCGTGACGACGACGTGCACCAGCAAGCACAAGGCGACGATGACGATCGTGATGATGGGCCACCGTCTGTGTCCCATGTGTTCGTGTGCGACCGGAAAGATCATCTTTCACGTCCTCGATCCGCCCATGATACGACGGCAATGGCCGTTTGTAGTGCAACATTCCACCTGTTCACCCTGGAACGAGTCATTATTTGACCCAGGGTGAGCGGTAGCATCTTGACAAACCGCGGAATTTTTCAGAGCATTCGTCATGCTTTCTCGACCCGATCCCACGTTTTACCCCTCGCCGCGAATGGCGATGGAAGCGCCGCGCGAGCGGCTTGCGTATGTCACGGCGCCCGATGCGAATGCGGTCATGGGGCGACCCAATCCGCTGCACGACGCGCTCGCCACGGTGGACCTCGATCCCAGTTCGCCCACGTACGGTCAAATCATCGCGTTGGCTGAGGTGCCGAACTTTGGGGACGAGCTGCATCATTCGGGTTGGAACGCGTGCAGCGCGGCGTTATGTCCATACGCGCCGCATCCTCATGTCGAGCGGCGATATTTGCTTTTGCCGGCGCTTCGTTCGTCGCGCATTTATGCATTCGACATCAAACCTGATCCGCGTAATCCCCGTTTGGTACGCACGATCGAAGCTGAAGAGATATCGTCGCGGACGGGTTATTCCAGGCCGCACACGCTGCATTGCGGTCCGAATGGCATTTACGTATCGGCGCTGGGCAATCCGGCGGGCGATGGCCCTGGAGGCATTTTCCTGCTCGATTGCGACAGCCTGGATGTGCTCGGGCGGTGGGAGCTGGATCGTGGGCCGCAATATTTGCATTACGACTTCTGGTGGCATTTAGGCCACGACACGCTGATTTCGAGCGAATGGGGAACGCCCAAGATGATCGAAGACGGCGTCATTCCCGAATTGCTGCTCGGGCGCAAGTATGGCCACCGGTTGCACGTGTGGGATTTGCGCAAACGCAAGCATGTGCAGGTGCTCGACATTGGCGACGAGAATCAAATGGCGCTGGAGCTTCGTCCGGCGCACGATCCGACGAAAACGTATGGCTTCATGAGCGTCGTGATCAGCGTGGTCGACTTGTCGGCGTCGATATGGCTTTGGTATCGGGACGGCGAGCAGTGGGCCATTAAGAAGGTCATCACGATTCCGGCGGAGCCGGCCGACAAAGACAGCCTGCCTCCGCTGCTCAAAGGGTTTGGCGCGGTACCACCGCTCGTCACGGACATCAATTTGTCGCTCGATGACCGATTCCTTTACGTGTCGTGTTGGGGCACGGGGGAATTGCGTCAATATGACGTATCGAATCCGCACGAACCGAAGCTGGTGGGATCGGTGCATATTGGCGGCATCGTGCGACGCACGCCTCATCCGCGCTCGAATGGGCCGCTCACGGGCGCGCCGCAAATGGTTGAAGTGAGCCGTGACGGGAAGCGGATTTATTTCACGAGCGGTTTGTATACCACGTGGGACGAGCAGTTTTACCCGGACGGGCTCAAGGGTTGGATGGTGAAAGTGGACGTCCAAGAAGGCGGCGGGATGTCGATGGATCCTGACTTCTTTGTCGATTTCGGCGCGCGCAGTGCGCATCAGGTGCGCCTGCAGGGCGGGGACGCGTCTTCGGATTCGTTCTGTTATCCATGAACGAAAGCATTTGGCCTTGGGCTACGCTCGGCCTGCTTGGCGCTTATCACGGGCTCAGTCCTGGAATGGGATGGCTGTTTGCCGTAGCGCTTGGATTGCAGGAGAAAAGCGGTCGAGCGGTCGTTCGGGCGCTGTTTCCCATTGCGGTGGGCCATGCCGTGAGCGTCGGATTGGTCGTCGGACTGCTCGCGGCTGGGAAATCCGCCATTCCGCTCGCGGTGCTGCCGTGGATCACGGCGGCGTTGCTGGTGGGGTTTGGCCTATACAAGCTGATTCGTCCTCGGCATCCGAAATGGGTCGGGATGAAGGTAAATGCTCGGGATCTCGTCTTGTGGTCCTTTTTGATGGCCACGGCGCATGGCGCGGGCCTCATGCTTTTGCCGGTGTTTCTGCTGGGTGAAGGCAACGAGGCGCCTTGTCATGGGGAAGCTTGTCACAATGCCGCCGGGTTATCGTTGTCGAGCCCGGCCGGTTATGTGGCAGCGATTTCTTTGCATACGCTGGCCATGTTGACGGTATCGGCGATTGTCGCGCTGGTCGTGTATTACAAGGTTGGCTTGGCCATCTTGCGGCGCGCCTGGTTCGACCTCGATCGGGTTTGGGCCGGCGCGTTGATTCTGGCAGGCGTGCTCGGCCTTATGCTTTGACAATGCCGATTGTTGTGGCAATCTCCGTCCCCCCATGAGCACCGCTGAACTCGCAAAAGCTTACGAGCCCAAGGACGTCGAGCCCCGTTGGTACAACTTTTGGCTCGAAAACTCCGTGTTTGCCGCACACGACGACCCGGAGCACAAGCGGCCGCCCTACGTCATTCCGATGCCGCCCCCGAATGTCACGGGCTCGTTGCATATGGGTCACGCGCTCACCGTGGCGCTCGAAGATGTGCTCACGCGCTGGCATCGCATGCGGGGATACAACGCGTTGTGGTTACCGGGCATCGATCACGCGGGCATTGCAACGCAGACGGTGGTCGAGCGGCAACTGAAGCGTGAAGGCAAAACCCGCCAGGATCTTGGGCGGGAGGCATTTATCGCGCGCGTTTGGGAGTGGAAGGCCGAAAGTGGCGGGCGCATTTCGCTTCAGCAACGGGTGCTCGGAGCCAGCCCTGATTGGGATCGCACCAAGTTCACGCTGGATCCAGACTTGTGCCATGCGGTTCGCGAGGCATTCGTTCGTCTGTACGAACAAGGATTGATTTACCGCGACACGCGCCTGGTGCATTGGGATTGCGAAGCGCAAACCGTCTTGTCGAACCTCGAAGTGGAGAACGAGGACGCCAATGGCGAATTGTTCGAGTTTGCGTATGCGGTGGTAGGTGGCGAAGGTGAATTGGTCGTCGCGACGACGCGTCCCGAGACGATGCTTGGTGATACAGCCGTGGCTGTCCATCCGGACGACGAGCGATACAAGCATTTGCATGGCAAGCGATTGCAGCATCCGTTCTTGGACCGCACGATTCCGATCATCACGGACGGGATATTGGTCGATCCGAAGTTTGGCACGGGCGCGGTGAAGGTGACGCCGGCGCACGACTTCAATGATCACGAGACGGGCAAGCGCCACAAGCTCGAGATGATCTCGATCATGAACAAGGACGGGACGTTGAACGAGCAGGCCGGTGCGTTTGCCGGAATGGAACGATTTGCCGCACGCAAAGCCGTAAAGAAGGCGCTCGATGAGAAGGGTTTCGTGCGCGGATCGAAGAGCCATCAACTGGTGTTGCCGCGTAGTCAGCGTAATGGATCGATCGTCGAGCCGATGATTTCGACGCAATGGTTCGTCGCGATGAAACCATTGGCGGGCCCGGCTTTGGCGGCGGTAAAGCACGGCCAGGTGAAGATCATTCCCGAGGATTGGACGAAGACGTACGAGCACTGGATGACGAACATCCTTGATTGGTGCATTTCTCGTCAGCTTTGGTGGGGTCACCGCATTCCTGCATTCCATTGCGAGGTTTGCGCGCATATCACCGTTTCGCGCGAAGATGCGACCGAATGCGAAAAGTGTCATTCGACGTCGATCAAGCAAGACGAAGACGTGCTCGATACGTGGTTTTCGAGCGGTTTGTGGCCTTTCTCGACGCTGGGATGGCCGAACGATACGGCGGCGTTGCGTACGTTTTACCCGGCGAGCGATTTGGAAACGGGATACGACATTCTGTTTTTCTGGGTCGCTCGAATGATGATGATGGGCATTCATTTCATGGGGGTGCCGCCTTTCAAGCGCATTTTGCTCCACGGCATGGTCGTCGACGAGACCGGCGAGAAGATGAGCAAAGTGAAGGGCAACGTCATCGATCCGCTGGATCTGATTCATGGCGCGTCGTTCGATTCGGTCGTGGAAAAGACATTTCCTGGCGCGCCACGTGAAGAATCGCTGAAGAAGTTCAAGAAGGCGTATCCGTCAGCGGCCAATATGGGCGCTGGGTTTTCCGCATATGGCGCGGATGCATTGCGTTACACGTTGTGTACGTATTCGCCTCAAGCGCGCAGGATTCCGCTATCGCCCAAGAAAATCGAAGGTTACCGGAACTTCTGCAACAAAATCTGGAATGCGACTCGGTTTGCCCTTCCCTACTTGGATGGCGCGAAAATCGACCAAACGCCGCCGAAGGCCACGACGCTGACCAATCGCTGGATTCTTTCACGATTGCATACGGCGCTCGATGCGGCACACCGGGGCCTCGATGAATTCCGCCTGGATGACGCAGCGCTGGCGTTGTATCACTTCTTCTGGGGCGAGCTGTGCGACTGGTATTTGGAATTGACCAAGCCGGTGCTCAATCCGTCGGCGGGGGCATTGCCTGGCCCGGAACAAGACGAGACGAAAACTGTTTTGGCGTACGTGTTGGAAACGGCGATGCGGGCGCTGCATCCGTTCATTCCGTTCATTACGGAGGAATTGTGGCAAAGGCTCCCGCGAGCCGAAGGCGCGCCGATGTCGATTGTGGTGGCAGCGTATCCGCAGGCGTCGACGATTCCTTTCGATGCGGATGCCGAGCGCGAGATGGCGGTGGTGCAATCGGTGATTTCGTCATCGCGCACCATTCGAAGCGAGCACGAGGTGCATCCGGCGGCGGAGGTACCTTTGCTATTACGAGCCGAGGGTGAAAAGCTTTTGAGGCTTTTGGCGGCGGAAAGCCGGGCCATTCGGACATTGGTGAAGGCGGCGGGTGACGTGGTGATCGAAGCTCGTGGCGCGGCGCGTCCGAAGGGTTCGGTCATGAGCGTTGCGTCGGGCGTGGACGTGTTGATTGATTTGCGAGGATTGGTCGAGGGCGCCAAGGAAGCGGCTCGGATCGATCGCGAGATCAAGAAGTGCGAAAAGGATATCGCTGCGCTCGAAAAGAAGTTGTCGCTGCCGAGTTTTGCGGAGAAGGCGCCGCCCGAGGTGGTCGTCGAATCCCGTGCGCAGCTCGAGGAATTGAAAAAGAAGCGAATTGGTTTGGAGGATGCGAAGGGTTTGTCGGCGGAGTTGGGGTGAGTTGTCGTCGGCAGGAGGGCACGCGGCCATGTTTCAATCGCTGAGCATCGAACGGTTTCGGGGGTTTTCCAAGCTGGAGTTGGAAAACCTCGGCCGCGTGAACCTGATTCTTGGGGCAAACAATACGGGTAAGACGTCGCTCTTGGAAGCGATTGCGTTGATCTCCAACTATTTCGCGATAGGCGATCTCCACAAAACATTCCGATCATTCGCTCCCCAAAGCGACAATCGGACCTATGCCTGGTTGCAACAACGCGAGGCCGCCAATGGCGGTAGAACGGAGCTTCGTGGTGTGTCGCCAGATGGCACCACAAGGCGGTTTGTGATCATAAACGAAAGAAAGGACGCGGCGCCAGACAAGAGTGAAGGTCTCCAGGGCTGCGGAGGCAATGGCGATCTCCTCTACTGGCGGGCAAAAGACGTCGAGCCGCTCGAGATTCGAATGATTCCCGTGCAGCACAAATCGCCTCCTGAAATGGTCGATCCGTATGTCATGGCGGTGCGTGCTCCAGAAGACGAACAACAAATGGAGTCACTGCTCGGATCGGTAGACAAGCGTATTCGATCCGTTCGCCTGGATATGATCAACGCTCAACCTTTCATTGCGGTAGACATTGGATTGCGTGAACGCATTCCACTCGCGCAATCGGGCCAAGGCGTTTACCGCTTGGTCTCGATTTTTTCCGAGCTCCTCGGCAACAAACCGCAAATCTGCATCATTGACGAAATTGAGAACGGCATTCATTACACCGCGTTGCCCACGATTTGGAAGGGCATTGCCGAAGTCGCCTCCCGGCTCGATATTCAGATTTTCGCCACGACGCACTCGAAAGAATGTATCGAAGCGGCGCACGAAGTGTTTTCCGAACGCGAGCCATACGATTTTCGTATCATTCAGCTTGACCGCGTGAAATCGGGAATCGTGGGTCGAGTCCTCGACCAACCCCTCATCGAAGCGGGCGTTGAAGCCAACATCGAGATGCGATGAAGACGTCGAAGCCGAAGCTTGCCACATCCGATAACGTGTTGATTGTCGAAGGGTACAGCGATCTCGTTTTCTATGCCGAGATTCTCGAATGGCTGGGCAAACCACCGCCGTATATTCACGATATGAATGGGGTTGCCAGTTTAACGGCCGAGCTGGAAGTGTTCCTCGGGCCGAAAGTTCTTGGTTCCAAAAAATCGATTGCGGTCATCGTCGATGCCGATCACGACGCTGCAGCACGAATTGCCTCGCTTGAAAATCTGCTTTGCCGCATTACTGGTCAGAAAGTCCATAACGGGAAGTGGACTGCGGGGTCTCCTCGTGTGGGGCTCTTTGTCGTACCTGGGGACGGTAAAGCCGGTGAAATCGAATCGCTCGCGTGGGAAGCGTGGGCAACGGATCCCGCGAACGAGGCTGCCGCTGAATGCGTGCAGAGTTTTCTTTCGTGCATGGCGAAACGGGGGCACGAGGCAAAAAGTCCGGACAAGGGCCGCATCAACGCGATGCTCGCGGTGCTCTGCGATGAAGACCCACGACTCGGCGCAGGCGCTCGGCAACGCCTCTTCGACTTTGCGCGCCCTCAATACGCGTCGCTCATCGAATTCTTGCGCCAATTTTAGACAACTACGCCCTCCGAGAACGCTTGACTCCGCGCACGATTCGGTCGTAGTCTCGCTACTTCGAAGCATTTTCTTTTTGCTCTCGAATGTATCGACGAAGGAGCGTAATCGTGTCCCAGCATCGTTTCCTCGGAACTGCTCTTGCCGCACTGGCTGCATCGACGATTGTTGCCTTGGCACCTGACGCGAATGCGCAGGCATATCGAGACGGCCCTCCGCCGCAGCATCGGATCGTTTATCGTGACATGACGGTTCTCCGATTGAATCCGCTCGGTCTCATCTCCGATGCGCGCATCACCTATCGTTATCGTCTTTTCGAAAGCGAGAAGCTTGCGTTTCGAGACAACTTTATCGGCATTGGAGTGGCGCCAGCGTTGAGCGCAGCATTTGCGCGTGGTGGTCCGATCATCGAATTTCAGCCCGCGAGCTTTTTGCAGCTTTGGGGCATGTACGAATTCATCGGGTACTTCGGTGCATTCAACTTTTTGCAGTCGTACCCGACGGCTGATGCATCACGCATCAACTATTCGGACACCGAGCTCAAAAGACGCGGAGCGCTCGAGAAGGGCGATCCGGAAAAGAATTATTCGGCAACGGGTGGCCAGCTCTTGTTCGGCGCCAATGCGCAATTCAAGTTCGGGCCGATCGTCGTACGTGATCAAGTTCGGTTCGGTCGCGCGAACATGAATCTCCGGGACGGTGACCGCGTGTATTACGACATCTTTTTCGATCTGCTCACCGGCAATCGTGGTTTCTGGATGGCCAACGACGCGGATCTCTTGTGGCAGGGAATGGGCAATCGCCTGACGCTTGGCATTCGTTATTCGGCTGGTCAAGCGTTTTACAAGCCGGAGCATTTCGGTCCGGGTGACGACCAGAACAATACGCCTGGCTCGATTCACCGCGTTGGTCCCCTTGCGGCGTGGACTTTCAAAAAAGCAGACGGAGCAGCGTTCGAGCCGACCATTTTGACCGTGGTCAATTGGTGGCTCAAATCGCCATATCGCACCGGCCAAGACGTGGCCCAAGCGGTGCCTTTTTTCGTATTGGCGCTCAGCATCACGGGCGATTTGCTGCCCACGAAACAAGCTCCGGCCACGCAAACCGCACCGGAAGCGCCAAAGAAGGCTGAGCCGTCAGTGGAAACGCCAAAAGAGCCAGCTCCGCCGGCCGATCCGCCTGCAGCAACGCCGTAATAACCGAAATTCACTTCCCAACTTCGTCCATGCCGTGCTACGGAGCACTTCATGCACATCGTCATCACTGGGGCCAATCGCGGCATTGGCCTCGAGTTCGTTCGGCGTTATCTTGCTCGCGGCGACCACGTCGACGCGGGCGTACGTCATCCAGAATCGGCATCGGAATTGTCGGCACTTGCGGCAAGCTCCGGTGGACGATTACGCATTTTTGCGTGCGACGTTGCGGATGAAGCCAGCGTCAAGGCATTTGCGGAGGGCATTGGCGACACGCCAGTCGACATGCTCATCAACAATGCGGGCATTTTCGGAGCGCGGGATGGTTTCGACAATGTTGATTTCGCAAACATGGCACGCCTATTCGAAACCAATACTGTCGGAGCGCTTCGGGTCAGCAGAGCGCTCATGGCGCATCTGAAGCGGGGATCTACGCGCAAGATTGTGAACATGTCCAGCAATCTCGGCTCGATTGGCGACAATACGAGCGGCGGGTTTTACGGATACCGCGCCTCGAAAGCGGCTTTGAACATCGCCAGCAAAAGCATGGCGCTCAATCTCAAAGGCGACGGATTCACGGTGCTCGTCCTCCACCCCGGATGGGTGCAAACGGACATGGGCGGCCCAAGTGCTCCGACCACGGTCGAAAAGTCCGTGGCCGGCATGATCCAGCAAATCGATTCCCGTGGAATTGCGGATTCGGGCACGTTTTTCGATTTCACCGGCAAAACGATCCCCTGGTGAGCATGCCGCGCTCGTGCTTTCTTGGTAGATGACAAGCTCCACGCACTTGCGGTAGTATCCAAGCGCTTCCTTTTACAACCCGGAGGTTCGTTCATGAATGCACGCATTGCATTGGTCTTGGTATTGGCTGGATCGACGATAACCGCCTGTGCCTATACACCTCCCGAAGTCGACGGAGGCACCGGAGGAGCTGGCGGCAGCTCCAATTCGAGCGGTGGGAGCAAC
>CAZETM010000003.1:45656-59037 GCA_964514885.1 uncultured Polyangium sp. | reverse complement strand
CTTGGGCATCCGTTGATACCGTCGGGCAAGCGTATTGGTAATTCCTTGGAATTGCCTGGCCCGGGTCATGCGCTGCTGATTACGGGCTCGAACATGAGCGGCAAGAGCACGTGGCTACGGTCGATGGGTTTGTCCGCGGTGATGGCGCAAGCGGGCGCGCCGGTATGCGCCACGAAATTGCATATGACGCCGCTATCGGTGCGGACGAGCATGCGGATCAGCGATTCGTTGGAGCACGGGGTTTCGCATTTTTATGCGGAATTGGAGAAGCTCAAGGCGGTGGTTGATGCGGCGAACCGAGACGAGCCGGTGTTCTTTTTGCTGGACGAGGTTTTGCATGGCACGAATTCGCGTGAGCGAAACATTGGCGCTCGGGCCGTGGTATTGCATTTGCTTGACAAAAGTGCGATTGGCGCGGTGACGTCGCACGATTTGGCGCTGGCGGAATTGGCGGACACGACGAACGGTCACGTGGTGAATAAGCACTTCAAGGAATTGGTGCACGACAACAAGATGACGTTCGATTACGTGCTTTCGCCGGGGGTGGTATCGACGACGAACGCGCTGCGGCTGATGAAGATCGTGGGGATTAAAGTGAAGGGGATTGAGGAGTAGGATTTAATCGATCCACATCCACCCTCGATCGGTTGTATCCTCCACTGATCCCATGTCTCTGCTCACTCTGACCAGTCGCATTCATCGCGTCGTCGTTCATGCGCGTGGTGCCATCGTGACTCGCGCGGTCACGCTTCCAGATTCGCTCGCCGCCGATTCATGCGAGCTGGCCATTCCGGGCATCACGCCTTTGGCGGAAATCGGCAGTTTTCGCGCCATCGTGAAAGGAAACCGCCCGGTCATTTCTGTCCTTCCGCGGTTTGTCGTTCCGGAAGGCCCCGCGAAACTTGGTTCGGCTTCGGAACTTTTGCGAGCCGCCGAGGCTGAGCGCGTCGCGCTCCGCGAAGAACGAGCGCACGTCACGGGGCGTCGAAATCAGCTCGCCGGCGTGCAGTTCAACCTCGGCATGGACCGCAGGTTTCACCAGGCAAACGCACGCGCACGCATTGCTGATGCGCTCGCCATGACGCGCCTCGTGCAAGACGAGCTTGCGCTGCTCGACACGCGCATCGCTTCGCTCGATCGCGCGCTCGAAGCCGCCGAGCGCGCTGTCGATGCGGCGCGCGTGGCCGAAGTACAAGCGCGAACTGCAGAACGAGAAGGTTCGTCCAGACCAACGCTTTCGTGTCACGTGCGTCTCGGGCCAGGACAAACCCAGCCGGAAGCGCTAGAAATCGAGTATGTCGTGCTCGCTGCGCGTTTTTGGCCCACGTACAAAGCGTGGCTCACGAAGGGTGCAACGCGCGTCAGGATCGAGCTGGATGCGCTGGTCGTGCAAGACTCGGGTGAAGATTGGACCAATGTCGAGATGTCGTTGTCGACTGCGGATCTCGTGCATGACGCGCGCCTGCCTGAATTGCCATCGCTGCGTTTTGGCCGCGCCACGCCTCCTCGGAAACGTGGTTTCAGACCGCCGCCGCCGGGACTCGAAACCATGTTCGAGCCGTATGACGCGGCGATGGAAAAGGCTCAGCCATTGCCGTCGAAAGTCCACATTGATGCACTTCGTTCCACGGTAGCAGCGCCTCCTGAGCCGCCACCTGCAATGGGTCCTGGAGCATTCGGGGCGCCTCCGACGATGCAAACTTTGGGTGCAATGCCGTTATCGCCCGCGAGTACTGTTACGCTCGATGAAGGTGGCATAATGGCGTTGCCGATGGGTCTCATGCCGCCGGCTGCTCCCAAAGGCGGATTGTTTGGGCGTAGTGGCGGTGCTCCGCCGCCGCAATCGGTCCCATCGAAAAAACGCGCTTCGAAAACGATGATTTCCGATGCGCCTGCATCAATGGCGCCTGGAGGTGGTGGTTATGGCGCTCAGTCCATGAGTATGGCGGCGTTCGACATGGCGCCCGACACATTGCAGGATATCGAATCCTCACGCCATGAGCCCATCGAGCCTGACGACGCGTGGCTCGATTTCGATGCGCTGATGTTGCCTCATCCGGACAAACTGCGCCGCGGCAAATTGACGAGGTTGCCCAATGATTCCATGAGAATGGAGGCAAATCAGGCGAAAGAGCACATCAACAGTTTGCCGAATCCGGCGTGGACGAAGGATCCGCTCGTATCGCGAGGCCATTTCGATCATCGTTACGATGCCGTTGGTCGCGGCGATGTTCCTTCGAATGCGCGTCCGCATCGTGTGCATGTAATCGCCGGCGAAGGGCCGGCAAAACCTCGTTTTCGTACGGCTCCGCGGGAATCGACCGAAGTGTTTCGCGAGGCGCTCATTGAAAATCCTCTCGGTACGCCGCTATGCGCAGGTCCGCTGGATGTATTTCTCGATGGCGGTCTGGTGACCACGACGGATGTCGCAGCGGTCGATCGTGGAGGTGTGTTCGTCGTAGGATTGGGCGTCGAGGATCGATTACGCGTCGCACGTAATGCGCGTACCGAAGAAAGCTCGGCGGGTTTGCTTGGTGGATCGACGCATGTCGACCATCACGTCAATATCGATATTACGTCGTCGCTGGGAATGCCCGTCGATATCGAGGTGCTCGAGCGCATTCCGGTGACCGACGAGAAAGACATTAGCGTCAAAGTGACGGCAGCCGAGCCTGAGCCTGAGGTATACGATCAAAGCGACAGTGGGTCTCCCGTACGAGGAGGTCGCAGATTCCGCATTGATGTGGCTGCGGGCGCAAAAGCAAAAGTCGCGTACAGCTATCGTATCAAGCTGCCGGCAAAAAGCGAGATTGTCGGAGGAAACCGCCGTGAGTGAACTCGTCGTGGAAAAAGGTCGTCAAGACGCACCAATGCAAGCCACTGCTCATGAAACGCGTGCCGAACGAGTGACGATGTTCGAGGATCGCGCGGAAGTGGTGCGTAGAGCATCGTTTCGCGTGCCTGCGGGCGTGCGGGTCCAAGCCTGCGCGGGCGTGTCGCTTGCCGTTGACGATGGGACGGTGCAGGCGAAAATCGTAAAGGGAGCGGCGCGAGTTTTATCGGCGCGTGTATTGCGACGAGTGCATTTGGAAAAGGCGCTCGGGCGTGAGGAAATTGACGCGCTTATGCGAGCGGCTCGGGAGGCGCGCGAAAGGATTATTGCGGCGGAGCAGGCTATCGAGCGAGCGCAACGAGTATTGCAGCAGCATTTCCAGCTTGCTGATCAATGGGTGAAGTCGGTTGCTCTGGGACCGAAAAACGCATCAGAAGCGGCTGTTGTGGGATCGTATCGGGAAGCGTGGCGATCGATTGATGGGGCGGCGAAAAGTACGCTTGGGGAACTAGAGAAAGCGCGAGTCGAGAAAACGCAAGCCGAGCAAGATGCGGCATTGGCGGAGCGTCGGCATGCGGAGGGAATGATTGAAACGCCGCGGCACGATGCGGTGATCGAAGTCGAAATCGACGCACAAGAGGAAAGCGACGTCGAGATCGAGCTTTGTTATCGAGTGCCATGTGCATTGTGGCGACCGGAGCATTTGGCGCGGCTGGTGACGGAAAAAGCCGATTCCAAGGCAGGGAAAATCGAAATTGTCACGTATGCGGTGGCGTGGCAAAGCACGGGTGAAGCGTGGGACGACGTGGAAGTGCGATTTTCGACGGCGCGGCCGGCGCGGGCTGCATCGCCGCCATTGCTATCGGACGACGTGTTATCGAGTCGCAAGAAGACGGACGAGGAGCGTCGGAATGTAGTGATAGCGGCGCGGGAGCAGACGATTGACTTTGCGGGTCTCGATGGTGGGGGGCGCGAGGTATCGGAAATGCCTGGTGTGGACGATGGTGGCGAGCCATTGCATTATGTGGGCAAAGAGCGCGTGAATTTGCCATCGAATGGAAGGCCATTTCGAGTGGAGATTGGCCGGACGAACGTGGATGCGGAAGTATCGCGGGTGCTGATGGCGACGCGATCGGCGGCGGCGCATGTGCGGGCGACGGCGACGCTGGTGGGTACGGGGCCTCTTCTTGCGGGTCCGGTGCGATTGGCGCGTGGTGCGAGTATGGTTGGGCGGGCGCGAATTGATTTCGTGGGCAAGGGCGAGCCATTTGAATTAGGGTTTGGCCCGGATGATGGTATTCGCGTACGCCGGACGGAAGACGAAGAGCGGGATACGCAAGCAATCACGGGAGCGCAGCGCATCAAGCGTAAGGTGAAGCTATTTCTGTCCAATTTGTCGGACGTGGCGCGACAGGTAATGGTGCACGAGCGAGTGCCGGTGAGTGAGATTGACGAAGTGGAGATTCAGATGCTCGACGCGGGGCCATTCAAGCTGGAGGCGAAGGATGGTTTTTTGCGGGCGAATATCGAGGTAGCGGCGCAGGCGACGAAGACGGTTGGGTTTGTCTTTGAAGTGCGGGCAGGTTCGAAGGTGGTGCTGCCGGAGTTTTGAGGGTGGGTTCGGCATAACGAACCAGGTGTGGGTGGTGTATCGGTGAACTAGTTTGTCTCGGTGTCCGAAGAAAAACAATTTTGTTGCGCACGAGGGTTGTTCCAAGTATGATGGTCTTGAATGGACCTTCGTTACGACCTTTGGCATTTGGCGTTCGTGTACGTCGTTACGCATGGTGCCCCGCCAAACTTCGAGGTGCAATCGGAGATACGGTTGACGATCGAGCCGCAGCGGGCGGACATGCTTTTACTGCGTCGCAAGGATGTGGAGCGGCAGGATGAGCGGGCCACGGTCTTGTGTGGACTTTGGCAGTGGTTGGGGAAGGTGACGGTGCTCGAGTACAAGAGCCCGGTGAATTACGCCTTCAAGCCTGGGGATTTGTTGCGGCTGGTGGCGTACGGGATGTTGTATGACATCGGTCACTTGGACGAACTGCCGACGCGTGATGATTTGACGTTGGTGCTGGTGGTTGCGTCTGTGACGCCGACGTTGCGTAGGGAGATCGAGCGAATGGGCGCGACGTTTGTTCCGATCGGTGGGGGCTATGCACGAATCGAAGGGATGATGTATACTTGTTTGGTTGCGGTGATCGACGAGGTTTGCGAGACGGAGCGGGAAGAATATTTGGAGATGTTCAGCCATCGGCCGGTGATGAGCGAGAAGAACCGGCAATGGATTGGGCAGTGGAGGCGGGAGGCGAAGATGAAAGGGTCGACGATCGAGGATTTGCGGGACTTTGACGAATGGTTTCAGTCGGTGCTCGACCGGATGCCGTTGGAGAAGCGCTTTGCGGGATTGGCGGCGGAGCAGGTGGTGCTCGTGATGCCGGTAGCGATTTTGCGAGGGCTTACGGCCGATTATCTTCGTTCGTTGCCGACGGATGTACAGGAAAAAATCCGGAAGCGGTTGCAAGAGGAGACGCATTGAGCTTGGACGGGTCGACGATCGAGGACTTGCGGGATTTCGACGAATGGTTTCAGTCGGTGCTCGACCGGATGCCGTTGGAGCAGCGCTTGGCGGGACTGACGCCGGAGCAGCGCATGGCGGGATTGGCGCCCGAGCAGTTGGTGCACTTGATGCCGGTGGCGATCTTGCGGTCGATTTCTGACGATTACGTTCGCACGCTACCGACGGATGTGCAGGAAAAGATTCGGAAGCGGTTGCAAGAGGAGACGCATTGAGGGTGGGTTTGCAGTGTATTGGTAGCCAGGTAAACTGCTGATCATGAGGTGGCGCATGCGTATGACATCGACCGGACAGGTCACGATTCCGCAGGAAATTCGGGAAGAATTGGGGCTTTCGACGGAAACGGAGATCGATTTTGAGGTTGAGCGCGATGCGGTGCGTATCGTGAAAGTGGGCGCACCCAGAGTAGGGCTGTCGATTGTCGAACGGCTGCGCGGTACGGCAGACGTAAAAATGACCACGGATGAGATCCTGGCGCTTACGCGAGGGTAGGTGGCCGATGGTGTTTCGCCCGATCCTTGTCGATAGCAACATCATTCTGGATATCGCGACATCGGATCCTCGATGGTCGGATTGGTCGGCGTGGGCGTTGGAGATGGAAGCCAATCGTAGCTCGCTCGTGATCAACCCGATCATCTTTGCCGAGGTATCGATCGGGTATCAGAGAATCGAGGACTTGGAGCGGATCATCCCAGCTACGACATTTCGGCGGGAAGCGCTTCCATACGAGGCAGCATTTCTTGCGGGAAAGGCATTCGTGCAATATCGAAAGCGCGGAGGCGCGAAGGCCGCACCATTGCCAGATTTCTACATTGGCGCGCACGCCGCCATTGCGCGGTTCAGGTTGCTCACGCGCGACGCGAATCGATATCGAACGTATTTCCCGACGATTGAAGTGATCGCGCCGGAATGACGCTCCTCCGCGGTCACCACACGTCGGAGAAGAGGCGGACGGTGGGGAGGGTTACGTGTGTGGAGCGTAGAGACAGCCTCACGGCCCCATTGGATTACACGGATCCGGCGGCGGTTCAAGCGACACAACACCGCCAAGCTTTGCGGCCTTCATCGTAAAGCCAAGCCCAATCGATATGCCGTTGCATTCTAGGGTGCTGTCTTGCCCGCCATCATCCATGATATCTGACGCCCACGAAATCTGCGCGAGTATGCTTTGTAACGTTGGGCTCGTTGGGTCGCAAAAGCTCGCATCGAACATTGCAGCCATCTGCTCAATTGCATTGATTAGCTCAGATGTGTGAATGATGCCGCCTAGTTGGCCCTCCGTAGCGCTCGCATTGTTTGCTGCGGGTTTGAATTGTATTCGTACATCTCGTATCGGAATGACCATCGGCAAGCCTTGAAGCTTTAGAACCAGGTCAAATCGCTCGGCCGTACCTGCGCTAATGACATCATTGGATATCTTGGTGTCATTGAACAGAGTATACGCAGATTGTGGAAGGGGAGCCTCCATGGGCAATGCGAGTGATGCGAAATCGATGGGCCAAACGTCGTTACCATCGAACGAGGGGATGTGCCCAAGTGGCGCACCTAGGAAAATGGCGCTCTTCGTCTTGCAAGCCGTTTTTCCTGCGTTCAACGTTGAATACAGGAACGTATAATCTCCGCTGGCGATTCTATCATTGATTTCATGCGTCAGGCTGGAAGACAAACCTAGCAATATCGGCAGCACGTTGTGCCCGAATGAGTTATCAATTCCGCCGTTGCCGTCGAGATGTACGTACGGATTGCTCCCATTTTTGATGATACAAACATCTGTTGAATTCTCCGTCGAGGTCAAGCCGTCCAGATTGAATCCGTATTGTTTCCACCCGTCGATCGCATTGGGCGTCCCATTAGGATTTTTGTCTCCGAGCCAGATCCGATCCATCGCCAGTGTGAGGCTTGGGCCGCCGCAGATAAGTTCGCACGTTGCGGAGCAGTACCCGTCTATCGGTCCCACGGTATCACATTGCTCGCCTATCTCGGGCGTCCATATGCCGTCACCACAGTAGCAGCCCTCATGGTTCTCATCCGCGGAGCCATCACAATCGTCATCGAGCCCGTTGTCGCAGACTTCGTTGGTTGGCCGCGCCTCCCATTGACAGTCGCCCACGGCCTTTCCGTCCTCGCACCATTGGGTTCCACCCGTGCATACGCCGATCGAGTTGGTTCCTATCGGTCCCGTGTAGCAATAAACCGACTCGTTATCGATTGTTTCATGCGCTGGCATTTTGCCAACACAAACCGATTTCGTGCAAATCTCGCCATCATCCGGCGGGACGTCCTCGGATACTTGCTCGATGGCAGTCGCGCCATTACCGTCGCAGACCACCTGAATGCAATCACCAGATGTTTGCATCGACTGTGGCAGTGGCTGTCCTTGGGCCTTATATTCGTATTTGCATTTTCCTGCCACGCACGTTGCCGTCGCACAATCCGGCTCCGAGACTACGCAGTCCGTATTCGCCGTGCATTCGGGTGCCGGAGGCGCCGGCAGCAAAAGCTCGCCCGCATTGAGTCCAAGCACACCGTCACATCCCATTCCAACCAATGCCGCCAACCCCAAGAACCATTGCTTCTTCATGTTCATCCTCCTCACCAAGCGCCCCGAAATCCAACACTCGTCGGCGAAACGCCGACTTCCCATTGCATGCCAGCCGTTTGGCCAGCCAAATTCTTTTCCTGTTTGCTCGATGGCGCCGCTATAACCAGCACCAATCCGGCCGCTGCAAAGACTCCGCCCATGATGGCTGTCGCTGTCGCGCCATTCGCCAATCCCAGTCCTTGCGCTCGCAGGACCAGACCCGCAGCGTCACATTGATTGTCACGACAATGCCCCTCGGCATTGCTTGCAGCTTGTCTGCCTACCGCCAATGTGGCGAGAATCCCGCTCGCTATGAATGATGATGCGCCAATCCCCACAGCCGTCCAACCAACAGGCCGCTGCCATGAGCTGGCAATGACGACCTGCCGTGTTACTGGCTCCGGCGTCGATTGCGATTGCATCGTCGGAATCACGTCGATGATTTGAGGTGCCATCGGTGGCACATCAACACTGGTGACAGTACCATCCGCAGATATTTCGATCTCTCTCTTCCACGATTGCCGTCCCGCTGCCCTTGCTTCAACAAGATGTTTGCCCGTGTCCACTGGCAACGCTGTATTCCACAATGGCTTCTCCTGTACGATCCCGTCACGTGAAATGGTCAGGCCTGCCAAGCTGCGCAATTCGTTTGGGACGACAATGTTCAATTTCGCGGCCTTGGGCTCGATGGCGGCTGCTTTCGCGGCCATTTCATCTGCGAGCTTTTGATCGCCGGCAGCTTGGGCAAGTGATTGCGCCAGGGTGTATTGCTCCCACGCACTCCCGAGCCGTCCGATCTTTTCGTAACACTCCGCGAGCATTTCGTGCCCACCGCGGCCCGATGGCACGAGCTGAGTGACCTGTTCCAGCTTCTTGCACGCTTGCTCGTAATCCTTGGCATCCATTGCCGCTATGGCGATCTCGTAAAATTCCTGCGCTTTCGCCACGGCGATCGGTGTGGCCGTTTGCGCGTATGCCGAGTTTGGCGCGACAATCAATGCCGACAAAGATGCCAGCGTAATTGCGACGGACCATTTCTTACCCATGTCTGAGTTCTCCCTTTCGAGCGCAGCAGCGCCCTACCAAAATGATGTTGTGTTTCTCTTTTTCGCAGGCGCCGCAGGCGGCACAGGCGACCCTGCTTGTGGAACTTGTGCCGTAGCTGATGGTGCAGTTTCCGCGACAGGTGCGGCCGACGGCGTAGCGCTTGTGTGAATCGGCGAAGAATTGATTGCGCTCGGACTTGTTGCCGATAGTGTTTTGCCACGGTCCGCATGTCGTGCCGTGTTTGTCTCGGTATTGGATACCGTTGCGCCGTGCGACTCGGCAAACACGGACACATTCGGGGTCGATTCCAATTCGGTCGGCCGAGGCGCCCCAGATTCTGCATTTGTCGCCGAAACCAAGGGCACTGCATTCGAGGCGGACGTCGCAGGCTCCATGCCGCCATCGGTCGTTACGGCCGGTTCTACGGCTCCTCTCAACCCCACCACCAATCCCACCACGGTCACCAACGACGCCGCCGCACCTCCTGCCGCCGCCGCCATTTTCCACCGCCCTGTTTCATGCAGTCGCACGGGGTTGGTTACCGCATGCTCGATGACCGTCTTCACGTCATCGGCTGCGATTATCGATTCCGTGGTCATCGACGGCATCAGCGCACGCATATCCGGCGCAACCACGTGCGGCTGTGCAATGGCTTCTCGCAATGCATCGGCCAGTTCGTTGACCGATTGAAAACGCAAGTTCCGATCCTTCTGCAAGCATTTCAAAATGACCGCATCGATCGCCGGCGGTACATTTGCGCAGATCATACTCGGCGCCATGGGTTGCTGGCGCAAGATGCGCTCCATGATTTCGAACGCCGCAGATCCGGTAAAAGGACGTTTTGCCGTTACCAACTCGTACGCTACGACGCCCAAGGCCCAAATGTCGCTCCGATGATCGATCACCATCGGTGGAACCAATTGCTCCGGCGACATATATGGTACTGTTCCCGGCATCTCGTTTTTCCGGGTCAACGTCGGGTCGCCCTCGGCTTCCAACGGCTTCGCAATCCCGAAATCGAGCACTTTGATGCAAGGTTTGCCATTGGGAAGTTTCGTCAACATCAGGTTGGCTGGCTTCAGATCCCGATGCACGATTCCTTCCGCATGCACCGGCGCCAACGCGAAGCATACCTGCAACAAATATTCGACCGCCTCCTCGACTGGCAATTCGCCATTGCGCAGCACCCATTTCAAGTCGTTCCCTTGCAGGTATTCCATGACCATGTAGGGCACGCCGATATCCAAGGTGCCGACATCGAACACTTGCGCCACGTGCGTCCCGCCGAATTGAGCCGCCGCCCACGCTTCGCGCTTGAAACGAATCACGAATTGTTCGCTCGCGGCCGCTTCCGGCAAGAGCAACTTGATCGCAAAGAGCTTTCCCAGCGTATTGTGCCGCGCTGCGACGACCAACCCCATGCCACCTTGGCCCAGCGTCCTTTCAACCGTGTAGCAATCACGAATCACGGTTCCCACGGGCGCTAGGTCGGCGGGATTCTCATAAAGCCCAGGGCGATCCGCCGGGTCCCCCGCGAATTGTTCCGCTTGTGTTTTCATCGTTATCGCCAATGGTCCAAGCAAGTCGTTTTACGTTCGGAAGACCAATGCCACTACATCGGTGCCGGGCGTTTTCTCGAGCGTCGAACGCCCGGAATGCGGTCGAGCTTGTAAATGAACGTGCGCAGCGGCATTCCCACCATTGCGGCCGCTCGCGTAATGTTGTTTCCGCATTCTTCGAGCGCGCGTAGCATTCGTTCTTGTTCCGTCGAATGCGTGGGCACTGGCATCGTTGCGGAGGTGTCGGCAGGCGTCTTTCCAAGCGCTTTCCAAAAATATGCTGGGAGATGCTCCGGCAGGATCTCCTCGCCCCGACAAACCACCGCCGCGTGCTCGACGATGTTCTTCAGTTGCCGCACGTTGCCTGGGAAAGAGAACGACAAAAGCATTGATTTGGCTTCGGCAGACAAATGCGGCACCTGCTCTACTCCAAATTTCGCGCTCGCTCGTGCAATCAGCGCTTCCGCGATCGGAATGATTTCCGACCGACGCTTGCGCAAAGGCGGAATCTCCAGCACGAATTGATGCAACCGATAATAGAGGTCGTCACGAAATGCCCCGTCGGCGATTTGCTGCTGCAGGTCACGGTTTGTCGCGGCAATGATGCGAACATCCGCCGTATGTAGCCGAGGATGACCCCGACGACGGTATTGACGATCCTCCAGTACGCGTAAAAGCTTGGCTTGCCCCGTCATGCTCAATTCGCCAATTTCGTCCAAAAAGAGCGTGCCTCCCTCGGCGTCCTCGATGAGGCCGGGTTTGTCGGAAACTGCACCGGTAAATGCTCCTCTTACGTGCCCGAAGAGTTCGCTCTCGAACAGGTCTTCGGGCAAGTGCGCGCAGTTAACCGTCACGAGTTTTTTATGCGCGCGTACGGATTCTCGGTGAATGGTGTCGGCCAGTTCCTCTTTTCCCGCCCCCGTCTCGCCGAGAATCAGCACGATCGCTTTGGCATGCAATTGTGCGAATTCGCGCGCCTCCGCATAGAGCGCGACCATGGACGGATCACATACGATGGGCCGCTTGAATTCCTTTGCTTCGAGTCGGTCCTGAGTCGACCGCGGCTTCTGCAGCAGCGCAGGAACTCGCCCAATGAAAATCCGGTCGCCCGGATCCACCACGAAAGATTGATCGCAATGCTGTTGTTCCACAATCGTCGTCGTGCAATCCATTTCCTTGTTTCCTTTCCGTATGAACGTTCCATTCGGCGTTCCGAGATCCTGCACGTGAAGCTTGCCGTTGATATGCAAGATCGCGTGCTGGCGCGATACCGACGAATCATTGATCGCGATATCGTTTGTTTCACGCTTACGCCCGATGCGTAATTGACCCGAGCTCGGTAAAACGTATCGTTGCGGCGGGCCTCCCCAAACGAAGACGACCAATTCGAGCGGCGTGGAATGGGAAACGGTTCTCGAACTCATGTTCACCTGTGACTGCACGACAAGTTGTTGCTCGTCGTCCCCCACAGCATCCCGCGTGCCACGTCAAACAAGTGCGTAAGTGCCGGTAATTATTCATAAGTCCACGTTGGAGCCCACTTGCATGATTCGTGCAACCCGCATGATTCGTGCAACTCGACTTGCATGATTCGTGCAACTGGTACGACAAACCACGTCACGGGTCGCCAAACCAAGTCTCTGCCGGAATCGTGCAAGCCGGTCGTTGCGCGACTGATGCAATTCGCGGTGACCGCACTTCTTGGGATCGTCACGAAACGCCGCTGTTTCTCGCATCTGGCTGCGATGGCATGACGGTTGCCAATGCCTCGACGCAACGCCATTCCCCCGAGGTGCGTCATGCAAAACTCCAAGCGTGTATCGTGTTATCTTCTTCCTCCGCTCGTCCGTAATGACGAGCAGACCATGCTCGTGCTCATGGACGGCAACGAGCGCGCGAAGCAATCCGATTCCGATGGCTATCAATCCGGCGCCCGCAAGCTCATCGAGCTGGTGCAGCATCTGCGCGCGGGTGGACAAATCCGCCGGCTCATTGCGTGTGTCCTTTCGCAGGAAAACGTCTCCAAACGCTCTCCCGCTTTTTTCGCCGAGCTGCACGAGGCGCTTGTCGAATTCGGCGCAGCACTCCTTCGTGGCGTGCTCGATGGCGTGCGAATCGCGATCGTCGGCTCTCTTGAAAGAATGCGCGCGTTGGGTGGCCACGCCGCTCATTGCGCAGACGACTTCGAGGCGACCGCACAAATTGCCACCGGGCGAAACGAAGATGCATTTCAATTGGAATTCGCTGTCGACTACGATCGACAGATTGCCCTGCGGAGTGGCACGGACATCATTTTGCGCACGGGCATGGCAGCGGACGGCGCTGTTCGTACCAGCGGCATCGATACGGCGCTCCACGTGGCGTGTCTGGGAACGAAAACCCTTTGGCCGCAACTCACCATGGCGGAGGTAGATGCGCTTCTGAAAACGGCATCTCGAAAGAACGTGCCGCGGTTTGCGCCAGGCTATGAGGCGGAATTCATTGCCGAGCTCAAACAATCGTTGGAGCTGGTGAAGTGTCCGGTCGACATCGTGGTGCCGGCGTATTCGATCGGTGAAGAGTTGGTCGAGGAAACACGATCGCGTCATCGTGTGCTCATTGTTCCCCCAAACAACACCACCGAGCCGCCGGGGCCGTATGGATTCGATATTGTCATCGCGCCGGGCCAAGAGTCGGAAGCGCTCGTGATGCCTGCGCTTCCACGAATCGGCTATGCCACGGTTTGGCCAAGTGGAACATCGGCCAGCGAAATTGCCGCGTCGCTTGGTCGTGCCATCCAGGAT
>CAZETM010000003.1:37436-45556 GCA_964514885.1 uncultured Polyangium sp. | reverse complement strand
GAAGTCGCAGCAAAATACATGCTGCTCGTGGCCGTGGGCGATATCTTGTTCGACTCGCGCGCGCCGGGGGAATCCGATCTCGCTCGGGTACAGCGTTTGGCCGCATCCGCGACGTATTTGCGCGACGTCGTTACGCGTGAATCGACGACGATGCAGCCGCCCGACGTATTCGGGGCGCCATTGCTGGTCGCTATTGCGCGGCAATGGGTTGCCATCATGCGCCAATTCGCGAGTCGCGCTCCAGATGTTTTGCTGCGCCGTTACAAGCGAGCGCTTTCCGATCACTACAGCGCGTCGGTTCGTGAATATGAGCCCGACGTAACTCAGAATCCACTCGTGCAGGCATTGCAAAGTCTCTCTGCACGCCGACAGGACGCCGCCGAGGCAATCTTTCGCCGTTACGTATGCGCGGCGCCGTCGATGATTGCCGAGCGTATTCACCACTTGGTGCACACCTGCCTGGGTAACTCGGCTCATTCGGCCAATGCCGCGCTGGAATTGCGGTTGTGGTTCTATTTGCTGGACGTCAATACCATTGGTGCGGGCCTTGCTTTTCGTTCTGCCGCGCTTGCCATTGCAGACCGTGGCGTCAGCGCTTCCGCCTTGCTTGCGTTCGAGGCGACGCTTCCACTTCTCGATTGCCGAGTGCGCCTGGCCAATGACATGTCGGGCGCCATCGTCGCTTCGGGCGGCGATCGTGACGACGGTAAAACCAATTCGTGCGGATTGCTCGTTTCGCCAAACCTCTCTGGAGTCGACCGCGCTCGTGCATTGATGCACGCAATGTTCGTCATTCGAGACGTTTGTCGCCGTCTCGATTCGGCGCTTGCCGTCGAAGTAGACAAACTCGCGCAAGCCTGGCCGCTCATGGGGCAATGGGTCGCTCGAGGGCGTATTCTCGGCGTGAAAGCGTATGAAGTTGGTCATTACACTACCCTGTCGACCGATGCCTTCACCAACTTGCTCGAAGCAAGCTGACGTGTATCGTCGCGACAAACAATACGGCACGCCAAACCGTCTCGTTCATACGCAGACCTACGTAGGCGAAACGTTGGAGGTCGTACGAGTTCTGTCCGTCAAGCGTTGGGCAAACGGCGACCGCCCGCGTCACGGCGGACAAACTGCACGAGCCCAAACAATGTTATTGAACTTCAGCAGCGCTCATGCCTACGATCGCAGACGGGGAAGCACTGGGAGGTCACCACTTATGGCAACTCGGCGAAATGACGCGATGGGACGGTTGCACGTTGACGATCAGAAGCTGGTTTTGCAGGCAAAACGTGCGCTTTCGCGGGTAAGCACGCAGGCGGCTCCGGTGGCCATCTTCGATGCGCTGCGCATTTGCGCTCCCATTGTGGGTGGCCTGATTGGCACCACGAATGACCGCATGGATACGGTCGTCAGTCATGCAGTGCGTTTGCCCGAGGATGTTCTTGCGGGTTGGATGCATGCCCCGCGGCAACAAATTCAGCTCATGCTCGCGCCGCTTCAGGATGCAATTCCCGGTCAGCTCGTTGCGGACACCTCGGCCATTCAAGGAGAAGTGCGGGAACAAATCGCCCTATTGCAAGTATTGCTGCGCGCTGGATTGGGGGAAGCTGCGGGATACAAAGTGGAAGCCGTGGCGCGCGGTGAGACCAGGCGCAGTGTATTCATGACGTTCGCGCTCGATCAGGCCAAGGTATTCACGCCTCGGGACGAAATGGTTCTGGCTGCATTGCATGAAAATATTCGTGCTGCTCTTTGGCGTATGCGTTTGCCGCTCATTCCCTCGGATTCCATTCGGATGCAAGTCATGGAGGAACGCCAACAAGGGTTTGTCTTGGTATCTCGAGCGTCGGGACGTTGTATCGAGATGAATCTGCGCGTATGCGAATTGGTCGCGCGTTATCGTCGTTCGGCCCGCGTGCACGATGACGGTGAAGTCATTCGTGCATTTGCGATGAAGGCAGTAGCTCGTCGCGATCGTGGAGTTTGGCGGTTGGAGCGCGAGCTTGGAGATGGGTTTGTTGAGATTCGCGTGCATGAATTGAACAAGGAAGTGCACGTCATTGGTGAAGATCTGTGGCTCGTTACGATGGAGGAGACGCTCACGCCGCGATCCCTGGAGCAGTTCTGCGAATTCGGATTGACGCCACGCGAGCTGGAAGCGGCCCAATTACTCGTAGAGACGGGGTGGTCCTACAAAGAAATCGCTGAGGAGCTTGGCAACGAATACAATACGTTGCGTACGCAGGTTGCATCCTTGTACGCCAAGCTTGGCGTGCATTCACGCCCTGAACTGGTGGCGAAATCAAAGAAAAAGCGCCGGCCCTCGTGACGAATCAGCCAAGCACGAAATCCACTTCGTAGATGTCGTAATGCGCCGCCTGCATTCCCATCGCGCGGTACGTCGATTGCGCATTCCGATTCTCCTTGTCCACGTACAGGCGCACGCCACATACGTTTCCCGCCTTCCGAGCCTCGCTGAAGACGTAATCGTGAAGCGCTCGGTAGACCCCAGTGCGGCGTGCGTTTGGCGCGACATACACCGATTGAATCCACCAGAATACGCCATTGCGCCAATCGCTCCATTCGTACGTGATTTGAAGCTGCCCGACCATTTTGTCGTCGCGCTCGGCAATCAGGTAAAACCCTTTTCCCGGATCGTCGAGCACCGCGCGAGTGCCGAGCAAAGTCGTTTCCGTATCAAGCGTTTTGTTTTCCGTTTCGAGCGCCATGGCGCAATGGTTCTGCGCCAATCGTTCAATGTCGGAAGGTTTGGCCGAGCGAATGGTGATGCCGTCCATGTTTACCCCGCGCTCTTGGTGAAAAACGCGCGCTGCGCTGGGTCGTTCTCGGCCAGATACCCGAATTGCTGCTGGAACTCGTCGATCGACAATCCCGTTACGCTGGCGCATCCAGCCAACAACGTGCTGTCGTCGAAATCGTCTTTACGCAAACGAAGCATGTAACGACGCGCAATCATGTACCGGTCGCTCGAAATGTCCACCATACGCACGCGCATGCGCCCCGTCTTCGGATCCATGATCGAATCGAACGGGACCGATTGAAATGATCCCTGAATCATTGCCACGACCGCGCCCGTGCCCCCATCGGCGAGAAATTTTGCCGCGCAATAACCAAGGTCCCGAGCATATTCCATGTCGAATGGAATCGGGTCGGCGCACCGCAATTCATACCCGATGTTCTTCGGTACGATGGTCATTTTGATGCCGTATTGGCGTAGCCGTGCTTGTACTTCTTGTTTCAGGATTTCCGCAAACGCAATTTCCGCAATGCGAATATGCCCGTGTGCATCCCGCTCAATGCCGGAAAGTGCTGCGAAATCCGATTCTTCCATTCGCTCGACCAGCCCTTCGGCAATGATCGCGACGCCGTCCGTGCGGCCCATCGCAAGGCGTTTGATGATCGCCGAAGCGAGCAAATCCACGACCGTTTTTAGACGCACATGCCCTTCCGCCGGGAATTCCTCGGGAATGAGCGTCAGCGTCGCTCCGGCGGCTTTGCCAATACCAAGCGCCAAGTGCCCAGCTTTGCGACCCATCGCCACCACGAAATACCAACGATGCGTCGTACGCGCGTCGACCATTAGGTTTTCAATGATTCCCACGCCGATATGTCGCGCCGTTTGAAACCCGAACGTGTCCGAATTGCCAGGCAAGTCCAGATCATTGTCGATTGTCTTCGGGACGTGCACCACCCGTAGTCGTCCCTGCGATTGCTCTGCAATGCGAGATGCCGAAAACGCCGTGTCATCGCCGCCGATCGTAATGAGTTTGTCCACGTCGAGACGCAGCAGAGACAATACGCTGTCTTCCAGCAAGTCTTTCGACTTCGTAGGATTGGACCGCGAAATGCCCAGAAAAGAACCGCCCCGGAAATGGATGTGACTGACATCGTCAATCGTCAGGTCACGAACTTTCGACGTGTCCCCTTTCATGATCCACTGAAAGCCGTCCTGAATTCCGACGACGTCATACCCGGACAACACCGCGCGGATCGTTGCTGCTCCAATGACTGCGTTGATGCCTGGGGCCGGGCCCCCGCCTACGAGGATGCCGACTTTCTTCGGTCCGTGAGTCATGGGCGGGGCACTAGCATCGCTCTAGCGGCAGCGCTAACTTGCATTGCATGATCCGACGCCTCTGTTCGTTCGCTTTGCTCCTCGGACTCGTCGGTGTCGGTGGAGTGAATTGCGGCGGTGCGAGCGAGGGCGCACCGGCTGTGCAGGCACCGCAGCCGAAGCCAAAAAACGCGGTCGAGATCGCTCGATCGATCGTTGCAGCGCGTGTTGGCGTCATGGTTTGGCCCGATCGGTTGCACGGTCATGCGGTCGAAGAGCGACTGCAAAATTTGAATCCACTGCGCCCGATGCTCGAAGGCACCGGCATTGATGTCGCGCGTGATGTCGTCGCTGCGTATGTCGCGTCGACGGGCGTCACGAACCGCGATGCAGCCGTCGCGATCGTGCAGCACAAGGTCGAGCCCATGCGTCTACGTGCAGGGCTCGACGTCGTCATGGCGCGAAGCACTCCGCCAGGTGAGTGGATCACTGGCGCATCCGTTGATTCCGCACGCGTCACCGTACGCGGACAAACTCGTGTCATCGCGCTCGTCGACCACGAGTTCTTGGCGGTTCTTCCAGAAGAACTCGCGTCACAAGCTTCAAAGTTCGTCGGTACCGGTGGGTTTGTCGAGCCAGACGGTCCCGATGCGATCGTCGCCACCGCGCTCGATCCGGCGCGCAGTTTGTCTGCCGCGAACGTGCCGCCGATTCCTCCCACGTTGCGCAAAGCCGAAGCGCATGTGTGGCCATCGAAAGACGGAGGTCTCGACGTACATGCCACGGGTGAAAGCACCGATCCGATGCAAGCGAATGCTGATGCGTCAGCGCTCACGACGTCGATCGACAACGCGACATCGATCAACTTGGGCATCCTCAAGGTTCGTCTCTTTCAACAGGTCAAGTTTCGATCGGAAGGGCACGAAGTGAAGAGCGACGTGCATTTGACGCAGGCCGAAATCGATCGACTGACCACGCTCGCCGAGCAGTTCATTCCGCGCTGATACTGTTAGTCTCGGTCGCCATGAGGCTCGTGAAGATCGGAGTGGCGAGCGTGAACGCGACCGTGGGCGCGATTCGCTCGAACGTGGATCGCTGCGTCCGCATCGCGTCGGCGATGTCGGACGACAACGTGACGCTCGGGGTATTTCCAGAGCAGGTCGTGAGTGGTTACGCCGCTGAGGACCTCGTGCAGTGGCGCGGGTTTGTCGAAACGCAACGCCGCGAGCTCGATCGATTTGCCACCGAAACGGCGCGTTTTCGCACGGTGTTCGTGCTCGGTTTGACCGTCGGCATCGGCGGCGATCTCTTCAACGTCGGAGCGCTCGTGCATGGCGGTCGCATACTTGGTTTCACCCCCAAGGAAAAACTCCCGACATACAACGTCTTCTACGAGGCTCGCGTGTTTTCTCGAGGCGTGCCCGGCATGTCGCTCGATGCGGCCGGCGTGATGTGCGGCGACGAGATCTACGAGTTCGACTTCGGCACGATCGCGCTCGAGGTTTGTGAAGACATCTGGTCACCGGATGGCCCGATGCGCAGACGTTGTTATTCGGGCGCAGAACTCGTCTGCAACTTGTCCGCATCGCCGTTTCGCGCCGGCGTCGTAGGCACGCGTCGAGAGATGATCGCCACGCGTGCATCGGACAATCAGTGCACGATCGCTTATGCGAACCTCGTCGGTGGCAACGACAGTTTGGTGTTCGACGGCGGTGGGTTCGTTAATCAAAACGGCCGCCCGATGCTCGAAGCAGAGCGGTTTCGTGAAGGGTTTGTCTCGACCGTCGTGGACCTCGATCGCACGACGCGCTCACGTCGCGAAGCCAGCACGTGGCGTAGTGACCTCGAAGCGTTTCGCAGGGACGAACCTTTGGTGCCCAAACGAAAAATCGAACAGGCAACGGCGGATCGATCGATGCTTGCGTATCCGGCTCCGCCAGCGGGCACGTCGTTCTTCTTGCCGTCAGCGACGACGCCTTCACGCACGGCACGTGACGAGCTGCTCGATGATTTCTACGACGCTCTCGCGCTCGGAGTTGCCGACTATTACCGCAAGATCGGCGCCTTCAAATGCATTGGTATTGCTCTGTCGGGTGGACGTGACTCGCTGCTCACGCTGCTCATTGCGCATCGGGCGATCCAGCTTCTGAATCCGGAGCTCGAAGGCGCGGCTTTGCGCGACAACATGCGCGGCATGCTCAAGGCGTTCTACATGCCTTCGAGATTCTCGAGCGACGCAACGCAGACTGCAGCAGCGCGCATCTGTGAAGACCTTGGCGCTGAGTTCATGATCGTGCCGATCGAAGAAGCCTTCGAGCGTGAGATCGATACGACGCGGATCATGCTTGGCGAAAATGGTCCCGAACCGACGGAGATCACGCGGCAGAACGTGCAAGCGCGTATTCGAGGTCAGCGCATGTGGAACTGGTCGAATACGAGCGGCGCGTTGTTCTTGCAGACGGGCAACATGAGCGAGAAGGCGCTGGGGTACACGACCGTCGGTGGAGATCTCGAGGGTGCCTTCAGCGTGATTGCGAACCTGCCGAAAACCGTGGTGATTGCGCTCATCGAACGGATCGAAAACCGGTTTGGTCATGCGGGAATTCGCACGACATTGAACACGACCGCAGGGCCTGAGCTTGCTGCAAATCAATCGGGCGAAGCGGAGCTGATGCCCTTCGAAGTGCTCGATGCGTGTTTGTATCTCTACGGCGCGGAAAAACTCGCAGCGGACGAGGTTGCGCTTGCGTTGCCAAGCATCTTCCCGTCACGCGATCCTGCGCAGCTCGGCTTGTGGGCGCAAAAGTTCGCGCGCCTGTTTTCTCAATCGATCTTCAAGTGGGTGCAATCGCCGCTCGCAATTCACGTCGGCTCTCTCGATCTCGATCGTGAACGTGCGCTGCAATTGCCCGTCGTGCAACGCACGGAATGGAAGGGCAGTTGAGTTTGTCCGAGTAAACTCATCACTGATTGCGTTTGATCACGTGAAACCCATACGGTGTTTCCACGGGGTCGCTCGTGGCATCCACTTTCAGCGCGAATGCCGCGTCACTGAAGGGTTTGACCATACCGTCGGGTTTGAACTTACCAACACTGCCGAGCCGATCGAGTGTTGCCGCGTCGTCGGAGTACTCCTTCACGAGCGCGATGAAGTCGTCTCCGCGTTTGGCTTTCGTCGCGGCTTCCTCGGCGCGTTGTTTGGCTTCGGCTTTGGATCGTTTGACGCTCGCGGGAGCGTTTTTTGCGCCTTTGAATGCGACGAGGATGTGTTGCGCGGTGATCCATTCGGGTTTGTCCGCGGCTGCTTGCACGGTTTCGGCGGGCTTTGGAGCGGCAGCTTCGGGAGCTGCTGGAGTAGACGCTGGCGTTGCAGCGGCCTTCGCCGATGGTGCAGGCGCGGGTTTTGCGGCAGGTTCGTCGCAGCCCGTGGCGAGCAGAACTGACGCGAGCAGAAGCGTGATGTGGGCCCGGAACATGAATGGCGTCGTCGCTCGGAGTGGGCGAGGGGTCAAGCCGTTGTCGCTTGGTTGGCTTAGCGCGCAGCCGCTCCTTTCGACCGACGGACTAAAAAGATCCCAAAAATGAGGATCTCTTTTTGCGATCATGGCACGATTGCGTCCATGTCACTTTCGCCGCAGTCCGCCTCGAACCAATCCATGTCTCCAGCCGATGGTAAAGTATCGGGATCGCCGGAGGCATCGGCGGCATCGGCGGCATCGTTGCGACTTGCAGCAATGAGCGACGCTGAGCGGCTCGATGTATTGGGACAGCTCGTGTCGATGGGCGATTGGGACGGTGTATTGCGTGGCCTTGGTGCCGGTGAGGATCCGAGCAAACTGCCGCCCAATATGGGATTGCTTTGGGCGGTTGCACGGCGGGAAAAAATGAATCCCGACGATCCGGGCGTGGCAGCGGTGACGGGTGTGGCGGTGCGTTGCGCGGCATCGATTTTGAATGTGGACGAGGGCAGCCCGATTGCGCAAATGCTAGCCAAGCGTATTTTGCGTCGTAATCCGGTTTCATGGGCCAAGCAGCCCGCTCCGTCGCCGTGGGT
>CAZETM010000003.1:0-37336 GCA_964514885.1 uncultured Polyangium sp. | reverse complement strand
CGTGTTTGGTTGTTCCGATATCGCTTCGGAGGCTTGGAACGATGCGAGGCAAATGGCTTTTTTCGGGTTTTGGCAGCGGCTTGGGGATGATACTGGCAGCCTGCGCTGTGATTGGAGCGTGTTCGGCGGCGGGTGGCGATAACAGCACGGAGGGTGCGGGCGCCGGCAAATCGAGTGGTAACGGCGGAGCCGGTGGAGATGGCGGCGGATTCTTTGGCGTGGGCGGGAACAGCTCGGGGTCAGTCGGTGGTAGTTGTGCCGCAACGGTAAACAAGGCTGAGCAAGTGCCGCTTGGCTTGTACCTGATGATCGACAAGTCCGGTTCGATGGGGGAGGAGGGCGGCGTGAAGTGGACGGCAGTGACGACGGCAATCAAGAATTTCGTCGATCAGCCGTCGGCGGCGGGTATTGGCGTTGGGCTCCAATACTTTCCCCTTTCGTCCGGCGTGGTATGCGGTACATTTTGCAATACCAATGCCGATTGCGGTCCTGCGCAATGTGGGCCGTGCATGGTGACTTTGCCGGGACTTCCGGGCGCATGCAGTGGTGCCGGCGGCGATTCTTGCGATATTGGGCTGTATGCAAAACCAGCCGTTGTCATTTCCCCGCTGCCGCAAATCGCTGGGGTCATCAAGTCGTCGCTCAACAATACGAGCCCGACCGGTGGCACGCCCACTTCCGCGGCTCTTCAAGGCGCCATCGATTATACGAAGCAATGGATGACGGTGAATCCGAACAATGTCGGAGTGGTCATCTTTGCAACGGACGGTGAGCCGAAGTCGTGTCAAACGGATTTGAGCGTCATCAATGGCATTGCCAAAGCAGGGCTCGACGGAGTGCCGAGCGTAAAGACGTTCGTCATCGGCGTCGGTGACCTTGCTGCAGCGCTCGATGGAATCGCGAATGCGGGTGGTACGGGCAAATCATTCTTGGTCGACACGAACCAGAATGCATCCGATCAATTCCTCCAAGCGATGAATGCGATTCGTGGTGCGGCACTTTCGTGTGCATACCTGATTCCGCCACCGCCTCCGAATGAAGAACTCGATTACGGTGCGATCAACGTGCAGTATACACCGGAAGGTGGTATGGCGACGCTGATTCCGCAGGTGCCGTATTTGGCAGCTTGTCCGGCGGATGGTTTGGCGTGGTATTACGACAATTCCAAACCGCCCAAGCAAATCCTGCTTTGCCCGTCCGCGTGTAATACGATATCGGGGGACCTGAAGGGGCAGGTAGACGTGCTTGTCGGGTGTAAGACGGTCATCAAGTGACCTGAGCCGCCCGTTCGAAGGAAAAGGGCAGACGTAGGGGCGCAATTCATTGTGCCCCTAACAGTCCGTTGATTTATCTGCTCACGCCCGAAATCGTCGGTCGACATCGCTCGAAATCCAGGAGGATTCCTCGCTCCGTCGCCCTAGCTTTCGGGCGCTCGCGACGATAATTCAACGGACTGTTAGGTGGGCTCACGCTCGATAACGAGCGTCGAACAAAAAGGCGCGTTTCGCGACCGCTTCTTTGCCGTCGGGATTACGCACGGCGACATCCACCATGTCTCCATTTTTGCCCGCAGGGCTTTTGACTTCGAGCGTGGAGGCCGAGACGAATTTTACGCGCCCCGCGGGTTTGCCTCCGAAAAGTACCACGGAATCCGCGACGAAGTTTTTCCCTTCGATGGAAACTTCCGTGCCACCATCGACAGTGCCTTTGTTTGGCGAGACAGACTCGATGGAGGGCGCTGGAGACGGGTCGTAACGATAGGCGTTCTTCGCGACGAATACGCCAGTATCTCCACGACCGACTTCCACATCGACAAACCCCGTCATGCGCGTTGGCGGTGCAATCGTTTCAATCATGGTCGTGCCACGAATGGCCGCGTGTTTGGGCGACTGCCCCCCAATACGCACGAAACAATTGGCGTCGAAGAATTCGCCTTCGATGACCAGACGCGTGCCTCCCACCATCGGTCCATTACGCGGCGTGACGGAATCGACACGCGGTGACGGACGCGACAAGTACGTGAATCCGTCCTCACGTCGAACGACGATACCGTCCTTGTCCGTCAATTCGACAGCGACCACTCCGGGCTCGTGCCTGGGGGGCAATTCGATCTCGATTTCCTTGCGCGAGCGCGTGCGCGAAATGGCTCGAACTTCGCCGATGCGGACCACCGTTAACGCATCGAAGTTTTCTCCGAGCAGATAAATGAGCTGCCCGCCTTGGCAATATCCCGAATTCGGACGCACTTCGATCAGCATCGGAGGCGTCGGTTCTGGGTCGTATTTGAATGCGCCCTCGCTCGTGACGACTTGCCCATCGGGATTTTCGACAACGACATTGACGATGCCCGGAGCGTCGGCCCGCGGCGTGATGACCTCGAGCGTCGTTGGGCTCTTCCAAGTGAAAACCGCGTAATTGTTTCCGATTTTCACCTTGCATGCTGGATGGAAATCGACCCCGGTGATCGTTATGCGTTTGTCTCCGCCGACCAGTCCCGACGCAGGCGCGATTTCATGAATATGGGGCGTTGCAAGGCGATACGTGAAGATTTCGGGAGCTATCGACAGGAGCCCGTCGGGGTTCGTCACGCGCACTTCGCCATGGAACAAGTCGTCTTGCGGTGGTGTCACGAAGCGAAGCCGTTTTTCGCTTTCGAATATCACCTCGGGCGCGCGATTCGCGAAAAACGTAATGCGACAATCGCTTTCGAAGCCGCGACCTTCGATGACGACTTCCGTTCCACCTCGGGGCGAGCCTTCGAGCGGCGAAAATCGTTCAATGACCGGACCTTCGGCATAGGTTACATCAATGCGTGCGCTTTGGCCCTCGGCATTTTCGACGACAATGGTCGCCAAACCTGCCGCATGCGGCGGCATGGTGGCGGTGAGGGTAAAGGTGTCTTTGGAGCTGACGTCCGGACATGCTTTTCCGTTGATGAGCACGCGGCAATCTTCATTGAAGTTGGCGCCGAAAAGCGTGAGGCGCCCGCCGGCCAACATCGAGAACCTCGTCGGACGTGCGGCCGTGATCATGGGCCCCGGCGACGTGACCATGGGCGGAGGCGCAGGAGGCTCTTCCGCGGCCTTTGCCGCAGGTTTGTCCGCGGACTCGTCTGCAGACGCAGCAGGTTTGTCTTCCGAAAGTGTCTCGGGTTTGTCTTCGGTCGGCGAAGTAACGAGCGCTGGTTTTTCTACGGCCGCAGGTGGAGTGACTTCGGCAGGTTTTTCCAAGAACGCTGGCGGAACGATTTCTGCGGGCGCCTCCACGGGCGCCTCCATGGGCGCTGGTGGCGCAACGGCGGTGGGTTTGTCTAGGAGCGCCGGAGGTTCGACGCGCGAAACTGTAGAGCGCGGTTCCCACAGCTCGACATGGCGCCCGTCAGGATCCACGAGGGACGCGAATTTGCCTGAGGGTCGGTCGAGAACCGGACCGACATCGATTCCATCTTCGCGCAGCCGCACACCAATGTCGTCGAGGTTCGAGACGCGGAACGATAAGGCACATTCGCGTTGTCCGGAAGGCAAGGGCTGCATGGCCCTGTCGACGATGAGCCTCGTCGAGCCTTTGGCGCTCATGGATTCATAACGTTCGGTGCCCTCGATGCGGTCGAAGGACAAACCTGCGACGCGTGCGTAGAATGCGCTGACTGCGTTTGGATCACCAGCGAACAGGATGATCTTGTCGACGCCGATCGTTGCCATGAAAATACCTGATGGCCCTTTCGGAGCGTATGGTACCAGAGGTGCGAGCGTCTGGGAAGATAGAGGAAGGAAACGTCATGCTTGCAGTGCAGCGAGCGCGTGATGCATGCGGGAGATGGCGTTTTGGTGGGCAATCAAGGTGATTGCATCTAAAATTGCGTTATCCGACAAACCCACGGCGCGTAATGCATCGACATCGCCGGCCGACATGGCCCAAGGCGAGCGCGTGAGTTTCGTGGCAAAATCAGCGAGCTGTTTTTCGGTATCGTTGGAGGGCAAAACATCTTTCCAACGTCCGAGAGCTGCCGAGTCACACAGGTGTTCGGTCACGGTACGCGCGATGAGGCGGCGCGTCTGTCTTGGCAATGGAGCCTCGCGATGGAAGTGATAAACATGCCAAGGCTCGAGCAGCGTTTCGGTCCGCGGCTCACGGGCGAACTTCGGCAATGTCGACCCATCGACGGCCGGGTTCCATTCGGAATCGGGAATCCGCGGCAGAGCTTCGCGCAACGGATCGACGGCGATTCGAGGCAATGGTGATTCGTAATCGAATTCGATTCCGGTTCCATCTGCCACTCGGGGGAAGTAATTAAAGAACGCTGTCACCAAAATGGCTTGCTCGATACCTTCTTCGGAGATACCAGCGTCTCGCAATCGTGCAATATCCTCGCCCGTTACCGCCCACGGGATCTCCGTCAATACACGCGCGAGCCCGGCCAGTGCCAGCTCGCGTGCCGACGCTCGCAAATTGCTCTTTCCAGCGATTACATCTGCGGCCAGGTTTTCATTTCCCGAAGCGACACGCAGAAACTCTGCGTGAGCGGACGTTCAATAAAAACACCCGTTGCTCTGCGACGCGGATGCCGCAATGAGTTCCTGTTCTGCCCAGGTCAACGCTCCGTGCAAACGAGACGCACCGCTGGCGGCGAAGGTGATGGCCATGAGTTTTGGATCGAGGCTATGCGCGCGAATGATTCCGGCCGGTCCACCGTGTGGAGCACGATAAACGGGCGGCATTGGACGAGCTTTCATGCCGTCGTAGACTGCACGCAAATCGTCTCCTGCCTCGTGCGCCTCGATGATCCGAATGAATGCCATGGTCGGAGCTACCATGGGCGCAGGCCCATTGCAATGGATGGCTCGGGTCCAGCAAAAAAAATTTAGCTCCATGATGTCACCTTGGACTTGACGTCCAGCGCGGATTCGTGCGTAGTCATGATCGATGTCGACGAGCCCCGTGCAACGTTTCCTTCCGACGCTCGCGCGTATGCGTGCCAGCTACGACATGCTTCCATCGGACGAGCCCATGCATATCGAGCCTTTGGCGATGCTGGTCGTCAAGGCTGCATTGCTACGGCGTACGAGTTGGACCGACGAAGCGGAGAGTGCGCCGGGGCATATCCAGCGTGGTGAGCCGCCGGTGCCTGGCGAATACGAATCGCGGCATCATGTTCGTATTGACGAACGCTTGGGCGGAGGCACGTGTTTGGCCTGTTTGCAGCGACCGGGATTTCGTAAGTGTCGCGTTTGTTATGGCACCGGTATGGCTGATATGCTCCATAAGTGCTCGTGCAGCGGCGGTTGGATCACGTGCCCGACGTGTAACGGTACGCAACAGGTCGACCGCGTGCGCCTGCGTTATTACACCGATGCTCCGGCATTCTTGAACGAGGCCTACATGCCTTCGCACGTGGCTCAAGATCCCGCGCTCTTTCACCTCGAATCGAAGATGGAGGGAGAGCTCGGGTTGGCCAACGCGATTCCCGACGAGCTACGATGTCATGATTTGACGGGCGAAGTCGTGGGCACGGCGTATCGCGGCGGAAGTCGCACCGTGCGGCCTATGTTTCACGGACACGATTTTGGCGACACGATCGACAAAGCGCTTGCGGGTTTGTCCGCGGTGGCAGGTGGAGCAAACGTGGTGCGTTACCAGGTTCACGCGTATGCGTGGCCGTTTCTGCGTGTGCGGTGGATGGGTTTTCACGATTTTGCTGCGTATGTCGATCGCTGGGGTTCGTTACAGGTGTTTCACGGCACGTTCACCATGGACTGACAAGTCATCATGGGCCGCGAAATCATGTTCATCTTCCCGACGTAGCGCATTTCGAGTAAGCTCGCGGCGATATGGTCGATCCGATTCGTTTTGAGGCCGCGTCGAACCGGTTTCGTGTCTTCTTCGACGAGCTGCACCGCGTGTTTCTCGAGCGCGACGATTTGCTTCAGCAGCTCAGTTTGGCGCTTCTGTCGCGTGAGCATTTGCTGGTCACGGGTCCACCAGGAACGGCGAAAAGTCAGCTCGCGTCGACGGTGTTCGGTCGCATTCTCGACGAAGAGACGGGACAGCCTTCCGTGTATGCGCGTCAGATTGGCGAAAGCACGGTGCAAACGGATCTCATTGGGCCGATCGATTTCAAGACGCTCATGGAGACGGGGCGCACGGAGCATTTCACGGACGAAGGAATGCTCGGTTCGGTGCACGCATTTCTCGACGAAATCTTCGACGGTCGCGATATGCTGTTGCGTTCGGCGCTCAATGTGCTCCACGAGCGCGAGCTGAAGCAAGGTGGGCGCGTGCGTCGAGGGCGCATCGAATGCGCGCTCATGACGACGAATCGATACATTGCCGATGTGCTCGAAGGCTCGCGCGAAACACTTTTGGCCTTCGTCGATCGCATTGCGTTTGTCTCGTTCGTCCCGAGAAGCTTCGCTGATCCAACACGGCTTGGGCTGGTTTTGCGGCGTCACGTGGGCGGAGCGTCGCGCACGCTGTTCGAATCGATGCTCAGCATCCAAGATCTCGATTGTTTGCAGCAGGCGGTGGACGACGTCTACATCTCCGATGTGGTTTGCGATGGCTTGGCAACTTTTCTCGAACGATTCGATCGTGAATTGAATGCGGCCGTGCGAGCCGATCCGAATTTCGTGCCGACGCGATACATTTCGACGCGTACGGCAGTGCGGTCGGGTCGAGTATTACGAGCAGCCGTGGTTGCCGATCGGCTTTTGCACAATCCAAAGCGCCCGCTCGAGGTTTTACCGGGCGACTTCAAATGGCTCCGGTTCCATTTGCTGCTGTCGGGGCCATCCCCGTCGGATATCGAGGCATTGCTCGGACGTGAAACGGATCCGAGCGAGCGTCGGCAGCTAGAAATCGTGCGCACCGAGCGTTCGATCTTCGATACGTGTTTTTATCAAATGCCGGTCATCGTGGTCAAACCACGGGTGGTGGAAGGTGCCGCAAAACCACCGACGCAGAATGACCAAGACAAACCAAAGCAACGTAAACCAGAGCCGCCGCCAGTGGACAAACCCCGGGCGCTCGTGGATCAAGCCATCGGCTCGGGCGACATTGCAACACTGTTGAAGGGCATTCGTGACTTGTCGGTCATGGCGCGCGACGGGTCGCTCGAAGCAACGCGAGCATCAGCGCTCACTGCTGAATTGACGACGACGCTCGGGGCGATGGTGCTTCGGCAAGGTCTATTGGCGAGCGCTGGTGGCGATCGAGGTTCGATTGCTGAAGTTGCCCGAAATGTGTCCAAACTGGCGAATGAAATCGACGACGGAATGGCCTCCACGCGCTCGCTCGCGCGGTGGCTGCGTGGTCGCGCATTGCTCATGGTGGACGAGTCGGCGGCGCACGCGGCAGGTGCTTCGTCGACGGATTTGATTGCGTCGATCGTCGACGATGCATTGGAAGCTCAGAAACGCGCGGAGGCTCGTCTTGCAGCGCTCGAGGCGCTCGAGGCATTACGGCGCGAGCTTCTTGGGCAAGGAGCCGTCCACGAAACGGGTGAAGAAAACGTTTGGCGTAAAGCCGCCCTGGCTGCCGAAGACGATATTGCCATTTTGCTCGACATTTCCTTTCGGGCTGTCGTTTCCCGAGCCCTCAAGAGCTCACGGTCACGCGTGCTCACCGAAGTGTTGGCCGCAATTGCTCCGGAGCTCGAGCGCATTGATGCCATGGCGCTGCGTCTCAAAGCATTGCGTGGTGAGCCGTCGTCATTAAAGGCGAAAGTTGCTGGGCGGCGGATTGGTCCGCTCATCGAAGCGGTGTTTGCCGATTTCGATGCCTCCGATCGTTCGGCATTGGTGCGAGAAGTCGATTCACTCGCGCGCCTTTTGCGCAAAGCGGGGCTCGAGAGCGCGATATCGCCAGAAAATTTCCTGGGATGGACCGCGGACGCGCTGCTGCGTGGGGACTTGAAGAAGTCGAAGGAGTCGGGGAGTTCCGATTACGATGGGTATCATCGTTTGCGCGCAGCGGAGCAACGAGTGTCGTCGGCGTATACCTTGGCCGAAGTGGCGCTCGTCGCGTTTCCGAGTCTATTCAAGGACGTTGCAAATCCTGCGGATGCGTCGCGGGCCATTGCGGCAATGTGTGAAAAACTTCCGGAGAACGTGCGTCAGCGCATCGTCGAAGGAGACTTGGCGCGCATATCGCGAGCGCTCGAATATTTGGAGACCTTCTGGGCAGATTTGCAAGACGACGGGAAAGACACCGAAAGTCGTCTGCGGACGATTGTCGAATCGCGGTTTTTCGACATCGTATGGGATGATTCGGCCTTGACGCGATTTGCGCTGGAATCGCGCGTGGTGGCGGATGTATTTCCCAAACACGAAGCAACGGTCGGAGTCGTTCGCGCGCGAATCGAAGACCTCGACCAAAAAACGAGAACGGTCGTGACCGAGCTATTCCGCAGTCGTTCTGACGCGAATTGGGCGAGCGCGCTCCGCGCCAAATAATCCATGGAAGACGAACGGATTGCGGATCTCGGGCAACGCATCGAAGGGCTCGTGGCGAGGCCGGACCTCGTGCGGGCTCCATTGGTGCGTCTGGTCAAACCATTGCTACGTGCGATTGGTTATCGACCAAAACTGAAGACAACGCAAATTACGGCATTGCTCGATGCATTGCGTGCTCCAGCGGACGCTCGGCAAGACCATTCAAAAATTGAAAAACGATGCGAGCTGGCCATTCGGGAGCTCGAAGACAATGTCGAGGGGCTCGAACGGACGTTCGTGGTGTATGGGCGAGTTCCGCTGGCGCATGCCGCGTGGGTACGTCGCCTTTATGAAGTGACGGTGCGTGCGTCCCGGGCCGTCGCGGACAAACAGAATGAAGCGGCTCGGCGCATTGCGGCAGCGATTGACCCAGTGCGTATTGCGGCTCCACTCGCCATTGTACCGAAACAACAGGTCGAGCCAGGTGGTGCGTCGGTGTCGACGTCTAGTCAGGAAAAACCCACCGACTCCGCGGAAGCAGACAAACCGAGTTCTATCGAGGAAGAACGGCTCGTCGAAGCTCAGCTCTTGGCGATTGATCATTTGCTGGATGCGGCGCGAGGCGAAACGGAGTTTTTGGCGCGTAGGCGAAGATTGCTCGAAGCCGGGCGAAAGCTATTGCTGGATGCCGCGGCTGCGTTGCCATTGGCACCGGAAGGCGTAGAGATTCGGCGAAAGCATTTGGCAGCCGAAATTACGCGTATCGACAGGCTCGAAGCGGCGGGTATGTCGCCGCATAAGGGATTGTTGCATCAGGCGAAAGAAGCACTAGCCTTAGGGCAGCGGCAACGCCTGCATGCTGCGCTCGTGGCGCTCGACGCGGCCTCCCTCGCTGCCGGGGATGAACAACGAATTGGTTTTACCCGACAGGCATTGGAAAAGCTTGGGGTGGGCGATGGTGAGCCGTCCGGCCCAGACAAACTGCGCTCGCTGCGTCGGTCGAGCGAGGAGATGTTCGGCACAGATACGATGACGGCGATTTCGGAGGGGTACACTCGAGCGCGAAAATCGCAAAAATGGGGTACCAAAAACGAAACCGCCGAAGAGAAAGCGTATCGACTGCTGGCGCTCGATTGGCTTGCACCGGAAAAAGAGCATGAGACGCATGCGGCTCTTTGCGCGATTGATGGGGCTGTGGACGTGGGCGTGCCACTTGCGCCGATGCGCGTGGTGGAGACGGAAACGAGCGTTCGAGTGGTTCGTTATCCGACGCCGGACATGATTTTGATGCCAGCGCGGGACATTACGGACATACCGTTGGCAGTCATCGAGGATCCGCGGACGATTCTCATGTCGCTTGCGGAAGGACGATTGCTCGCACGACGGTTTGTCCAGACGGAAGTAAAGAAGCGGACGCGTACGCAGCTCGTGGGGGAAGCGCGCATTTATGTGCTCGATGGGTCGAGCTCGATGCTCGAAGATGGTAAAAAGGGTTCGCGAGCGCGGGTACGTGATGCAATTTTGCTGGGCGAATTGGGAACACTTGCCCGACGGTATGCCGAAGGGAATCGAACGGTCAAAGTAACGCTGCATTATCGATACTTTACCAAGAAGATTCACCCCATCGTGAAAGTCAACGATGGGCGTTCGGCCTTCTCGGCAATGGGGAATGTGGTAGAAAAAGTTTGGCGCGGTGGTACGGATATCGAAAATGCGCTGCTATCCAGTTTCGATACGATTCGCGAAGCGAAAAGCGAAGATCCGGACTTGGCGCGGGCGCAAATCGTCATCGTGACCGATGGCGATGCGGTTGTGCGTGAGGAGCTGATTACGGCGGCCCGGGAGAAGGTGGGCGATGTACCGATAGCGGTGAGTGTGGTGGCGCTCGGAATGGAAAATCCGGCCCTGAGGTTGATTGTGGCGCGGCAACGCGCTCGCGGGGAGCGAGCGTTTTATCATTTTTTGAATGACGATGCGCTGGTGGAGATGTGCGAAGGCAAGACGTTTTCGGGGCCGCCCGTGCATGTGGAGGTGGACCCTAACGACAAAAATTTGTCCATTGAAGCGCGGGTGGCGAAATTGCGGGCAGAGCTCGGGGGGCTCGTGGACGATCTCGATGCGCTGGCCAAGCAGCGTAGTGTGGCGTCGATTGAAGCGGCAGTGGCCGATGCGGATGCGCAAAATGATCGGGCGCGGGAAGAAGCCGCATTGGGTGTCGTTGGCGATGAATCTGTGACGGGGGAAGGCCAGCGGGCATTACGAGAAGCAGCCGAGCGCGACAAAAGGGGTCTGGAGGGACGATTCACGAAATGGTTTCCCCGAATGGACGAGGGGGCCAAAGAGCCAACAAGCGCCCAATCCGCACAGGAGGAATTGGCCACATCGGACGCCGAGGCGGTGGTCGTCGTATTATCAACGATTGCGGAAGTCGTCGGGGAGCTTGGGGGAACGGAGTTGGGGCGGAAGGCGGATTCGATCGAATTGCTGGAGCGGCTGCTTCCAGATGCAATGCTTACGCCGGCGAAGTGGTTTTCTGTATTGCGTCATGAACGGGGGGCGGTGGATGCTGCAATGACGGCACTGTATGGCGCAGTGGAGGGTAGCGCGGCGTTCAAGTGACGAATTGTCACTAGAACGTGGAATTGGGCGTGGAATTGGCGTCGAATTGCTGTAACATAGGGGCTTGACTTGCGTGAAGATCGACGTGCCTCACCGTGGCCGGAGGCGCGAGCGGGTCATTCACAAGGAGGCTTCATGCGCCGTAGAACGATTGCTCTTGCTCAACGTAGCTCGATTCAATGCTTGGTGGCTCTGTTCCCGCTCGCTCTTGGATGCAGCGAAGATCCAGAACCGAATAAGCCGAATGCTGGAGGAGAATGCGTTCTGCAAAAGACGGCATTCGAGCCCGGTGACCCGAACGGGCATGCGGATCCGTTTGGTGCAAAAGCGGCGAAGCAGGCGAGGGCGGGGCGGATCGCTTCGGTTGAAGGAATTGCACAACCGGCGCATGGGCGGCAGCGTATCGAGGTGGGTGATTACGTTTTAGCGAACGATAAAATCGCCGTCTTCATCGAAAGCAAGGGCTTCAGCGATGGATATGCCAGGTTCGGTGGAGAACTGCTCGCAATCGATGGCGTAGGTGCAGACGGTAAACCTTTGGGTTTGTCGCGGTATGTCGAGACGCTGACGGGCATGTCGATTGAAATGATCAATCCGACGAGCGTGACGGTTCTGTCGGATGGATCGGACGGTGGTGAAGCCGTTGTGCGGGTGGCTGGAAAGCTGGAAGGAATTCCCTTCATGCAGGGACCACTGGCGGGTTTATTTCCGCGCCGTTACGGTCTCGAGGCAACGTACGACTTCGTTTTGAAACCAGGTGAAGAGCGCTTCGTCATGCGCGTCGGAGCCATCAATCCGACGAACGAAGACGTGAACTTCGGAGAAGGCCGGATCGATTCGGACGAGCTGCTAGGGTTTTTCCAGTACAGCCAATCGCAAATGGTGACTCGTGAATTCGGTTATGGGGAGCCCAAAGGAAAAGTCGATTACGTAGGGTTCGACAGTGGCCCCATGAACTTCGCCCTTCGTTTTCCTGGGCAGCAGTTGAACTACGGTTTGACGGTAAGCGGATTCGCGCTTTTCTATGGGCCAGGTTTCATTGCACCCGCATGCGCGGAAACGCTCGTGGATCGGTTCGAGGTCATTGCGGGCGGGCCTGATTATGATGGACTGCTCGAGGCAATCCGTCGAGTGGATGGAGCACCCGAGAATCGTGAAGTGACGGGGAAAGTCACCAGTGCCGATGGTACGGGCGTCGCAGACGCGTGGGTGCACGCGGTCGATGCGACGGGCGAATATCAGACGCGTACACGAACAGGCGCGGACGGGACGTTCACGATGCATGTTCGTCCGGGCGAACCGATGACGATCGTGCCGCAAAAAGCAGGCTTTGCGTCGCATCCGGGATTTGGCATTACGGCGGACGAAACGAATGTGACGATTCCGCTCGATCCTCATGGTGCGATTCGAGTGATCGCCAAAGATTTGGGGTCAAACGAAGTTTTGCCCGTGCGCGTGCAGGTGATTCCGACGATGCCCGAGCCGCCGACACCGGCAGCATATGGCGTCGAGGACCAAACGAATGGCCGGTTGCATCAGGCCTTTGCGATTACTGGCGAAGCGACGCTGACGGTGCCACCGGGAACGCATCGCGTAATCGTTTCGCGCGGATATGAATGGGAGCTGCTCGATACCGAAGTAAACGTTGCGCCGGGAGAAACGTTGCAGGTCGACGCGTTGCTCGAGCATTCGGTGGATTCAACGGGCTACATGTGCGCCGATTTCCACATCCATTCAGCGCTGTCGGCGGATTCGAGTGATCCCGTCGAGCACAAGGTGCGCGGGGCAATCGCGGACGGCCTGGAAATCCCCATTTCGAGCGAACACGAATGGGTCGCCGATTTTCAGCCGGTCGTCGAAAAGCTGGGCATGACGAAGTGGGCCTTTGGTATGGCGTCGGAAGAATTGACGACGTTTTCCTGGGGGCATTTCGGCGTGGTTCCAATGACGCCCGACCAGAAAAAAGCCAATGCCGGTGCAGTGGACTGGATCGGGAAGGATCCGAAAGACGTTTTCGCTTTGGTGCGCGCCTTGCCGGACAACCCCGTGCTCATCGTCAATCACCCGAGTGGTGGAAATGCGATAGGCGCATACTTCAGCGCCGCGAATCTCGATCGGAATACCGGTACAGGCAAAGACGGATTCTGGAGCGATGATTTCGACGCGATCGAGGTGTTCAATGATTCCGACTTCGAAGGCAATCGGGATGAAGCGGTGGCTGATTGGTTTTCGCTGCTCAATCACGGCATGAAGGTTTGGGCCGTGGGCAGTTCGGATAGCCATCATCTGCGCACGTCGCCGATTGGGTATCCGCGAACATGCTTGAGCTTCGGGCACGACGATCCGACAAAACTGACGAAGATGCTCGTGCGTGACAAAGTGGCGAGCGGGCCGCCGACGATCTCCGGCGGGCTTTTCATGACGGTGACCGGCCCGAATGGGGAAGCCCCGGGTGAAATCGTGAATACGGCCGCGGATGGAACCGCGACGTTTATCGTTACGGTGCAAGCAGCGAGTTACATTGACGCGACCAAGCTGGAGGTAATCGTCAATGGTGAGTCGAAGTCGGTGGAAGATTTGATGCCGATGGGAGCTGGCACGGCGAAGAAATTCGTCAATCAGGTGACGGTAAATCTGGATCCGGCGCGCACGGGCAATTGGGTGATGTTCCACGCGAAGGGTGAAAAAGACCTGGCGCCGCTGCATCCAGGACGTAGACCGTTCGCGGTAACGAATCCGTTCTTCTTAGAAAAACCTTGAGCTTGTAGCCGCGCCTGAATTTGTACCCTCGCTTCGCGCGCGTAAACGCGCGCTGCGCGAGTTCTGGTTCACGATGGGGGCGCGCAGGCGGCCCTCCAGGTGTTTTTACTTCGCAAAAACACGGGCCGGCTGCTCTGCCCCCATACCCCCGGAATCGAGACCGCGAACAACATATTCGCGCTTGACATGGCCTTCTTTCGGCGCGCATCATCCGGACATGAAGGCATTACAGTATTCCACGAAATCCTCGGCGTATCTGCTTTGTTTGGCGGCGTTATCCGCAGCCCCATTCGCTTGCAGCAGCAGCGGCAGCGCTTCCAGTGGCTCGAATGCGACCAGTTCGAGCGGCGGGAATCAAGGCGGCGCAACTGGCCAAGGGGGCGAGAATCAAGGTGGCGCGGGGAGCACGGGCCAGGGAGGCGATGGCGGATTCATTTTTCCGCCGGACTCGGGCGGCGCGGGCGGAGGTGGGGGCGGACCGAATTGCAATCCGATTCTCAAAGCCATCGTGCGCGATTTTCCGGTAAGTCATCCCGATTTCGAGGATTCTCTCGGTTCGGACCTGGGCATTGTCGCCAGCTCTCTCGGTGCCGACGGTAAACCCGTTTATGCCGGCAATCCAACGACGCCGACCACGACGGGCAAAGCAAACTTCGACCAATGGTACAACGACGTTGTCGGAGTCAATATCGCCATTCCCGTGGAAATTCCGCTCGTGGATGTCGGAAATGGCACCTTCACGTATTCGAACAATGCGTTCTTCCCGATTGATGGACAAGGTTTCGGAAACGAAAACTTTGACCACAACTTCCACTTCACTTTGGAACTGCGCACGCAATTCACCTACGAAGGCGGCGAGGTCTTCACGTTCACCGGAGATGACGACCTGTTCACCTTCATCAATGGCAAACTCGCGATCGATCTCGGCGGCGTGCACGGTGCACAAACCAGCACCATCGACCTCGACTCCCGCGCGGCGGAATTCGGGATCGTGAAGGGCAATAAATACTCGTTGGATTTCTTTTTTGCGGAACGGCACACGAGCGAATCGAACTTCCGTATCGATACGACGATCGGGTGCTTTACGGAAGGGCCAGTGCCGGAGTGAGGCTCACTCTGCAGGCGGCGGCGTAATCGTGGGCGGCTGGTCGTGACGCACTTCGATGTCGCGGCTGGAGTTCGGCACGATAATACCGAGGTCCGCAAGCTTCTGCGCCAGAGCGGGATCTTTTTCAATCGCCGCACGCAGCTCGTTTGGTAGCGTTCCAATGAGTGCGCGGGCCTTGTCTGCGAGGTTCTGCGTATCGACCTGCGAGAAGGCGAGCAGTTCGCGCAGCAGTGGATATGCTGCGCCCGCTTCGAGGATGGTCTTGATAATCGGCGACGCAACGCTTCCGAAAGGATTCCCCGAGCCGTCTGGGTTCGTCCCATTCGAGCCATTTCCACCCTGAATCTGCAACACCTTGATTTCGCTAATGGCTCGCGCAGGGCTCATGAGTTCGCGCGTAATGTCGGGCAATACCTCGAGCGCTTTGATGGCAATGTCGCGCAGGAGGAATTTCGTTGCGACAGCATTCTCAGCTTCAATGAGCTTCTGCTTGACTTCGGCTTCCGCTTGGCCTTTCTTTCGATTGGCTTCGGCAAGCGCAATGAGCGCCTGAGCGTCTTGTGCCGCGGCAGTGGCTTTGGCTTCTGCGGAAATACGAATACGGTCGGCATCGGCTTCCGCGCTTTTGCGCATGACGTTTGCGGAAGCTTGCGCTTCCAGCTCGCGAGCTTCAGCCAAACCCTTGGCTTTCGCGATTTCGCCTTCGGCCTCGGCTCGTTTGGCAGACGCTGCGCCTTCAGCGTGCGCTTTGATGGTCGCGCCTTGGGTTTCCGCTTCGAGCCTGAGCTTGAAGGCTTCGCGTTCGGCTGCAATGCGTGACCGCTGCGCTTCTTCTTCGGACTTGATGACGGCAATCGCTTTTTCACGATTTGCCTTCGCGGTTTCCTCGACCGTGATGATTCCCTGCGCAGCCTGTTGCTGTTCGGCTTCCGCCTGGGATTTTAATGCTCCAGCACGAGCGGCCTGCTCTTCGCTTTGCGTGACGGCGATTTGTTTGGCAATACGCGCGGTCTCGACGGCCTGCTCTTTGACGATTTCTGCGCTCTGAACCGCTTTTTGCTTTTCGATTTCTGCCGTTTCGAGCGCTCTTTGTCGATCGACCTCGGCCGCTTGCACGACCTTTTGCTTTTCGATCATCGACGCTTCGAGTTCGCGCTGCATGGCGATTTGTGCAGCCTGTTGAGCTTTTTCCGTCGCAATCTGTGCTTCGCGTTGCGCCGTTTGCCGCGAGGCTTCGGCAATCGCAATCGCCTGCTCTTGCTGAATACGAGCCGTTTCCGTCGCTCTGCGCTTTTCGAGCGCTGCAAGCTCCTGCGCTTGCTCCTGAATGTATACCGCCTTGGCCGTCTCAGCCTTCTGAGTGGCTGCGTATTCAACCACCCGACGTGATTGATCCGCCTCGGCTTGTTTCTGATCCTGCTCGATCGTGAGCGCACGCTTGCGCGCGTCTGCATTCGTCGAAAGAATCGCGTTCTCCTTCTCGCGCTGAATCTTCGTCGTCTGCTCGGCATTCGATTGCACGCTCTCCGTAATGGCGCGCAAACCCTCGGCATCGAACACGTCGTGCGGGTCTAGCTCCTTCACGGGTACCATCGCCAGCGCCGTAATGGATACGTTTTCGAGCGTCAGACCATTCTTCTTCAGCTCGTCCGAGAGCGTGCTTTGAATGTGCTCGGCAAATTGCTTTCGTTGGCCATGCAGGTCGAGGAACGTTTGATTGGCAGACACGCTCCGCAAGGCGTCCGTCAATTTGCCTTCGATGAGTTCGCCAATGGCATGCTCGTCGAAATTGCGATCACCAAAGGATCGCGCCGCGGCAAGAACATCTTCCGTGACCGGCTCGACTTTGACGAATAGCTCGGTGGTAACGTTGGCTTTGATCTTGTCTTTGGTGACCAGAGCATTGCGGCCCGAGCGTTCCACGCTGAGCTTGATCGAGCGCAGGGACACTCGAAGCAACTGGTGCAAAATCGGGTAGACACTGATACCCCCGCCAATGACCACTCGATTGCCGCCGGCACCCGTGCGGACGAGCGCTTCGTCGGCTCCGCAACGGCGATAAAACTTGGCCAGCGAGACGAAGAACGCGATGAGCAAGATGAGTAATCCGCCCGTACCCAGGGCGAATAGCTGAAATTCGGGCTTATTCAATATCTGAGGCATGTCTCGAACCCTCCCACGGGAAGTCGATTTGTGCGCACGATGGAACGCGGAATCGATGATGAATGCAAGGGGGAAACGCTCGACGAATAGCTGAGAATTTGCTCAGTTGCGCCGCTTCTGCGCCGAAGACGAGTCGTCGTTTTCTGCCTGCGGTTCCGTATCTTCGGGTACGTTTTCCGGAGTGCGCTCATTCGAACCGATACGGTGCGGCTTTTCTTCCGTTAAATCGACATCGAGCGGGCTGACGAAAATGTGTCCGCTTTTTGAATCGTAATCGACAATCACCACTTCTTGACCGGATGGAATGGGTTTTTCCCCCTCGCGTATGCGACACACCAAATGCATGCGCCGTCCACCCGAGTCGGCTACTCGTATTTCTCCGAATTCATTCGTGATTTGAGTCGAAATGACCACGCCCGACGATCCCACCAAATCCTTGCGGCTCGTGGCCTCTTCATGTTCCCCCGCCAATACACGACTGAGAACCCGCGTGGTCGTACGCGTGAGCAAATACGCAATGAAAAGCGATATTGGAAGCGTAAACGCAAGCGTCGCCGGAGCAGCCGCAGTCCCATCCCGACCAAGGAAAAGCGAATTGATGGCCAGTCCTGCAATGCCAAACGTGATCGCGAACGCTTGCCACACAATCGAAAACGGAACGCGACCTACGCCCAGGTCGACCAATACCTTCTCTCCCAAACCCCCGTGGTCATCGTGCCCGTCATGATCAGCATCGTGGTCAACGTCATGGTCGGTATCATGATCAACGTCATGGTCGACATCGTGATCGGCATCGTGGTCGGAATCGCCCACGAGCAGTCCAAGCACGCCCGTCATTTGCAGCAAGGCGAAAAGCACAGCGATGGAAAACGCGATCGCGTACGGCAAATTCGCCCACACAAAGAATGACGACAAGGCGCTCAATGGATGCTCACTCTATCAGAAAATAAAAAGAACGAGAGCTTTTCGTTCGGGCGGGTAGTCCAGGAACGTCTCTTTGTACCAACGGTGGTTCGAGCGGGCGCGGGGCAGCAAGTTTGCGACGGTCCAGAGGGCAAATACGAGCGCCGCGGGCGAGAAAGTGCACAAGGCAAACCCAAACCATTCGATGATCTCACCGAGATAATTGGGACACGTCACCCAGCGATACAAACCACCGCGAGGAATCTTGTATCCGGTTTCATCCGGCTTGCGCAGGTGGAGCAAAATCCAATCGGCGTGCTGATTGATGCCAAAACCAACCAGGAAAAGCAACACGCCCGCGACAAAACGCGGATCCATGAGCCATTCGACCCGAGGCCTTTGGCCCAAGCCGAATAGCCAGCGGCCATTCAAGTAGCCGTTGATGCTCGTGAAGAAAAACGCAAAGGCCATGACCAGAATGGGCATGCGCTTTTTTGCGTTTTGGAGGCGAAAAGGAAAAATGAATGCGCGGTGGACGTAATGAAGCTCCCAGAGCGCCAAGAAGACGAGCGAAACCGGGTCGGTAGGCCTACCGCCGAAGTACCAGCAAAGAAAAAAGACCACGGCCGAGGGTGACTCCATGACGAGCCACCCCAGGCGATTGTCGATCGTCGGTCCCCAGGATGGTTTTACATGACGACCGTATGGCGCCGTGACAAACCATAACAGCGGCAGCGTCAGCACTGCCAGGACGAGGAATGCCCAAAGAAGCGTGCGGTGGAAAGTGGGCTCATCCACGAAGGATCAAGGCAATACGCCCGGGAATTCCTCCCCCATTTCTTTGATGAGATCCTGTCGTCCGACGCCTTGCCACGCATCATTTGCAGCGAGAATGTGCGTCTTGAAGACCTCGGGGTCACCGGCGACCTGAGCGAGACGGTAATGCGTCCATCCGATGGCGCAGCCGTCGCCCAGGTTATTAAAGAGGAACAATGCCTGCTCGTAATTGTCGCGAGCGGTATCTTGGTCCATGCGTGACAACGCGATATCGCCCAGGCTCTGGATGCAGTTGGCCATGCCGTATTTCTCGTCGACCGCGCGCAACAGCGGCAATGCTGCATGATAATACGCTTGCGCATCTTCGATTTCGCTCGACGCGGCTGCCACATCCCCCAGCGCTGCCATACAGGCCCCTTCGCCGAGTTTGTCCCCGATCGCTTTCAGCAACGGCAGTTCTTTTTGGTAAAACTGGTTTGCGTCGGCGTGTTTGCCACGGGAAAACGCAATGTCACCCAAGTTGTGCAAGCATTGCGTTTGGGATACGCGATCGCCAAGCTCCTCGAAAATGGGGCCAATGTCCTCGTAGATCGCCTTCGCTTCCTCGTGTTCGCGAAGTTGGAACGCCGCGTCTGCAATGCCCTTCTTGCATTGCGCGCCGGCTGCCTTGTCCCCAATGGACTCGAAAAGCGCCAACGCTTCTTTGTATTGCTTCCGCGATTCTTGAAGGTCGTTACGAGTCGAAGCCACGTCCCCGAGACTCTTGACCACCGTCGCTTCGCCAAATTTGTCGAGAATGCTGCGGTACGCTGGAATCGCTGCAGTGAATCGAGCCTGCGCTTCGTCGTAGTCTTGGCGCTCGAGGGCCAAGTCACCTAGGCGCACGAGGCATGCCGCAATGCCGAGACCCGCGTGAGCTTGGTCGAACAGCGGCAATGCATCGATGAACCACTGACGAGCTTCTTGAATTTGGTGGCGAGCGAGGAGAATGTCGCCCAGAGCTTGCGTGCATTCCGCTTCGCCAAGCTTGTCCACGTGAGCCTTTGCCGAATCGCGCGCCTTTTCCACGACTTCAGGCGTGCAATGCCCAGACCATCCAATGAATGTCGCAATGGCTACCGCTGCGTCGACCGCCGCAATGCGATGCGGTCCGGAAAAACCAAGCGAAATCATTTGCTGGATATTGTCGCTCTCCTGGCTCAGGCGCTTTGCGGCCATATCCGTTTCGGGCCAACCAATCTTGGGGCCGTAAGTGAGCGCGATCGACGTGTAATGGTATGTCGCACGAACGAGGTCTTCCGCGCGCAACGTGCCGAGATCCGTGCGATCACGTGTCGACCGACACAGACGAACACGACCTGCTGCCTGCGTTGCCATCCCCAATGTTACCAGCGCAGCGGCGCCAACAGATCCAATCGAGGGAGGAAGTGCCGCAGCGTCCGAAACGGTGTCGACACCGTTCGGCAACGCCGCGAGAAGCGGAGCCACGATGCCAATCGCTTCCAGCTCCTCCGCGGTAGGCTTTGCAGTCTCGCGAGCGGCGTCATCCGCAAGTGGCGAAATCGCAATATTTCGAAAACCATCGAACGTGCGCTCGGAATCTCGACTCGTGGCGACGATGACCACCCCGCCGATGCTAGCGAGGTCGGTGAGAAGTCCTTGCACATTGGCGAGATCCGCGCTTGCGGGAACATCGAGGTCATCGAGCACGAGCAGTGCAGGCGCACGCTTCAATGCTTCCATGACCCGCGACCGCAAAGGTGCTTGCGGCATGATCTCGAGCGCGCGTGACAGCTCGACAAGCGTGGCTTGCGTGTCGCTCGCCGTATCGAGACGGGCGAGATACCTTCGGCCCCCGAAACGCTCCACCGACGCAGGCGCGTGAAGAAGCGTGACCGCAAGCGACGTCTTCCCAATGCCCGCAGGTCCTACCAGGACAGATTGCTCGGGTTTGTCTTGATGGACGCTCGCAGCGATGGATTCGAGCAGTTCAGCGCGACCCACGAGCGGTGCAGCATCGGGAAAGGGCGCGCCAGTCGTGAGTTTGTCCTGGGCGAGCAGGTGCTCGTTTTTCGCCACCTGCACCGGAAACGCAGTCGACAGCTTTTCCAGGAGCAACTGCGCATCGACGTTCTCTACGAGGATGTCGATTTTGGCAGCGCCATCGGTGCCGCGCGCCACACGTCGCACCAAGTTGGCGAAGCTTCGAGCGACAAACCCATCGATGTCGGCGTCGCGAGAAAGGATTTGGACGAGCAGCCGGTTCAGGCCGGCTTTGGAGGGGGCCATGAGCGGAGTTTCGCCCCGAGACGTGGCTGGGGACAAGACTGGTTGTCGTCCGTCGTCGTCGTCAGGTGCTTAACGTCGGTTGTGCCCATGTTACGTTATTTATAATCCAAATCTATGTAACATCCACTATGACATGTGTCGTGTAATGTGGGTTCATGTGCGCACGCAAGCGCAACGAGAGCATTGTGCAGGTAGCGCGCACTTCTAGTCGACACAGGGCACGAAGGTGTCACATTGGCTTGCGCCGCGCGCGCCCGGTCCGCCCCCCCCAACCGGTGCGCTGTGCGGCCTTTTTTTGTCTTGCGTGCTCCGTTCGGTTCGCTTTGCGACGGCTCGGGTCCCTGGTAGGGGCTGGGCATGATGCAGAGCGATCATGTTGTCGTTGAGCGAGCTGGTGCGGTTGCGACGGTTACGATCGATCGTCCCGACAAACTGAACGCGTTGAATGTGCAGGTCGTGATGGGTCTGGCACGAGCGTTCAGCGAGCTGGCGACGTCGGGTGACGAGCCGGTGCGCGTGGCGATTCTGACGGGCGTTGGAAAGGCATTCGTAGCGGGCGCGGACATCGCCGAGATGGCGACGATGACGCCGATCGAAGCGAAGCGATTTGCCGATGCAGGTCAGCGGCTCGGTCAGTTGCTCGAGGCTCTTCCGTTCGTGGTCATCGCAGCGGTGAACGGGTTTGCCCTGGGAGGCGGATGCGAGTTGGCGCTGGCGTGTGACTTCATCTACGCAGCGGACAACGCAAAGCTCGGTCAACCCGAAGTGAGCTTGGGAGTGATCCCAGGGTTTGGCGGAACGCAACGGCTGATGCGTCGCGTGGGCATCGCGAAAGCTCGAGAGCTCGTTTACACGGGCGACATCGTGACTGCGGATCAGGCTCTCGCGATGGGTCTGGTGAATGCGGTTTGTCCCGCAGCCGATCTGATGACGCGCGTGCGTGACGTCGCGCAGAAGATTGCGACCAAAGGACCGTTGGCAGTGTCCGCTGCCAAGCGCGTGATGTTGCATGGCGAAACGCTCGACTTGGCGAGTGCATGCGAGCTTGAAGCGCAAGCCTTTGCGGGGCTGTTCGGCTCCGAGGATCAGCGTGCTGGGATGAAGGCGTTTTTGGAGAAGTCGAAGCCCACGTTCCGCGGGCGTTGAGTCGCGAATCATTCGCGGGCTCGCGAGGAAAAACCTTACGAGCCCGTACGAAAGTTTGTCAGGTACGAACGAGCGCGCTGCCGGTCTTCTGACCCTTGTCGTCGTAGATGTAGAACCCGCGCTTGGTTTTTTTGCCAAGCCATCCGGCGGCGACCAAGTTGCGGAGGATCGATGCGGGGCGGTACTTGTCGTCGCCGATGTCGCGAAGGAGGACTTCGGCGATGGCGAGGACGGTGTCGAGGCCGATGAGATCGGCGAGCTCGAGAGGTCCCATCGGATGGTTGAGACCGAGGCGCGCACCGGTGTCGATGTCTTCAGGAGTGCCGACGCCTTCTTGGAGTGCGAAGCAAGCTTCGTTGAGAAACGGAATCAGGATGCGGTTGACGAGAAATCCCGGGCGATCTTCGGAAACGATGACGGTTTTTCCGAGACGAACCGACAGCTCGCGAACGCTCTCGAATGTCGCTGCATCCGTTTGCACGCCACGAACGATCTCGACGAGCTTCATGAGCGGGACGGGGTTCATGAAGTGCATGCCGATCACGCGGCTCGGTCGAGATGTCGCAGCGGCGAGCTTCGTGATCGAGATGGATGAAGTGTTGGAGGCGAGGATGGCGCCAGGTGGCAAAGCTGCGTCGATGTTGCGGAAGAGTTGAATTTTGAGGTCGACGTTTTCCGTGGCGGCTTCGACGGCGAAGTCGACGGTGGAGAAGTCGGCAACTGATTCGGCGGGAGTGATGCGCGCGAGCAAGGCGTTGACTTCGTCTTGCGAGATCTTGCCTTTTTCGGCCTGTTTATTGAGAACCGCGGCGATTTGACCTTTGCCTTTGGAGGCAAGATCGAGCGAGGCGTCGCAGAGGACGACTTCGACTCCGGCTGCAGCAGCGACTTGAGCGATCCCGCGCCCCATCTGACCGGCGCCGAGGATCCCCATGCGTTTTACCGAGGAAGCGTTCATAGGGGGTAGATAACCCAACGTCACGCTGCGTGGAACCGATGCAAATGTGTCTGGCAGGGGTACTGAACGGGCGAAGTTTGCCGCCCTAGCGAGCCCTACGTGCGCAGACAATAGACGGAACCTTGAAACGGCAGACGCTTGCGGCGTACAGTCGCCCCGCGTCAAAAACAATCCGAGGTGACTTCGCCCAACGATCAAGGCGGGTGGAGTGCAAGCTGTCTGGTCATCGTGTCAACGTCCGAATCCACCACAAACGACTTTCATCAAGGGTCGTCGGTGAGGGAGACGGAGGGCGACAAGATGCCCCGCACCGTCTGACGAGCTGCGGTGCAGGGTGACCGGCTGAGCGTGTCGATGAGCTTCGCGGACCGGGGTAACGATGAGCGTTGAGAAAATTCGCATGGCCCTTGGGGTCTTGCAGTCTGATCCCGAGAACGAGGCGGCCTGGAACGATCTCGCAGAGGCCGTGACTGCCCCTGAAACGTCGAGTGACGACGTGGAAAGACTGCTGGGGCTCGCGCGGGCCAAGCAGGAGCAGCGGCGAGAATGGGGGGCTGTCGCCCAGCTTCTCGGGCTCGAGATGTCGTTTGCCGTGGGCACGCCTGTAGAGGCTCCAATGCAAGCGGAGCTAGCCCGCATCTACCAGGACGAACTCATCGACGTCGACAAGGCGATGGCGGCCTATCGACGCTTGCTCGAGCTTCAACCGGATGACGATTCCGGCAACGAAGCTGTCGAGGCCGATGAAGCAAAGCGCGACAAGTGGAGCGAGATTGTCGAGCGCTACGTCGCGGAATCCGAGAGCGCGGACAACCCGACGTTCAAGAGCTCGCTGCTCGCCAGCGCCGCCGACGTGGGCTTCCGTTATGGCAAGGAAGAAGCGCGTGACCGAGTCGCAGAACTGCTCGACTTGGCCTTGGCGCTCGATCCGAAAAACGGTCGCGCTGCACGTCTGCTCGAGGTGTCGAGCAAGGCCGTAGGCGACTGGGATGGTGTCGCTCGCGCGCTCACGATCACGCTGCGTGAAGGTGCGACGAAAGAAGATCGCATCGCCGCAGGTCTTCGCCTCGGACGTGTTGCTTCGACGAAGCTCGAAGACCAAACGAAGGCACGCGATGCGTACTCGCAGGTGATCGATCTGCAGCCAGGTCAACCCGATGCGCTGTCGTTCCTCGCCGAACTCTTCTCGAAGGGCGAGCAGTGGGACGAGCTTGTTGCGCTGTACGAAGATCAGCTCAAGGGCGGCGGGGTCAAACCCGGCGAAGAGCTTGGTGTGCTCGTGCAGATCGCGATGGTGCACTGGCGCATGCGTGGTCAGCCGCAAGCTGCGGAGCCGTACTTCGAGCGCGTGCGTCGTGCCGATCCCACGCACGCCGGCATGCTCGCGTTCTTCCGCGAGCAGCTTCTGGCGAAGGGTGACAAGGCGCGTCTGTACACCATCTTGACCGATGCGCAGCGCGTGCTGCCGGATGGTCAAGACAAACGCAACATCGCGAGCGAGTTGGCGAAGCTGGCCGAGTCGACCGAGAACGCGCACAAGGCGATCGACCAATACAAAGCGGTTCTGCGCGGCGACCCCGACAATCGCGATGCACGCGATGCCTTGAAGCGTCTGTACATGCAGACCGAGGGCTACAACGCACTCGTCGAGCTGTACCGCCAAGAGTTGGAGCGGACGCCGGCAACCGACGCGCAAGCACGTGTTCAGATCTTGCGCGACATCGCTGCCATCTATCGCGACCGCGCGAAGAACGACGCAGCGCTCGTCACAGTGCTCACGCAGATCGCACAGATCGACGATCGCGACATCGATGCCGTGCGCGAGTTGACGCGCATCTACGAAGCGCTTGGACGCTGGCGTGACCTGCTCGCGTTTCAGCAGAAGCTCGCTGAGCTGTCGAACGACGCCGAAGAGAAGGCGACGCTGTACCGCGCCGTTGCTCGTCGATGGATCGATCAGTTCTCCAACGTTCAGAACGCCGTAACGGCGTACGAGGCGTTGCTCGAGGTCGAAGGCAACGACGAAGAAGCGCAGTCGCGTCTGAAGGAGCTGTACCTCAAGCGTCGTTCATGGCCGCAGCTCTACTCGCTCTACGAGAAGCAGTTGCCGCATGTCGATGGTGCTGCGCGCATCGAGCTGCTCACCGAGATGGCGAAGCTCGCCGCTGAGCGTCTCGATCGTGGTGCTGATGCGATCGTTCACTACAAGGCGATCCTCGAACTCGATGCGTCCGCGGCTGGTGTGCTCGATGCACTCGAGAAGCAGGCCGAGCGTGACAAGGATTTTGCGACGGTTGCCGAGGTGCTCGAGCGACGTGTCGATGTCGCATCGGACGATGCTGCGCGCCTGAATGCGTTGCAGAAGCTCGGTGCGGTCTACGCAGAGAAGCTGAAGGATCCGGTCGCTGCAGCGCGCACTTGGCGTCGAGTGCTTGCGCTTCAACCGGGACATGCGCGTGCGCTTCGCGTGCTTCGTGAAGCGTATGTGGCCTCGGGTGATTGGGATGGGCTCGAAGAGCTGTATGCGTCGCAGAGCGATTGGGAAGGGCTCGTCGAGTTCCTCTCGTCGGCTGCGGACAAGGCTCCGGAAGCATCCGTCAAGCTCGACATCTCGTTCCGCGCAGCGCGCATTTACGAAGAGCAACTCGACGCTCCCGAGCGTGCCGTTCGTTCGTACGAACGTGTACTAAGTGTTGCGCCGACCGATGATCGGGCCGCCGCAGCGCTCGTGCCGATCTACGAAAAAGAAGAGAAGTGGTCTCGTCTGCCGGCGCTTTACGAGATCCTGCTCGGTGCGACCGACGATGGTGAGAAGCGCGTGGCGATGTTGCGCAAGCTCGCTGCAGCTACGGGCGGGCCGCTTGCGGACAAGAACAAGGCGCTTGGTTACGCGCGTCGTGCTTACGAGCTCGATGCGAGCGAAGACGGTTTGTCTTTGCTCGAAGCGTGGAGCCGTGCGGCGAATTCGTGGGCACCGTTCGTCGAAGCTGTCGAAGCTCGGTTGAAGCGCGACGAAGAGATCGATGCGTCACAGCGACGCATGCTCAAGCTGCGGTTGGCTGAGGTCTACGCGCGTGAGCTGGGCAAAGTGGACGAAGCTGCGGCGACGTACCGCGAGCTCGTGCAAGCCGATCCGACGGACGAAGAGACGATCCGCGAGTTCGACGGACTCCTTCGTGCGAACGAAAAGAAGGACGACCTGCGTTGGCTCTTCCAACTTCGTGCCGATCAAGTCGAAGGCGAAGAGCGCGCGGAGATCCTCGAAGAGTGGGCGACGCTCGAAGAAGAAGTGTTTGGCGATCAGGCCCAAGCGATCGCGCTTTTGCGCAAGGTCGTGGAAGTCACGCCGACGCGAGGCAATGCGCTGCGTGCTTTGTCGCGGCTGCTCATTGCAGCGGGTGAAGCTGCATCGGCAGCGGAAGTCGTCGCACGTCATCGTGATGTGTCGGACGGCGATCAGCGTGCGCGATGCGAAGTGGAACTTGCGACGCTCTACTTGGAGAAGCTCGAGCGTTACGTCGATGCATTCGACGCAGCCGTGCGTGCTCTCGAAATCCTCCCGCACGATCGTGAAGCGGTAGGAATCCTGGCACGTCTACTCGACAAGCCCGACACGCGCGCTCGTACGGCACAGGTGTTGTCGATCGAGTACGCGGAGACGGGTGATGCGCGGAAGGAAGCGCATGCGATTCGCGTGTTGCTCGAGTCGGAAACGGACACGAGCACGCGGCTCGGGTTGTTCCTCAAGCTCGCTGATGTCGAAGAAGAGAAGCTGCGTGCAGCGGGAACGGCATTCGATGTCGTGCTCGGTGCGCTCAACGAGTTCTCGGGTGAGCTGACGGTTTGGGATCGCGCGGCGGAGCTTGCGCAACGTTCGGGTCGTCCGACGGATTTGGCCGAGGCGTACCGAACGCATTTGGTTGCGGCGCGTTCTGCGGAAGGAAGCGCGAAGCTTCCGGACGACGTGGAGATCGAGCTTTGCGAGCGTGCGGCGAAGTTGCACGACGAGCAGCTCGGTGATCCTGAAGGCGCGATGCCGTACCTCGACCGTGTGCTCGCGGTTGATCCGACGAACGAGCGTGCGTTCTCACGGCTGAAGTTGATCCTGACCAACGCTGAGCGTTGGGGTGAGCTTGAAGCGCTGTACGACAAGGCAGCGCAAGGCACGCCGGATCCTGCAACGCGCATCGAGCTGCTCAACGACGTCGCGATCATCGCTGAAGACACGATGAGCGATGCGGCGAAGGCGATTCGTTATTACGAACGTATTCTCACGCTCGACTCGCTCTACGTGCCGGCACTGAATGCATGCGAGCGACTGTATGAGCGTGAAGGTCGCTGGAAGGACTTGGCCGCGCTGCTCGAACGACGCCTGGAAACGGCGACGGACGAAGAGTCGGCGACGATCAAGTTGAACCTCGGTCGGATCTACCTCGACCGTTTGCACGAGCCGGACAAGTCGCTCGAACACCTCGAACGAGTGTTGGAGCTCAAGCAAACTGATGCGGAGGCTCGTCAGCTCGTCGAGCGATTGCTCGAAGTGGGCAGCTTGCGTCAGCGTGCCGCGCGTGTGCTCGAGGTGGTGTACGAGGCGCGTGACGATGTTCGTCAACTCGTGCGCGTGCTTGAGATTCGTCGCGAAGGCGTGGCGGACGAACACGAACGGCGTGAGCTTCTGCGTCGCGTGAGCACGTTGCGTGATGAACGCTTGAAGGACGACGCGGGTGCGTTCGCAACCTTGAGCCAGTTTGTCCCGCTGGAACCCGATGATGCAGTCGTGCGCGAGCGTTTCGTGGAGATCGGGCGTCGGCTCGGTGAGCACGAGAAGATGGCGCAGGTACTCACGGCAGCAGCCGATGCGTGCAGCACGCCTCCGACGCAAGGCGAGATCCTCATGGTCGTCGCAGAGATCTGCGAGGACATGTTGGGTGATCTCGATCGAGCCGAGGGCGTGTACCGACGCGTGCTCGGAATCGATCCGGGCGATCCGAACCTCGTGGTCCCTGCATCGCAAGCGCTCGCTCGCATCTACGCGGGCAAGGGCAAGCACGAGGCACTGGCCGAAGTGCTCGCGGTGGAAGTGGGTCTCGAAGCGGACCTCGACAAACGTCGCTCGCTGTATCGCCGAATCGGCGAAGTGTACGAGTCGGTTCTCGATGCGCCGGAGAAGGCGATTGGCGCTTGGCGCTCGCGCATGTCCGATGATCCGGAGGATCTCGAGGCACTCGCAGCGCTCGAGCGTCTCTACGAGAAGACGGCGAATTGGCGTGAGCTCGTAGCGATTCTCGAAGCGCGACAAACGCTTTCGACGGATGCGACCGAGCGTAAGCGCACGATGGTGCGTGCAGCGGAAACGTTGGCAAGCAAGCTCGATGATGTCGCAGGCGCGATCACGGGATGGCGCAACGTGTCCGACGAGTTCGGTCCGGAGCCAACCACGTTGTCAGCGCTCGAAGCGTTGTACGAGAAGGCTGAACGCTGGGCAGACCTCGCCGACACGCTCGATGTGCATCTCTCGCTCTCGTCAGAGCTGGCCGAGCGACTCGATCTGTTCGCGCGACTCGGTGACGTGCGTCGGCTGCATCAAAGCGATCTGCCGGGCGCACTCGATGCGTACCGTCAGGCGTTAATGCTCGACCCGACCAACGAGCGTTGTCGAGCCGCACTCGAAGCGTTGCTCGAGGATCCGGAAGCGCGTCGTGATGCAGCCGAGACCTTGCATCCGTTGTACGAGGCTGACGGCGATAGCGAGAAGCTCCTGCGTGTGCTCGAGATCGAAGTCGAGACTTCGGAGAGTACGGGCGAGCGTTTGCAGCAGTTGCAGACTGCGCTGCGAACGGCCGAAGGCCCGCTCAGTGATACGGGCAAGGCTTTCGGATACGCCGTGCGCGGTGTGCGTGAAGCTGCCGGTGAGTCCGAGGTTGGTGATTGGATTCAGACGGTCGAACGACTCGCCACGGCGACGTCGCGTTGGTCCGAGCTGGCCGATCTCTATCGCTCGGTCGTCGACGACATTCTCGACGGTGACGTGCAACAAGACGTGCGTCTGCGCGTCGGTGAACTTGCGCGTACGAAGCTCGAGGACAAACCCCTCGCGATCGAGTGGTACAAGAAGGCGCTCGACGCGAAGAGCGACGATCGCCGAGCGATGATCTCGCTCGAAGAGCTTTACGCCGAAGCGAATGACGCCCCGAACTTGCTCGAGATTTTGCGTCAACGAGTCGACAACGCGGAGAGCGACGACGAGAAGAAGAAGCTGCTCTTCCGCCAAGCCGAGCTGCAGCGTGATTCGCTGAAGGATCAGGCCGGAGCGATCGAAACGTACGAGGTGCTCCTCGACGTCGAGCTCAATCCGCGTGCGATTGCTGCTCTCGAAAAGCTCTACACGGAGGGGTCTCGCTGGGAGGACCTCATCAAGCTCTACGAGCGACAGCTCGATGGAGGCGTGGGGACCAAGGCCGAGCTGCGAGTGAAGATCGCGAAGGTTGCGCACGAGCGTCTCGAAGACGTGTCGCGTGCATTCGACGAGCTTGCTGAAGCGCTCGCGATCGATGCAGCCCATCCGGGTGCGGTGGGTGAACTCGAAGCGCTCCTCGAATGCTCGGAGAACCCCGAGCACCGAGCGCGTGCGGGCGAGATGCTCGAGCCGGTCTATCTGCGACGTGCCGACTGGGCGCGCGTGAAGATGGCCCTCGATGCTCGTCTCGCAGCAAGCGAGGATTCTTCGGAACGACGTGACCTGCTCACGCGGCTCGCGACGCTCCATGAAGAACAACTCGAGGACTACAAGGCAGCGCTCGAAACCGTAGCGAAGCTCCTGCACGAAGAGCTTGGCGACGAGGGCGTGTGGCACGAGCTGGAACGGCTCGCGAAGGTGGCGAGTGCCGAACGTCGGCTCGCCGAGATCTACTCGGCCGAGTTGACGGAGGTCTCTTCGGACGACGCGCAGACTGCGAAGCTGGCTCGTCGTACGGGTGAGATTTATGCGGACCTCGGAGACGCCGCGAGTGCGCTCAAGTGGTACCGCCGCGCGCACGAGTTCGAGCCTGAATCGACCGAGTTGTTCTCGCTCATCGATCGTTTGCTCGTGAAGGAAAGCCGTCACGAGGAACGCGTTGCGCTCTATCGCGCGTCGCTCGATCACCGCTACGACAAGGAGCGTCTCGAAGCTCTGCACACGATTGCGAAGCTCGAGCGTTTCGAGTTGAAGCAGCTCGATCAAGCGATCGACACGTACCGTGCAGCGCTCGATGTCGACGACTCCGATGCGCGTGCGCTCGATGCACTGACCGAGTTGTATGCAGAGCTCGGACGCGATCAGGACCTCGCCGATCTCTACCTTCGACGTGCGGAAGCTGCGTCGACGGGTGAAGCGGGTGCTCCGTATCGCTTGGCGTTGGCGCGCCTCCTTCGCGACAAGATCAAGGACACCTCGGCCGCCATCGATCAGCTCGAAGCGATCGTTGGGGACGTGCCTTGGCATCCGGAAGCGATCAAGGAACTCGAAGGGCTCACGCACGACGAAGGGCACAAGGCGCGGGTCGTCGAGATCCTGCGACCGCTCTACGAGCGCAGCGATGACTGGCGGTTGCTGGTCAAACTAAATGAAGAGCGGTTCAACCTCGCGACGGAAGTACCGGAGAAGGTTGCTGTTCTTCGTGAGACTGCGCAGCTCTGGGAAACGCGTGGCAATGATCGGAACCTCGCGTTCCGTTCGATGCGCGCTGCCTTCGCGCTCGATCCGGAAGACGGTGAGACGCGTGCAGAGCTCGAACGACTCGCAACGATCCTGAAGGCTTGGGAGCGTTTGTCCGAGAGCTACGAGCAAGGCATCGAGAAGACCAACGACGACATGACGAAGCGCGAGCTGCTTCTCGCAGTCGCGAAGGTCTACGACGAAAAGGTCAACGATCCTCGTCGTGCACTTGGTGCCTACAACCGCTTGAGCACGCTCGATGCGACGGAGCGTGATCCGCTCGAAGCGATCGACACCTTGGGCACGCTGCTCGCTGACTGGAACACGGTCATCGGCACTCTCGAGAAGAAGAGCGAGATCGCATCGGACGACGAGAACGCCGCTATCTGGCGACGTATCGCCGAGACGAAGCTCCAGATGCTCGAGGACGAAGACGGAGCCACGAAGGCTTACGAGCGCGCACTCGAGCTCGATCCGGAAAGCACCGTCACGGTCGATGCACTGATCTCGTTGTACGAACCGCGTGATGCGGCTGAACGACTAGTGGAGCTGTACGCACGACGCGTGGAGCTTGCGGGCTCGGGCGACGCCGATCTTCGTTACGACCTCAACGTGCGTTCCGCTGAGCGTTACGAGAAGTCGCTCAGCAATCGTCGTGAGGCGATCGCTGCGCTCAACGCAGCACTCGATGCGCGTCCTGCCGATCGTGCAGTGCTCGCGTCTCTCGAAAAGCTCTACCGCGCCGAATCGATGTGGGACGAGCTGCTCGAGAACCTCAAGCTGCAAGCGGCGAACGCAGAGACGAAGGAAGCTCGCGTCACGCTACGCACGGCGATTGGCGATCTCTACGCCGATCAACTCACGAGCCCGCAAGACGCGCTCGAACATTACCGTCTCGTGCTCGACGACGATGCGACGAGCGATCACGCCATCAAGGCCATTCGTGCCATCGGCGAAGGTCGCGAAGAGCTGCGTCTCGATGCAGCCGATGCTCTCGAACCGGTGCTGCGTGCAGCATCGCGTTGGGAAGAGTTGGTTGGAGTTCTCGAGATGCGTCTCAAGGCGCAGACCGAAGGCACCGATCGGGCGAAGACGTTGCGAGCGATTGCGCTCGTCGAAGACGAGAAGCTGTCGCGTACGCAGGCTGCCGAAAGCGCTCTACTCCGAGCGCTCGAAGACACGCCGGACGATTCCGATCTGCATGCCGAGATCGAGAAGCTCGTCGCGCGTTCCGAAGGCTTCGGACGCTACTGCGATGCACTGTCGAATCGCGCGGGACAAACCTTCGATACTACGATCGCGAAGGATCTCTGGCTCCGCGTCGGTCGTATCGCCGAGGACAACCTCAAGGACGACAAGCGCAGCGTCGAGGCGTACGCGAAGGCAGTCGAGCAGGCTGGTGATGAGCCGGCGCTTCTCGAAGCTCTCGATCGTCTCTACTCGCGCATCGGTGACAACAAAGCGCTCGCGGATGTCCTCGAACGACGCGTGGCAGTGATCTCCAACGAAGCGGAGCAGGCAGGCTTCTACCACCGACTCGCGACGATCCAGATCGACGCGTTTGGTGACAAGTCGGCAGGCCTCGGCACGTTGAAGCAAGCACTCGAGCGCGCGCCGAATCACACGGCATCGCGTGAGGCTCTTGAGAAGCTCACTGACGAGAAGTCGCTCTTCGAGGACGCGGCCGAAGCTCTGGAGAACGTTTACAAGTCCCAGGCTGATTGGTCCGCGCTCGCGAAGCTTTACGGCAAGCGCATCAACTTCGTGGCTACGCCCAGCGAACGTGTGCGGTTGCGACTCGACCTCGCCAAGGTCCTCGAGGATCGCTCGAACGATGCAAAGGCGGCGCAAGCGTCGCTCGAAGCAGCGCTGTCGGATGATCCCTCGGATGTCGATGTGCTTGCTGAAATCGAACGACTCGCTCCGGTCACGGGCGGTTGGGCGAGTGCGGCAGATGCGCTCGAGAAGTCAGTGTCGGAGAAGACGGACCTTTCGTCCGAGGCAGCGCGCGATCTTTGGATGCGCCTTGCCGAGTGGCGCAAGGACAAGATCCTCGACAACGCTGCGGCGGAACGCGCCTTCGAGCACGCGCTCAAGCACGACCCGTCGAGCGAGACGATTCTGCGCAACATCGAAGGATTGCAACGAGTCGCGGGTCGCGAGCGCGAGCTTGTAGAAACGTTGCGACGTTTGGCAGCGCTCGATGGTTTGCAGCACTTGGCCGCGGACCTTCGTCGCGAAGCGAAGGGTTTGGCCGAGGGAGTGCTCGCGGACAACACGCTCTGCGAAGCGATCCTCCGCGACATGATCAAGTCGGACGACAACGACGCTTGGGCGCTCTCCGAGCTCACCAAGGTTCGCGAGAAGGCGGACGACTTCAAAGAGGTCTTCGACTTGCTCGTGCGTCAGGCCGAGATCGCTGCCGAAGGCGACAAGATCCGCGACCTCAAGCATCGCGCGGCTGCCGTAGCTCGCGAGAAGCTCAGCGACGACAAGAAAGCGATCGAGCTGTACGGCCAGATCTTCGACGACGAGCCGAACGACACGAAGGCGTCGGGTGCTCTCCGCGACCTGTACGCGAAGGGTGGCAAGAACAAGGAGCTGCTCGACGTTCTCAACCGTCTCGTCGACATGGCAGATGGTCCGTCGACTCGCTCGGCGCTCCGTTTGGACATGGCGCAGATCTGTATCGACAAGCTCGACAACACGAACGAGGCGATGGAGCACCTGCGCGCAATCCTCGACGAGGAGCGCACGCACGAGAAGGGCACGCTGCTCTTGTCGCAACTGCTTGAGAAGACTGGTCGCGACGACGAGTTGGCCGAGCTGCTCAACTCGCAGATCGAGCTATCGAAGGAACGTGGCGATCTCTCTGCAGAACTCGTCTACAGCGTTCGTCTCGGCGAAGTTTTCGAGAAGCGTCTCAACAACGTGGCGAAGGCGATCGAGACGTACAAGTCGGTGCTCGAGCGCGATCCGAAGCACAAGGGAGCGCTGCTCTCGCTTGCTCGCCTGCATGAGAAGAAGGGCGAGAAGGCGGAAGCTGCCAAGGCGCTCGAGACCGTGCTCGAAGGCGTCAGTGGTGACGAGGCAGTGCAGACGGCACTTCACTTGAGCGAGCTGTACACGGCGCTCAAGGACGAGGCCGCGATGCGCCGCGTGCTCGAAGTTGGTTTGAAGGCCAACGACCGTGCACTCGACATTCGCAAGAAGCTGCACTCGCTCTACGAGAAGGTGCAGGCGTGGGCCGAGCTGGCCGATCTCATCAAGGGCGATGCAGACGCCGCGACCGAAGACGGACAGAAAGTGCAGCTCTATCGCAAGGCGGCGGAGATTCACCTCGCCAAGCGCAGCGATCCGGGTGCTGCCGCGGACTTGCTCGTCAAGGCGTCCGATCTCGCTCCAGGCGATCGCGACTTGCTCCTCACGCTCTGCGATGCGTACAGCGCATCGGGTCGTGGCAAGCAGGCAGCGGAAGTGCTGCAAAAGATCGTCGAGTCCTACGGTGGTCGTCGCTCGAAGGAGCTTGCGGCCATCCACCATCGTCTCGCCAAGGCGTACTTGGCCGATGGCGACAAGGACAAGGCGCTCGCCGATCTCGAAGTTGCCTTCAAGATCGATCCGGGATCGGTAGGCATCCTGCGCGACCTCGGCGTGCTCTCGATGGAGCTCGGTGAGGCTGGCCAAGACAAACCAGTTCGCGATGCGAACTTCGAGCGTGCTCAGAAGACCTTCCGTGCACTGCTCTTGCAGAAGCTCGACGACAGCTCGCCGATCTCCAAGGCCGAGACGTTCTACTACATCGCCCGCATCCTCCACGCGCAGGGCGACGACAAGAAGGCGATCCAGCAGCTCGACCGTTCGATCGATGCTGACAAGAACTTCGCGCCCGCGAAGGAACTGCTCGCCAAGCTCAAGAAGTGACCTGAACGAATCGCCGCGGTGAATCGATAACTGTCTTCGCGACAGGACTCGTCACCGCGGCATCCCCACATCATCTTTGCGCCATGGGTCGATTGGCTTGTATCGACGGTCGGATCGTCGCGCCCGAAGACGCGAACGTGTCCGTGTATGACCGCGGTTTTCTCTACGGCGACAGCGTCTTCGAAACGATTCGCACCTACGCAGGTAAGCCGTTTGCGCTCGATGAACACGTTCGTCGTTTGGAACGATCTTCCGAACTCGTAGGAATCCGCTTTCCTGTCGAGGCTTCGATTTTCGCAGCGGAGATCGAAGACGCGATCGCTGCCGCCGGTAACCCCGAGAGCTACATCCGCGCGATGCTCTCGCGTGGCACAGGACCCCTCGGCCTCGACCCTGCGCATGTCGATAGCTCGCTACGCGTGATCCTCGTCGAGCCGCTCACGCTCCCGTCTGCACCGATGTATCGCGATGGCGTTTCGGTCATCACGTACCGGACCGAACGCGCATCCGATGCAGCGCATGGAGCGAAGGTTGGCAACTACCTCGCGAGCATGATGGCGCTACGTGCGGCGCGTCAGGCAGGAGCGCACGAGGCGCTCATTCTCGATGCGGCAGGTCGCATCGCAGAAGGTACGACATCAAATGTATTTATCGTTCGAGGTCAAACATTGATCACCCCGCCAGACGATGCGGGGATCTTGCTGGGCATTACGCGCGCGAAGATTATCGAGCTTGCGCCGCGGGTGGGTTTGTCTGTGCAACTCTCCACGTTGGTCGTTTCAGATGTGACCTCGGCTGACGAAGTGTTTCTGTCGTCGAGCCTGCGCGAGATCATGCCGGTCGTTCGTGTGGATGGTGTTCAGGTTGGTCAAGGCAAACCCGGTACGAAGACGCGCGAGTTGCATGTCGCGTTTCGCAAAGCCGTTGGGCTTGGAGACGCTGCTTTGCCGTGGGAGGGCTGAAGTTTATTCCCCCTCTCTACGTAGCCGCGAAGCGGCGAAGTTGGAGAGGGGGCTAGGGGGGTGAGGTGCAGTCAGCCGGCGTCGTCAGCAGGCGGCGCTTGGGGCGCAGCTTGCGGAGCAGCCATCGGAATGCGCAACGAGCCTCCGCCCTGATGGGCCATGAGGCTGATGCCTTTTTGCATGAACGCGACGAGGAACGGGATCTCACGCGGCGGTGCGGTGATGAGCCCGGCTTCCTTCACGGCTCGTGCAACAGCGAGCACGTCGGTTGCTCGCTCCGCGCCTTTGCGAGCACGAATCGAGATGGCTGCATCGACCATGCGCGATGCCACCACGGTGCGAACTTCCGGCGAGAAGAAGCGATCCGTCGAGGCTTCCATCTCTTCACGCAGCGCCGTGCTGACGGCCTGCTGATCCGTCGTGCCTTGCGGCCCAAGACGTTGACCGAGACGTTGCAACAAGTCCTCGAGCGTTCCGCGATCGGGCAGCCACGAACGGAACTCCGGTTCCTCGTGCAGCAAGTCCGAGCCAGGCGCACGTGCCAAGGCCAGCTCGCTCGTGATCGCAGCGTCGAGATCCGCGACGGGATGAGCCGGCACAGCTTCCGGAGCCGGTTCGATCAGGTCGTGACAACCAGAGAGACCGAGCGGAAGGATGCGACCCGATACCGCATTCAGGCTCTTTGCTGCGGCGATTTTTGCACGTGCCCAATCAACGGACACCTGCACGGGAGACACACCGAGACCATCGAGCGCTCGTGCACGACCTTCGCGCAGTTGCGTTCCGCTGAGCCACGCGCTGCCTGCGTTCACGATGCCGACGTTTTCGCGAACGATCACTTCGGCCAAGTGGTAGCGACCGCTTGCATCACGGCTCGTGATGGAGATGGCGGTCGTTCCCGATGAATCCGGCGGCAAGAACGTCGCTTCGAGCGCCACTTCGGCACGCGAATCGATACGAGACACGCGGGGCTTCGTCGGGATGGCCGTGCCACGCGACTTCAGGATGTTGAGCGCGCGACGAGCATTTTTGCGCGCTGCAGTCGGAGCTGCATCGGCATCCACCACTGCGGCAAGCGCTTCGACGTTCGAGGCCGCGAGCCACGCATCGACCAGTGCCGAGGCGTGATCGCCAGCTTTGCGCGCAGCTTCGACGGCCGCATCCCACGTTGCCGTGAGGTCTGCTTGATCGAATGCGTGCGTTGCTTCGACGGCTGCCGGTGCGGGTTCGTCCGTACGAACCGGGGCTTTGTTCGTCTTCGCTTGCGCAGCTTTCGCTTTTGCCGCGAGCGCTTCTTTTGCCGTCAGAGCCGGTTTTACGGCGGCGGCACGCGGTCCACCACTTGCTCGCGGCGGCGGCGCGATGATCGTCACCATCACCGGCTTCGGAGCAGGCGGCGGTGCCACAGGTTTTGCAGCCGGCACAGCGGGCTTCGCTGCGGGCGGTGCAACCGGCTTGGCTTGCGCGTCAGGCCTTGCGCCGCCTTCGGGTCGCGGTCCGCGATCGAAACGCGGTCCACCACGATCAGGTCGCGGCCCACGGTCCGGGCGAGGTCCACGATCGAATCGCGGTCCACGATCACCACCGGGAGCACCTTCGGGT
>CAZETM010000002.1:0-60047 GCA_964514885.1 uncultured Polyangium sp. | reverse complement strand
GGTGGGTCGACGACCGGCGATTTCAATAACCCTCCGCCGGTCCCCAAAACGGTGCTCGATGACCGTGTCTTGAGTTATCCGGATGCTCTGCGCACCGCGTCGCTCAAGCTGGCGCGTAACCTGCCCACTTTGCAGGAAATCAAAACCCTGACGGGTGCGGTCGATCAACGAGCCACGTACGAGCAACAAATCGATGCATTGCTTGCCGATCCGCGTTTTGCCCAACGCATGATCAAATGGTGGCAGGACACGTTGCGTCAGGGTGGTGGCGCGGTCGATAACAAGCCGAGTCGCAATACGGCTCCCGTCTTCGCGACGCGGCTCATGGTCGAGGACCGTCCTTATACCGACCTGTTCACGGCCACGACGAATACGTGCCCGACCTATGACGCGGCCACGAATACGTTCGCCGATGGCGAATGCAACAATGGCGTCGCGACGCACGCGGGCATCCTGACGAACCCCGGCTTCATGATGCAATTCTATGGCAACATGGCCTTCCGCCGAGTACGCGCGGTGCAAGAGGTTTTTGCTTGCACCAAGTTCCCGGCTGAATACGCAGCCGAGCCTCAGCAGGTCAATGGCGCCGACTATACGGGACCTTGGCCGTTCGCATCGATTGCGAAGTCGCCTATCGACTTCCAGGACACGTCGTCGGTCGTCTGTGCAAATTGCCACGTGACGATCAATCGCGTTGCGCCGTTGTTTGCGAACTTCGACGCCAATGGCCAATGGATGAATACCTCCCAGGTCATGACTCCAACGGTGCCCGATCCGCTTCCCACCGAAATGGCACATTGGCTCAATCCGGGAGAAACGACGGCTTGGCGTCTAGGCACGCCGGTCGCCGATTTGCCCGAGCTTGGCAAAGCAATGGCTGCCGATCCGGCGATTACCGAATGCGCCGTCGCGCGTATGTACAACTTCGCCATGTCCAAAGAGGACATCGTGAGCGATCTGGCGACGGTGCCGCTCGAAGTCATTCAGCCGTACATCGATGACTTCAATTCCAATGGCATGAGCCTCAAAAAGACGCTGCGCACGATTTTGCTCAGCGACGACTTCGTGAAGTTCTAAACGCTGCGGAAAGAAAGGAGAATACGATGAACAGCACTCTCTCTATGTTCCTCCGCGGCGCGGCCATTGCCCTCGGAACGGGTTTGGTGGCCGTGGCTTGCGTCGAGCAACCCTCTAGTGATTTGAAGCCGAAGGCGCCGCCGATCGACGACCCGACCGCGGACTTCGCCAATCAGCCGGGCGTCTTCGCGGGCGATGAAAACAACACGCATAGCCACATGGGCGACCTGGGCGAATTTGGCTCCAAGGATCCATTCGCGATCCTGGCGCAACGTCAAGAAGAAGGACCGATCGAGATCCGCACGCGTTTGCATTCGTGTCAAAAATTGCAGAATGCGTCCTTGCGCAACGTGCTCACGTCGCTCGGCGTGAATATGGATGCGACGGGTGATCCGCCGACGGCAGGGCAGCTCATCGGCGCCGCTGGCGGAGCGCTCGGCGCGGAAAGTTACGATGCTCGCGTGGGCGAAGCGATCGTCTGGAGCGCTGCTGGTGCAGCCAAGCTCTTCGATATCTTCGTGCAGGCGGCACCTGAAATCATTGCCAACTTGCCGAATGTCGATCAATGCAAAGTCGATGGTGTCGGTGTCGAAATGTTCGACGCGCAAAACCGCTGCAATGCGGACGCCATTACGTGCATCACGGGACGTCCGGCAACGGATTCCCACGTAGCGATCTGCAACAAGGTCGTAACGAGCGCAAGCAGTGTGGACAAGGGTAAGCGCATTGCCGTCGGCACGATAATGGCCGGCGCCTTTTCGTGTGAGTGACGGAGGAAATCATGATCGACGACAAGCTCAAGAACCTCCAAGGAAATGCTAGGCGCAACTTTCTGCGCTGGACGACCGCAGCGGGCGCAGTTCTCGCGCTCGATCGCGCCAAGGTGCTGAACGTCATCAATGACTCGGCCGGCTCTGCAATGGCCGAAGACGCCTCGTGCGCTTCGACCAACCGCTCCGTGCACCTCGTGGCAGGTGACGGTGGTTTCGCCTGGTTCCAACTCCTTTGGCCTCATACAGAGATTGCCAAAGCCGGCAATGATGGCTTTGCATTCCACTCACCGGGCAATATCGCGGACGCGACCGACACGGACAAACCGTTCGTGTATGCGCCGGAATCTCCGTGGCGAAACCTGGACAAACGCCGTCGCATTACGGCATATATGGCCGGGACGAACCAAACCCATACGCCCACGCCGGGGTCGGCCGCGACGCTGGGCAATGGCGTGAGTATGCTTGCGGCTGCAGCGGCCATTCAGCGACAAACCCCGTCGCTGTTGCCGGTCATTGCCATTACGCCGCTCAATTTCGGAGCCGCTCCGGGTGCTCCGCAAATTGCCACGGTGAACAATGCCGAAGGCATGGTGCAGCTCTTTGATAGTGCTGCGTCGAAAGAAACCTTGACGGTGGCTGGTGATGCGTCGCTTTTCGAGGCGTATTACAAGGCATTCGTCGGGCTTCAAGCAGCGGCGGGTCGTCCCACGTTTGCGCGTCCGCTTCGTACGGGTAAAACCAGCGCGAACTTCCTCGGGAAAAACCTCGCGTCGCAGCTTGCTCCTTCGGCGGAAGACCTGGCTCGATACAACATTGGTCAGGGCACGCCGAACAAGCTTTCGCAGCTTGGACGAGCGTTCATTACGACGTCGAAGGCATTCAAGCTGGGCCTCACGCAAAGCGTGATGATGCCGGCCATGCGCGACGATCCGCACGGTGCATTCAATGACATGAACAACCTGCGCGAAACGGTTCAGCAGCTCGGGAAGATGTTCGACGAGTTCATGAATGACCTCATCGCCATTGCCGATCCGGTCTGCTCGGCTCGTTCGCTGGCGGATAACGTCGTGATGACGGTGCACGGTGATACGCCGAAGAATCCGCGTGATCGCGGCGGTTGGCCGGATGGAACGCCGAACAATTCCAACTGGCTCTACGTCATGGGCAATGGTCACCTCAAGACGGGCTGGTTTGGCGGGGTACGTGCCGACGGAAGCACCGACGGATTCGATCCGTCGACCGGCGACAACGTGCCTGGCCAACAAAGCAATGCGACGAGCGCCGCTGCCGGTGCTGCCGTGGCATTTGCCGTGGCCAAGGGTGACATGCGCCGCGTGCAGGACTTCTATCAGGGTCCGAGCATTGCGGGCATCGTCAATATGAACGCGGTTTGACCTAGAATGGGGGCGGCCATCGCCCCCGTCGCCGCAATCGAACCCGGCATTTCCTTCCTCCTGCCAATGCAATGAACGCCGCTGCGTGACCGATTCTTCGCGCTTCGGCCGTGCCTATGGAGTGCTCGTCATTTTTTGCTCCCGTTCGCGTCCATGCGTGGTAGGGTCCGCGCATGTCGATTCCGCACACGCGCATTTTTCATCCTCGCGTCATCGCCCGCCGCATGGCGGAGCATCGATTCCCGGATGATCTGGCGCATCGGCATTCCAAGTTCATCGTGCCTTGGGTCGAACGCCTCCGCGCGGGTTCCCTCGACGAAATCAAGGAAGTGAGCCTACACGGCGCTTTTCTTGGCGGAGTTTTCGGTAGCGCGCTCGGTTATCGCGCCTATGCCGACTCGGCGGCCCCGGAATGGAACCTCACGGCCGAACAAACCGTTTCGAAAAGCGGTAAATCCGCGGACGGTGCGTTGGGGTTTTTTCGGGCCGGCGGTGATGCTCAGGTCATTGCGCCGATCGAGCTGAAGGGTGCCAAGCAATCGCTGGACGTGGCCCTTGGCAGGAAATTGACGCCTGTCCAGCAAGCCTGGGAATACGCGAATTTCTCACCCGGCTGTCGATGGATTATCGTTTCCAATTATCGCGAATTGCGTTTGTACAGTCGTCACCGCACTCCCGGCGAATGTGAAGTATTCCACTTGGAAGAGCTTGCAGATCTTGCATCGTTCAAGCGTTTCTATCTCTTGCTCGCGCGGGAGCAGCTTCTGCCCGCGAATGCCACCGAGCGCGCTCCGCTCGATGAAATGCTCGTCGCGTCGGAAAAGGTGCAGGCGGAGATCACCGCCGAGCTTTATCGCGAATATCGCGACCTGCGCAAAGCTCTATTCGTGCATTTGGGGCAGGTGCATTCCAATGAAAACTCACTCGACTTGCTCGAGCGCACGCAAAAAATTCTCGATAGAATCATTTTCATTGCGTTCGCCGAGGACCGTGGGCTGATTCCCAAACCCACTCTTGCCGACGCCATCTCTCATCGGGACAAATACACACCTCGTCCGATATGGCACAACCTGATCACCGTTTTTCGATGGCTCGATCAGGGCAATGCCGCGCAAAAAATACCGGCCTACAACGGTCGCCTGTTTGCTCCGGATAGTGAGCTCGAACAGCTCGAAGTGTCCGACGAGATGTGTAAACAGCTCGCTGGAATTGCGCGATTTGATTATTCCGACGACGTGTCAGTCGAAGTGCTCGGGCATATCTTCGAGCAATCCATTACCGACCTCGAGGAAATGCGTGCCGAGGCCGGTGGCGAAGCGGTGCGCATTTCCAAGCGCAAGGCGGAGGGCGTTTATTACACGCCCGCGTACATAACTCGGTACATCGTCGAGGAAACCCTAGGACGCGTTCTCGTCGAGAAATGGGAGGCGGCATTTGCTCAGGAAAATCCCGACGGCGAAAAGAAGAAAGCGGTTCGTGAGCGGAAAGAAATCGCAGCGTGGGAGCGATATCGCGACCTGCTCAAGGAAACGCGCGTGCTCGACCCAGCGTGCGGGTCGGGTGCGTTTCTCGTCGCGGCTTTCGATCTCTTGGCGAGGGAGTACGAGCGTGTCAACGTGGCACTCGCCATGCTGCGTGGTGGACAAACTGGCCTCTTCGATTTGAACAAAACCATTCTCAACGGCAATCTCTTCGGTGTGGATCTCAATGCAGAATCAGTTGCGATCACCAAATTGTCGTTATGGCTCAAAACCTGTTCGCCAGACCGCAAGCTGACGTATCTGGACCGCAATATCAAATGCGGTGATAGCATCGTGGCTGATCCGACGTTCGACCCGCGTGACGAGCGTGCTCCTCGCGCATTCGATTGGTCCACGGGCAACTTGGTACGCTCGTTCATTACGCCTTCGAGCATGCCGGAGGTCGATGAAGAAATCGATGCCCGATGGCGCAATGGTTTCGACGTGGTTTTTGGCAATCCGCCTTATGTGCGGCAGGAGTTGCTCAGCCGGATCAAGCCATACTTGCAGCGCGAGTATCGCTGTTATCACGGCACGGCGGACCTGTACCTTTACTTTTTTGAATTGGGATTGCGTCTATTGCGCCAAGGCGGGCGCCTCGGGTACATCTCGTCCGGAACGTTTACGCGGGCAAACTTTGCGCAGGAATTCAGGCGACTGCTCCCAGAAATGGCCCAGTTGGAATCGTGTATTGATTTCGGAGAGAATCAGCCTTTCGAGGGAGCCGAGATGGTGCGTCCTTCGATCATGACCCTGAAAAAGGCGCCGCCCGTAGATTCATTTCGCTACCTGTTTCTCGATGGTGGCATTCCCGAATCCCTGAGCGAGGCTATCAAGGCGAAAGGAGTCGATTGCAAGACGAGCTTGCTCGCGCGTCCGGAATGGGTGTTTCAATCGGATCTCGACGCTGCGCTTCACGACAAGCTGCAAAGCGCTGGCAAGTCATTTCTAGAGATTTCGCGAGGAAAAATATATCGTGGTATATTGACCGGCTTGAATGAGGCGTTTCTCATTGATTCCGAAACACGGGATACTCTCGTCCACAAAGATCCATCGTGTGGCGCGCTGCTAAAGAAAATGCTTCGTGGTGAGGATCTTCGGCCCTGGTATCAGGAGGACGAAGGTCGCTGGCTCATAGCGATTCCCAGTGGTTGGACGACGAAGACATTTGGAAGAATGGTAAACGAAGACCTGGCATGGCAGGCGTTTTCGCAGCGCCATCCCTCGATTGCCAGTGTCCTGATGCCGTTTGCTGATGCAGCTAAGCGCAGACATGACCGAGGCGAATACTGGTGGGAGCTTCGACCATGCGCATACTATTCCGAGTTCAGCCAACCCAAGATATTTTGGCCGAACATTGCCAAGTTGCCACGGTTCTCTTGGGACACTGAGGGTCAATTCGTCAATGATAAGGGGTACATATTGACGACGGACAATCAAGCGATTCTGTCGGTGCTCCAAAGCCGGGTGACCTGGTTCGTCGTGTCGCGTCTGTGCACACCGCTCCGACTTCGTGCGGGGCTTTGGCAATACCAGATGTTCGTGCAATTCATCGAGCGCCTGCCCATTCCGGAGATGACCGACGACGAGAAGCAGCCGCTCGCCAGACTGGCTGAACAAATCACGAGCCTCGCGAAGGCTCGGTATGCGCTTGATCAGAAAACAAGCCGTCGCATGCTGGATTTGTTGCCGGCGGGCAAAGTGCTCAATCGCAAGCTGACGGAATGGTGGTCGCTGGATTTTGCGGCACTACGCGCCGAGCTGCAAAAAACGTTCAAACGTGATGTTGCGCTGCGTGATCGCGATGATTGGGATGTTTTGTGGAAAGAACGTCGCGGCGAACATGAACGGCTCACTGCGGACATCGTTGCTCGCGAGACGGAAATGAATGATCGCGTCTACCGCCTCTTCGGCCTTACCAACGACGAGATCCGGCTCATCGAAAGTGAAACGAAGTATGCCTATGGCGAGGTGTGATCGAGGCACAACCCTTCAAAATCCAATTCGCCCTCAGGCAAATCATTCGCGTTAGGGTCGCGTGGCCATTACGGCTGGGCGCATTGGTTGCCTCTACGAACGCCAGCTCCGCATCCACATCTGGCACGACTTCGTTGCACGTTCTTTTACGGCAACTTCCCGCTGCTGAACAAATCATCGAATGCCGCATCGAAATCGTCGCTACTCAGCAGATCCTGCCGCGATGTTTTCGCCGAGGCCGGATTCACAGGCGTAGGCTCGAGACGCCGAATACGGTCCTGCACGCCCCCGCGCGGGTCACGGTAGCTCGGATCGATCGCCCCCACATGCTTGAAATATCGCAGCGCCTGCTCGGGGTTTTTCCCAGCCTCGTACGCGTCGGCCGTTTCGTATGCGAGCGCCAATTCTTGGTCGCGCGTCTTCTGCGGCGCTTCCAGGCCCCGCAAGAACGCTGCAATGGCCGCGTCCACATTGCCGAATTGCAAATGAATCATTCCAATCACGGAACGACAAACGCATTCCCGAGTCGAGTCACGCGCTGCCACCTCGAATTCATTAATGGCGTCCGCGTACATACCCATTTCGCGGTAGGCCACCCCGAGGTCATAATGCGTGGCTGCGTCGGTCTCCGAAATCTGCGCCGTCACACCAGCTTTGAATTGCTGGAATACCCGGTCGACATCCCATTGTGGAAATTCTGTCTGCGGAGCAGCGATAGGCTCGCCGACGAAATCTCCGCCGATCTGCTCGATCATTCGCGCAATGTCCTCGGCATTCTCGTCCTGAGGATATTCGCTCCGCCGCGACAACATCGAGTTTTCTTGCATCGGGACGTACGACGGACGCCCCATCTGCTCCAGCTCCGAGCGCTTGAAAAGCAGCATCGGATGATTCGGCAGACGCAATAGCTGGTCATCGAGTAGCTGACGCGCATCCTCGAGCAGACCTTGATTGGCAAAGAAATCAATTTGCTCGAGAACGTCCTCGTCGAGCGTACCGCCATATTGCGACGGCGACGGCACCGGAATGTGCGGATATTGTCCGTGGCCTTGTTCAGCGTAATGAACCGCGACTTGGCCTTGCGGATATCCAGGATATTGCTGCTGATAAGCAGGATCTACGTTTGAATCGCTGAAATCGAGGTTTTGGTATCCGGGCTGAGCATATTGCTGCGGCTGATATGCATTGGGATCGTACGCGTTCGGGTCGTATCCTTGTTGCCCGTAATCGTATTGCTGTTGCTGATAGTCGCCAGGCGGAGCTGCAACCTGATAACCAAGCGCCCGGAGCATTTGAATAGCTTCCGGCTGCGCAGGGTTGATCAGCAATACCTCGTCGAGCAACTTCGCCGCCGAGGCCACATCATCGAGGCTCAGGCGCTGCGCAAACTGCAGCATCTGGCGAATGCCACCTTCGTGATCTCCCGCCTCGACCAGCACATCGCAAAGCTTCGATTGCAGCTCGCGCGAGGTCGGTACCATCGCCACGCCGTCACGCAAAATCGCGATGGCCGAGGCGAAATCCCGTACCGCGTAATACGCGTCCGCTTGTTGCAGAATCTGCCTGGCACGTACCGCGTCGTCGTCAGGCTGCGGCGCTCCTGATTGAACAGGAGGCGGCGCATCGTCCAAATCCTCGTCCGCCGGCATATCCTCGTCGGCGTATTCCTCGACGACAATGACCGAATCTTCTTCTTCGACCTGCGGCTTCGCTTTCGTCCGACTCGCCGCCAATTGCAGCACGACATCGTCATCGGGAGCGCGCGCAAGCAGAGCCTCAACCAGCTCGTTGAACTTGTCTTCGTTCTTCGCCTCTTTCGCGATGCGCGCCGCTTCCTTGAGCACATCGATCGCCTTCGGGCCCTGACCGAGCTTCTCGAAGGCACGTGCAAGCAACGTGAGCGTGTCGAGGTCTTTGGGATTTTCCTTGAACGCAATTTGCAGCTTGGGCAGCGCCGTCATGGCGTCGCTTGGCTGCCCGCGCTCGAGGTACATCTTGGCCGTGGCACGAGCGTATTTGCCGTCCGCCTTGATGGTCAGAAGCCGCTCGTAAACCTTCAACGCGTCGTCTCGACGACCTGCCTTGACCAGCAGCTCGGCCGCTTGTCCAAGCTGATCGGCCGCCCCGGTCGCATCTTTCGCCCGACTGCTCGCCTCGGCCAAACGCAGACGCGGCATCGGATTGTGCGGATCGAGATCGACCACTTGCTTCAGTGCGTCGAGCGATTCCTTTTCCTTGCCCGCTTTATGTAGTCGCGTCGCGAGGTCGTCGTACGTCGCGGATGCATCGCTCGTGAGGCCGAGCTGCACGTAAATCTCACCCAAACGCGGCAAAATCCAGCCAAAGCGCTCCATCAGCTTCGGCGCGCGTTTGTCGATGATCTCGACGATTTGTTTGTAAACGCGGACGGCTTTGAGCGGCTCGGCCTGCTTCTGCTCGTTCGCTTCGATGTAGATCCGGGCGACTAACTCGTACGTCTCTACGGCCTCCGCGTACTGCTCCAAACGCAGGTGGCAGTCGCCGACCTTGAGCAGAATACGAACGTCTTTCGGATCTTCGGCGACGAGCCTCTGGAACTCGGCGATCGCCTTGTCCCAGCGCTTGCCTTCGACGAATTTCTGCGCTGCACGGAGCACCTTGTCGCGATCGACCGCCACGGCGATGGGATTCTCCTCGAAAGAACGAACAGGCGATAAACGAAATGCCTGAACCGCTCCTACGTCACGATATCTACCGGATCTATCGGAACGGACTTGCGTGTACAAGCACGGTCCAAATCAATGTGTCGAAAGCGCGTTTTCAAAGCCTTTCGAGCACTTTTCCCACTCTCCACCATTTCTCTGGACGTCAGTCGGGTAGCCGGAAAATCACGAAAAACGACGCGACGAGAGCCGACACCAAAAAGACGAGCGCCATGGTAGCAGCGGGCCCTGCGTCTTGCACAGTTCCACGCGCAAGCTTTTTCGCTCGACCGCCGATGACATGGTGAATGCCGATGACAATCAAGGCGAAGAGCAACTTGCCATGCATCCAGTGATGCTGGACCAGGTAGTAGTTGGAATCCATGAGTAGTCGCGTGGTTGCTGCGACGAACGAGAGCACGAACGCAGGCACGGAAAGCATGCGGTAGATGCGCACGCCCAGTTCGCCGCGAACTTTCGGCTCACCAATGTTGCTGGTGATCGTCGCCGCCACGGCCAGGATCGAGCCGATCCAAACGATGTTGCCCACGACGTGGAGCCACACGAGAGCAATCTGCGAAGGGTTCGTCATGTACATCCTCGAGGCATCAGCGGAACTTCAGCCATGGCGCTCGAACGACCCGTGCCCACGGCCGTTCAACGCGTAGTCGTTCAGGCAGGCGACGTCGACTTTTCTGCACGCCGCGATGATCCGCGACTTTCACTGAGGACGGCTCGACCGATCGCGCTCGGCGCTCTAGAGTTGCCACGAAGATGACGCAAAGTGCAGCCTACCGCGCTCCGTTTGCTCCAGGCGGGGACAGCTCGATTGATGCCGATCTCTGCGGCCGCTTGCTTGCTGTCGCGCTCTCGAAAGGCGGCGAATACGCCGACCTGTTTTTCGAATACCGCGCCGGCGGGGGTTTTACCTTCGACGAAGGCATCCTCAAAGCCGCTTCGCGTGGCGTATCCATGGGCGTGGGCGTTCGCGTGTTGCGCGGCGATGCCACGGGGTACGCGTACACCGAAGATCTCACGTGGGAATCGATGAAACGCGCCGCCGAAACAGCAGCGCAAATCGCCACCAGCAAGTCGGGCACCGTCGCAGTCAAGCTCGAGGCTCGAGCGCTTCCACAACGCTACGACGTGCCTCTCGTTTCGCTCGATGTTCCCGGCGCAGACAAACGCGCACTGCTCGAACGAGCCAGCACCGCAGCGCTCGCGCACGACTCGCACATCGTCAAAGCCGAAGCGAGTTTTTCCGAAGAGATACGCGAAATTCTCATGGCCACGAGCGACGGGATCATGGCGCATGACGTGCAGCCACTCTTTCGATTTGGCGTTCGCGCCATCGCCGAGCGCAGTGGAAAACGTCAAGAAGGATCGAGTGGCGGAGGCGGTCGCATGTTGATGAGCGACTACTTCGAAGGCCGTTCACCCGAATGGCATGCGCGTGAAGCGGCTCGACAAGCCGTGATGATGCTCGACGCCGAAGAAGCTCCGGCCGGCGAAATGAACGTCGTGCTCGCGCCTGGTGACAGCGGGATCTTGCTGCACGAAGCCGTTGGACATGGGCTCGAAGCGGACTTCAACCGCAAAGGCACGTCGAACTACTCGGGCAAAGTCGGACAGTCCGTGGCCAGCTCGTTGTGCACGGTCATCGACGACGCGACGCTCGGTGCGTCACGTGGATCGATCAACGTCGACGATGAAGGCAACGAGCCGAAGTCGAGCGTGCTCATCGAAAACGGAACGCTCGTTGGCTACATGCACGACCGTTTGAGCGCCAAACATTACAAGCTCACGCCCACCGGCAACGGACGACGCGAAAGCTTCAGCTCGGCACCTCTTCCGCGCATGACGAACACCATTCTCCAGGCGGGCCCGCACGACCCGGAAGAGATCGTTTCGAGCGTCAAACGCGGCGTGTTCGCGAAGAAGTTCGGCGGAGGCCAAGTCGACATTTCGAACGGCGATTTCGTCTTCTCGTTGACCGAGAGTTATCTCATCGAGGACGGCAAAATCACTCGGCCGCTCAAGGGCGTGAACCTCATCGGCAACGGTCCGGCGGTCCTTGGTCAAGTCACCATGCTCGGCAACGACTTGGTCACTTCGGACGGGATTTGGACCTGTGGCAAAGATGGTCAGAGCGTCCCGGTCGGCGTTGGATGTCCGACGATCAAGATCGATCGCATCACCGTCGGCGGCACGAAAATCGCCTGAACTCTAGCGCTTGCTCGAGTGTTTCCCGCAGCCTATACGCAGGCTGATTGATGCCTCGCCGCCCCTTCATCCTCATCGTCGGGCATGGTCCCGAACTCGAACGCGAAGAAGGCGTAGCGCAAACGCTGCGGGGCCTTGGTGCGTACGTGCGCACGCTCGAGATGTGGGAATCGCCGAGCAAAGTGCTGCGTGATGACGACGATGAAGTGCGCGTCATTTTCGTGGAGACACCTGAGCGACCCGACCTAGCGGTGGGGCTTCTTCGTGAGGTTCGTAAAGACGAACGGCTCGCGGGTGTATCGGCAATCGCAGCGGTTTCCGTCGCGCATGTCTCGCGTCTCGATCCTACGGGAGGCTTCGACGACTTCATCCTGGTGCCGTACGTGGCTGCCGAGCTTTACGCGCGCATTCGTAAAGCCGAGTGGCAAAGGAGCGAGTTTGCGACGGAAGAGCGCGTGAAAATGGGATCGGTTTTGATTGATCGATCGGCGCACGAGGTGTGTATCGATGGGCGCCCGGTGCCGTTGACGGCCAAAGAATTTTCGCTTCTGTCGTACTTGTGCGAGCGGCGAGGCAAGGTGGTTTCACGGGACGAACTGTTGCGACGCGTGTGGGGAAATCGTTACGAAGGTGGTCCGCGCACGGTCGACATTCACGTCACGCGACTGCGGTCGAAGTTCGGCTCGTCGTTGCCGCTCGTGACGCTACGCGGAGCTGGTTACAGGCTCGACATGCCTGGTGGCGCGCTTGAAGACGAGCTTGCGGATGATCAGGACGATGAAGAGCGCGGTTGCTCGCGACGGAGCCGAGCGGGGTTTTTGAGCGCATGAAGACGTCGACGCTTGCGGTGAGTGTTGGTTGCCCGAGTGGAACTGGGCCCGAGTTATCGGTGGCTTCTGCGGCACGTTCCGAAGCGCGCTGCGTGCTGGTGGGGGATCTCGAAACGTTGCGGCGTGCGGCGACGATTCGCGAAGTGAATCCTGATCGTTTGCTTCAGGTGTCGACATCATTGGAGGTGCAGACGCTCGAGCCTGGCATGATTGGCGTATGGAGCGCGAGTCGTCGGCTGTCACGATTGTCGATTTTTGGCGCGCCCGAGGCTGAAGATGGCGCGGCACAACTGGCTTGGATCGACGAAGCCATGGCGCTCGTGCGAGATGGTTTTGCAGATGCGCTGGTCACCGGCCCGGTATCGAAACACGCCATTGCGACGAGTGGTGCTCCGGGAGCGATTGGTTTTTCCGGACACACGGAATACCTTGCCGAGCGACTTTCGGCGCGTGAGGTGGTGATGGCATTTCGTTCGGCGATGATGACGACTGCGCTGGTCACGACGCATTTGCCATTGGCGCGCGTGCCTGGAGCGATTACGCCGGAAGCTGTCGCGACGAGCGCGTATTGGATTGTCCGACTATTTCATGCGCTGGGCAGGTCGGGTCCACGTATTGCAGTTGCGGCGCTCAATCCACACGCTGGTGAAGGTGGATTGTTGGGTGACGAGGAAATCACGCGGATTGCTCCGGGAATCCAGAGGGCGCGAGTTCGGCTCGAGGCGGATGGTTATGCCGCGACGCTCGACGGGCCGATTGGTGCGGAGACGGCATTTCGTAAACATGCGGCTGGCGATTACGATGGCGTGGTGGCGATGTATCACGACCAAGCGACCATTCCGTGCAAAGTGGTTGGGTTTGGAAAAACCGTCAACGTGACGCTTGGGTTGCCAATCGTGCGAACGAGCGTCGACCATGGCACGGGGTACGACATTGCGGGAAAAGGAGTAGCGGATCCGGCGGCCATGGATCATGCAATGCAGTTGGCCGTGGAGCTTTCGCGGGCAAAAGGATCCGCGTCGCTGGTATCGGGTACGAGTTGAATTGGTATTACGGGCGGGGAGGTGCTTCGGACGGGCGCCACGCGCTGCGTAGAATTTGCAGCAAATGATCGAGCTGCGGCATATCGACGCCGTGTTCACGCCCGATTTCGCGAATCGAATCGCCCATCGCCAAGTGTTGAGCGTGTAATTTGCGGCCGAAGTGTCGTTCGACGAATCGCACGGTTTCTGGGGCCACTTTTCGCGCCATCAAGATGCCCGGCTTGATCGTGTACGGTCCGACAAACCTGGTCAATATTTGTGCCCAAGGAGCTACTTTGCCCAGCTTTTTGGCCAAACCGTCGCATTCTTTTGCTGCCGCAAGGGCTGTATCGAGCAATTCTTTATCGGCGAGCACGCCGTCGACTCCGCGGCCTGCATCGATGACCGCAATGAGTGGGAAAAACGCTGTCGTGCTGGCGGCATTGAGCGACGCGACATCGCGCTCGAAACGAGTCGGGAGTCCATCGTTGGTCAGGCGCCTGGCGAGCACTTCGAGCGCATCGCGGCTCAAGGAGTGGTGGTCCCCAGCGGCTTCATCGTCGAAGAGCGTCGGTGCAATCCCCGTGGCCCAATAACGAACGACGCCGCGATCATCGACATCGTCGATATATCCCGCGACGCCTGGCATCGCGCTCACGACACGCCTTCCGACGATATTTTTCAGCGCTTCGAGCTGCGGAGGCAACATCGGCGACACGACGACAATCGGCACGGCAGGTCCTGCGCGCAGCACGTTGGCCAGCTCGTCATTCGGATCCTGCCGCAAACGCTCGATTTGATCGAACCGAACGGCGAGCAGCACGAGCGTCGCATCTTTCGGAATCGCATCGATTCGTTTCGGATGCTCGATCATGTCGCGACGTTTTTCGCCGTTCACTTGTTCGATGACGAAAGAATACGTTTCGTCGACGCGCGACTTGCGGACGAGAAACGATACCGGAAGGCCGGCTGCTGCGAGGCGAGCCCCATAGATACGGCCGAGAGCGCCTGCGCCGAGGACGATTACGTGCATGCAGATTGATTACAGCCGAGTGAACGTTCTGGGAAGATGGATGCGTGTCGTATTGGTGCGGGAGTCTCAACTCAAAGATCGAGCCATCATCCATGCGGCTACTTCACGCGCGAACTTTCCCAGATCCTCGACGCTTCGTGTGGCAGCCGCATGAACCATGGCCGGGTTGATACCCGCGTACCCATGCGCCACGACGTTGCGCAGGCCGATCGCATTCGACAGCGCCTGCGTTGTGCCTTTGGTGATCACGCCTTGGTCATGAAGTTGTTGATAGGCGGATGCTTGTGTTGTCGGAGCTGACCAACCTTCGTCGGCGATGATGTGGCATGCGATATCGCTGCAGCTCTGCACGGCAAGCATCAGATTGAAGCTGACGAGATCGAGAGCATCTCGATCGGTTTTGAAGCTCTCCGCGGTTAAGGGGCACTTCGCGCGCACCCGCGACAGCCGGTCCGCCAGCTCCGCCAACTTCGCCGCCACGAGATCTCGATCAACCATCGAGCAGTCCCCTTGTTCTCACCCGCTCGAGCCACGCGTCTCGCATTCGTTCAAACCACGGCAAGTCCGTTTCGAGCGTACATAAGGCTTTTGATCGCCAGGATGCCCCCGCGCCTCGATACCCCTCGTGTACCACGATTCCATCTTTGAGAATTCGCTTGAGCAATGGAATTGGCGGGGCTTGAAGATCGACGACATCAACGTCTCGCCAAAGCACGCCGGATAGCATGCCTCCGAGTTCGAGCACGTCGACATCCCGAGCGATCACCGCGATATCGACATCCGAATCCGGCCTCGCTGTTTCGCGAGCCTGTGAGCCGAAGAGCACGGCAACACGAATGTCCGTGCGTCCTTCCAACGCTTGCCGAATTTGCGCGGCGATCGTTGCTCTAGGCGGCTCCACGATGCGCAGTGTACCGCGTTCGTGGGGGAGCGATATAGGGTGCAAGTAATTTCGATTTTCCGTCGACTACGTATGTCTCGTCAAAACAACCGCTTCGAATCCAGCAATATCGTTACCGGCCCGTCGTTCTCGACAAACACCCGCATGTCCGCGCGAAACCGTCCGGTTTGCACCGGCGCACCCGCCGCTCGACATGCCGCGACAAACTCGTTGTACGTCGCTTCCGCTGCGACAGGCTCCATCGCCGCGTCGAAGCTTGGACGAAGCCCTCGACGCACGTCTCCAAACACCGTGAACTGGCTGATCACCAAGAGCGACCCGCCGACCTCCCCGAGCGCTTTCGTCATGCGCCCACGTTCGTCGGGAAAAACTCGCAGGTTCACCACCTTGTTCACGGTGTAGTCGAGGTCCGCTCGTTCGTCGCCTTCCGCCGCGCCGACGAACACGACGAGCCCTAGGCCAATCTGCCCGATGACTTCGCCCTCGACCTCGACACGCGCCGAGAGCGCTCGTTGCACCACCGCGCGCATGGCCGTTAGCTCAGCCCAAGCTCACGCGCGAGTTGGTTCGTGAGCTTGAAGTACGAGCTGCGATCGTAGGGCTTGTTGAGGATGTGGAAGTCCTTCTTGTTGAGCCCTACGCAGCCGAAACAATACGTGCACTCGGTGCAGTCACTCGATTTGACCACATACGAACACTGCGTGCATCGCTCGCATGCGACGCAGTGGTTGCAACGTACCAAGTCCCGGCTCGTTCGACAGTGCGTGCTGTCGCTGCATCGTTGCGAGTCGACGCAGTAGTGACATCGGGACAAACCTTTTGAGCTCCTACAAAATGTGCAGTCGACGCAACGCTCGCAAGCGACGCACTGTACGCATCGCTCGTTCTCGGTTCTGGATTCAGAGGCTTGGAGCAGCTTGCGTAGCTCTGCTTCGAACTCGGCTTTGTTCATGAGGCGTTTGTCGAATCGGACCGGCCACTCACCTTGCGACGCAGTTGAGCAGCAGCTTCGCGGGTTGGATGTTCCTCGGCAAACTCTTCGATCCGACGTAGTCGTGACTCGAGCACCGCACGTCGTTTCGGCAAGTCACCAGCGAGCATGAGTGCACCGAGCGCGTTGCGTACGCAAGCTTCGTCGCTGTGCTCGAGCAGCTTGAGGTGCACGTCTTGATCGTCCGGAAATGAAAAGCCTGCGCCGAGGAATTCGTTCGCTGCTTTCGTGATCTGCGGACGACCTTCAGCGACGAGCAACTTGCCCAGAAGCTTTTGTCGTTCGATGTCTCGTGGGTCGACACTGCGCGGCGTGGGAGCCGCGACGACACGATTGGGCTTTGGTGTTGTTTCCTTGCCGTTTGCGCCATTTGCATCGGCGCTCGGCTTGGGCGCGAAGAGCGCCTCGAGAGCTGCGCGATGGTGTTTGTCCGCGCGTCCTTGTTCCCCGTTGTTCTCGCTTCGATTCGTGCTGCCGTTTTTCGGTGCACGTGCGAAAGGCGCAAGCTCGGGGTTGTGCCAGACCTTGGTCTCGTCTTTCCGCATCCGCCGCATCACTACTTCGTCCTTGTTGCTGCCGTGAAGCTCGACGGTCGCGGAGTGCACGCCGTCGTCAGGGTAGGGGACCGAGGCAAGATACGCTCCGCTTGCATGCCGCGCGGGGGTCTTCCTCGAAGAGCTTGTAGGGTGGTGTTCTCGAGCGTTTGGAGCGATTCGTGCAGGACGTGCACCGCTTAAAGTGCCACTCGCGCGCGTCGAGAGATCCTCCTTTAACACACCGATCCACGAACGCCGCAGAAAATTAGGCCCACCTCTGCAGGTCGTGAAATAACGCGAAACGTAGGCTCGCCCCTCGTCCCCGTGAGGACGTGAGGCGGTGGGTGGACACTCCTCGGCGCTGTGCTTGTCGAGTGCGTCGTCTGCCCCTGGAGGCTGTCGTCATGGTCAGGGGTCGAAACAATCGAATCACGCGGACAGTGGGACTTGCGCTTGCGGCGTGCTTGACGCTCGCTGGAGTGTTGACGTCCGGCGACGTTCTCGCTGTCGAAAGCGATGCAAACGTCAAAGCTGACTCGGCAAAGGTGGACAAGGCACCAGCCAAGAAGGCGAAAAAGCGCGGAGGCAAGGCAAAACAGGCCAAGGTCGCTGCGAGCGGAGCCAAGCCGCGCAAATCGACCAAGAGCTCTCCGACGCTTGCGGCGTCCACGACACACGAAAGTGGCGGGGGCGTGGTGCAAGCGAAACACGCTGTTCCCAAGGCGCCCACCAAGAGCGGTGCGACGACTACGGCGTCTGCGAAAAAGCCGCTCACCGGGGATCCGGAAAAAGGCAAACCGCAGGCGGCGAAGCAGTCCGTGAAGGGTGGAGCAAAGGACGCAGCTCCGAGCCGTCCGGTGGGAACGTCGAAAAAAGCTTCGGCGCGCGCACCTGGAGCAAAACGAAAGACGGGCAAGAAGTCCGACGCGGACGCAGAGCGCCCACCTTGTTTTGCGCCGGCCGTTTCCATCGATCGTAATGGTTTGGAAAACGAAACGTTTTCCCTGGTCGATTGCAAGGGCAAACCGGTCGAGTCTGCTCGGGAAAAGCTGAGCATTCTGGCGCGGCCGTGGGGAGTCGCTCGTCCGACGATCGAGCCTCACAAGAAGCCCAAGAAGGCCGACAAACGCGGGTCTGGTAAAGACAAACCCGTGGAAACGGCAACGCTGGACATTGCACCGAATGTCCGATTGCTCGACGCGGGACTACTGACGCGAATCGATACGATCGCGAAACACTTCCCGGGCAAGCACATTTCGCTCGTGAGCGGTTATCGTCCGCGTAGCCAAGGGAGCTTGCACCAAACTGCACGAGCGATCGATTTGCGTGTGGTTGGCGTAGGCAACGAAGAAGTCGTCGCGTTTTGCAAAACGATTGGGGATACCGGCTGCGGGTATTACCCGAATAGTTCGTTCGTGCACGTGGACGTACGCGTTCCAGGTACCGGATCGGTGACGTGGATCGACGCTTCCGGCCCAGGCGAAACACCGCGATACGTATCTGCGTGGCCTCCGCCGCCCGAGGACAAAGCGCCCGATGCGGATATTCACGACGGCGCAATGCCCGAGGGAATCGAGGAGCAAGTGCTGAGCGATTCGGCGAAACCCGCGATTGCTGCGCCCGGACAAACTGGGGTCGCTGCAAGCGCGGAAAAACCTCGCCCCGAACCGGCGAAGGAAGCGGATCCGAAAGATCCGGTGCCTTCGATTGCTCACCCCATAACCTCTCCACAGCCTGGAGAGGGGGGAAAACCCGCGCGCACGCCTCATCCGCCCCCGCCACACGCGGGGTGATTCGATCCGCGACTCCATTCGTTCGAGTCGTATTACGCCGAAAAAAACTCGCCCACGTGCCTCGATCCGAGGCAAGATGCCGCCATGCGCATCACTCGCCTCGAGCTAAAGGGCATCGGTCCGTTCGACGACGCCGTGTTGGAATTCCCCGAGCCATCGGGAAAAGGCGAAGTGGTGCTGTTCGAAGGGCCGAACGGGTGCGGGAAGACGACGATTGCGGAGACGATTGCGGTCTACGTGGGGCATTGGCTTGAGTTCCAACCGATGCGCATCTTGTCCGGATCTTTGATGCGCTATCCTGCGCAAAGCTTGGGACGCCGGTTTCGCCAGGAAAACTGGGCCGCAAGCATTGAAGTGACGGATCATCGGCGAAGCGTCTTGTTGTTGGCGCATGCGACACAGCCCTTCGTCGAGTCCGCTATCGCTGGTGTTGATGAATTGCGCGTATCGAAACTCCAAGGGATGAAGTCGACAGCAGTTGGCTGGACATTGTTTGCGTACAAAGGACACTCTCCCACGGCGCAAGTAGACTGCCTTGGTCCCAAGCCCATTGAGCGTGATCCTCTGGACGGTGCACTGTCTTTTGGCCTCGATCACCCAGCATCCGCGTACTTCGGTCAATTCTTGGTCAATACCGAATTCGAACGTATCCAAGCCAAAATCTACGCATCGGAAAAATCGCGCACGCAAGACGTCTCTACGTATCAACGCCTCGCCGATTCTCGGCTGCAAAGCCTCGAGCGGGTCGAAGTCGCACTATCGCGCGTTTTAGACCGCAAAGTCACCATTGAATTTCCAATCGGAAATAGCGCGCCTCGGATTCTCTTCAACGGCCAGGAAGTACCCATCGATCTACTCGGTGAGGGCATGCGCAACACCATTTCATGGCTCGCAGATTTATTGGTACGTCTCGAGCGCATCGATTGGGCCGACAAGGAAAAGTCGCCATTCGATCAGGACTTCTGGCTGATTCTCGACGAGATCGAAGAAAGCCTCCATCCACGTATGCAAGCGCGCATTTTGCCCGCGTTACGTGATCTGTTCCCTAATGCCCGCATTTATGCGACCACGCATTCCCCGTTCGTCGTCGCTTCGGCGGGCGAAGGTACGGTTTTTCGTATCAAACCCGACCCGGTCACGGGTAGAGTCTCCGGCAAAATCGAGCCAGTTCGACTCGCGCCCGGTCAGTCGCTCGAGTGGGTCGTTTCGGAGATCTTCGACGCACCATCCGGGTTCGTCGACGACGAAACTCGAAACGCTCTCGACGTCCACGAGCGGGCCATTCGGGCCATTCGTGCGAAACAAGAAATCGACTGGGACGTCTTCGTCAAGGCCCGCGATTTTCTGCTCGGTTTGAATGACGAAGTGCGCACCGTGGTGTCCATGCGCGAGGTCCCCGTGCGCGCGTTGATTGCAGAAAAACTTCGCGAGCACGCGGCATGAATCGCTTCGATCGGCAACCCGCACCGTCTTTCTGGGCCGGCAAAGAGCGGCAATACCTCGACCGCATCACGGAAGCGAGCGACGCGCTGAACAAGTGGGCGCACGATAAGAAGGCGTTGGCACGATGGTTTCATGAATGCGTACGCCCGGTTGGCGAGCCGAGCAATTGTTCTTATTGCGATGGAGAGCTTCGCCTCACTTCCAGCGAGACGATCGACCACTTCATTCCGTGCCATTTCGATCGGAGCACGGGGCTTCACTGGCCGAACCTTTATCCCGCCTGCCAGGCATGCAATACAAAGTTCAAAGGCACGCAATGGTCGTGTAAGCTTCTTCGTCCCGACGTCGATCCCGTAGAGCAGTGGATTGCTTTCGATCCCGACGATGGAAAACTTTCTCCCGCTCCTGAGCGCGATCGCAAAACAAGAGCGCGTGTGCGTTTGACCATTCGCGTATTCGGGCTCAATGAGCCTTCGCGCTGCAAAGCTCGCCGGCAGGTATGGAAGAACCTACGCAACGCCGTCAACAGCGTAGAAGGCATAGATCAGGAAACACTGGACAAGTACGGAACTGAAGGTCCGTACAGACTTGTTGCACGGCTCTTTCTTGCGACGCGTTCGCGTTAACCCAACTTCTCTAGCTGCCCCAGCGTTTCATTGAACGCATCAATCAATGGGTGCGGCGTCAGGGCTCGAATTCGCTGCTGCAATTCATAAAATTGCTGCATCTGCGTTTGTCGACCCCGTTTGAACATCGCCCAAGGATCACCGTGGGACATTTGGCAAACGATGATCGATTGAAAGTTATCGATCTTGTCCGCCATTGTAATGGCTTGCGCCTCCCAGGGATTTTTCGAGAACTGCTCGAGATACCGCATCTTGCGCATCTCCCACGTTTGCGTCTTGTCCGCTTCGCTCACCGCCGTCACCAGCTTTGCCACGCGCTCGCCAAACAACCGAGCAATCTCCTCGGCCGTCACGTTGCAATCTTCGATTGAATCGTGCAGTGCCCCCGCTGCAATGACCTCGTCATCGAAACCATGTTTCGCCAAAATTACGGCCACACCCGCCAAATGGCTGACGTACGGCACATCAATCCCAGGATATTTCCGTTTCTGATCTCGATGCCACACCGCAGCTTGATCGAGCGCGCGCTTGAGAAGGGGCGTCATGCGCGCCACGATAGTCCCAACTCTCGCCCCATGCGAATGTTAAATGGGCCCTACGAAAGATTGTTTCCGCTTCAGATCGTCATCATTCCCGGAACGCTGAATCTGCCATCTTTCACACGCGCAGCAGAATCGCTTCGCACGGCTCTGCCGTCGATCGAGTGATCGCCACAGCGTAGAGCGATACTTGACGCGCATACACGGGACCTGCGCGCACGATTTCTCGGTCCGTCTTGAAGTCCACGACGGTCCAGCGTGGCGCTTCTCGAAACGCCAGATCCACGATTCCTTCAATCAACGTTCCGTCTTCGGCCATTAAGCTGACCGGCGTCTCGCGCCGGCATTCCCCTCGCGACTCGGCTGTTCGTGCCCGCACGAGAATGGGATGCTCGAGCGCCGCCTGCACTGCGCGTGCCGCAGCTCGAATTTCAACGTCTGTCGCGCCAAACAGGCGCCCTGATAACACTGCGGTTGCTTCAATCGTCGCCCAATCACTGGAAAGCGGAACTTGCGACAACACCGAATGCACCACTTCGCCAAAACGCGAGCCCGTGGGTCTACCTGGCTCACGCGGCACTTCGGCAATCACGACATTCGCTGGCTCGTCCACCATCGATTCGGCACGTTCCGTCACCGTTTGCATCGCATAAAGCGGTTTGGCTCCCCGTTCTCGATCGGCCGGTCGCTCCCGCGCCCATTGTCGATATCGTTCGAGGTCCTCTTCGACCGTACCGACCGGCGCATCCTTGCGCAGCATGTCTTCTCGACGCACACCGAATGCCGGCTCGCGCTCGATATCCAAAAGCCGCACGTCCCACCACACGACCGCATGAGTTTGTCCGGACGGTTCATTTTCGGGCAAACGATACAACCCCGGACGAACTGTGTTCGGCGTGGGCAGTAATCCAGCCGGGCGCGCCAAAACCGTATCCTCGCCAAACGGCGGACAACCTGGGGCCTCTTCGGCCAGCGGACCAGCACCCGCAGCAGGAGCGATGACTTTATGAATTGGGCCTACCCATGATGCCGCTGGAAATCGAGGTTCGTCACCAACCGCCGGAACAATTACCAAATCCCGAGCGCGCGTGGCAGCGACGTACACGAGCCGTACGCCTTCGGCTTCGTCGCGCTTCCTTTCCAATTCTTCATTTTCGACCAGGTCCCACGGCGCTACGCCCCCGAGCCGCAATGCACAGAGCCCGCGCGATGCATCCACGTATCGGTTTGTCGCTTGTGCACCAAGCCGCGCAGTAATGTCCGCCAATACGACAACTGGAAATTCCAACCCCTTAGCACGATGAGCCGTCATGATCCGGACTCCGTCGCCGCCTTCTTCCAAAATGGGCGCTTCCGGCGCTCGCCCCCGTGCCGCGTCTTCTTCGAGGTGCTCGACGAAAGCTCGGAATGAAGTGCCCCCCGACGCTTCATAGGCTCGTCCGATTTCCGCAATATGCAGCACGTTCGCTAATGCGCGTTCACCCGATGGGCGTAGGGCAAACCCGACATGCGCTCGCGTCGCATTACACAAGGCCGTGATTGTACTTTCAATCAGTTGCGTATTCCGTTCGTCCGACAGATGCGCGAGTAGTTTCAAAGCATCTTTGATGGGCGCAAGGTTTGGCGAGGCCACTGCATCGGGAATCTGTTTTGGATTCAGTCTTCCGTGCACGTACCGATATTCGAGCAAAGCCTCGTCGCCGATTGCAAAGAGCGATCCACGCAGCGTGGCAAAGACGGCCAGCTCGTCGTCCGGACGTTCGATGGCCCGCAAGGCGGCGAGCATCGCTTCGACTTCTTCCCGGGCGAAAAACGATTTTCCGCCCACGAGCACATGCGGAATGCCGCGCGCATCGAGCGCTTCGACATAGGCTCGCGTGACATCTTCCCCGTGGCTTTCGAATCGTCGAAAAAGCAAACACACGTGACGTGGCGCCACGGGAACCAATTCTCCACGCCGGTCCCGCTCGGTGACTTTCCAGCCGCTTTCATGAAACAACCAATCGAGAAAAGCACCAATGGCGGAGGGCGTGCTTTGTTCCACCGCCGCTACCGTGAGGCGCTGTTTGCCGTGAGGCTCAGGGACGGGCAAAACCACGATGGCCGGCTGCCCTGCAATGTCGGGGCGAGCTGGAAGGAGCTTCGTATAGCGCGCTTCGAGCAGGTGCGTATCGCCGGTCATCACGGGCGCGAATGCGCGGTTGATCAATCGCTGAATCGTGGGGACCGCACGAAAGCTCGTTGCCAGCTCCACGAATCGTGCACCATTGGCGACGAGCAATTGTTTGACTTCTTCGTAAATCGACAAATCCGCGCGACGAAAACGATAGATTGCTTGTTTGGGATCACCGACGAGAAACAGTTTTCCTGGAATCGGTTTTACTTCCCGGTACGATTGCACATTGCCATCGTCCGCAGAGAGCAGCATCAAGATTTCGGCTTGCAGCGGATCGGTATCTTGAAATTCGTCGACGAAAATGCACCGATATCGAGCTTGAAACGCTCGGCGCACCTCGCCCACGTCACGCACGAGGTTTCTTGCGCGCATCAGCAAGTCCTCGAAATCGAGCCCCCCCGTTTCGGCTTTACGTGCTTGATATCCGTCGAGCAGCGCTACGAGTTCATCCTGCAAAAGCGCCGCCAAGTCTCCATCGGCGGCGATTTGAAATTGCTCGAGCGACTTGGCCATCGTTGCATGTGCGAGCAACAATTCTTTCCGCGTCAAGCCTTTCGAATATTTTACGCCCGAACCTCGCCGGGGGCGCATGAAGTCGCGTTGCTTGGCCAGTGCACAAAGGTCGGCCTCGATTTCGTCCAAGTCGCCTGTTTCAATGCCGCCACTCGCCCGCAAGCGACCAATCAATGCTCGCGCTGGCGCGGTGTCGCGATAAAGTGGATCTAATGCGGCATATGCTCCGTCGCTACGATCTGCGAATTCTCCGAGCGCCGTCAAGATGCCGTTGACGGCCGCGCGCCTATCGAATGCGGGCCGTTTCCATCGCGCCGTGCAATGCCGCCACGATATCAATTCGTATCCTGCTCGCCGCAGCCGCTCGATTGCTCCGGGTCCGTGATCTCGACGGCGTAAAAATCGTCGCACGCCCTCCGGCGGACGGATCAGAATGCCTTCCAAATATCGACCGAAAGCTTCCCCATAACGCCGTTCCGCCTCGGCTTCGGTCATTACGCGAAATGCCGGATCCACACCAGCTTCCACTGGTCGCTCGCGTAATAAATCCGCGCAAAAACCGTGAATCGTGCTGATGCGTGCTTCCTCCAAATGCGCCAATGCGCGCTCGAGGTTCCCTCGTTCGGTGTCGTCCTGCGCCGCTCGTCGCGCTTTTTCGATTCCACTTCGCAGCCGCAATGCCAATTCACCAGCGGCCTTTTCCGTGAATGTCACCGCGACGATTTCTTCGACTTCAGCTCGTCCTTCGGCCAGCACGGCGACCATTCGGTGCACCAGCTCGCTCGTCTTGCCCGTGCCGGCCGCCGCTTCGACCACCATCGTTTCATTCAGCGCCGTACGAATGAGCGCGCGAGCGTCCGCGTCCGCCAAAAGAGCGTCGTTCTCGAGTCCGAGAAACGGCTCGCGTAAAACGCCTGTGTGCTGATCGTGGGAGCTCAAACTGTTGGACCTCAAATGATGTGCCGCCGCGTCATGGTACGCCGAACTGGAGCGAGGTTGGCACGGGACGAAGCGTCTTGCACGACGGCTGGGTGGATAGTTGTTGAAGCGCGATCGTGTTCCGTGGTACCAGGCCAACACATGAGTGAGTCCGTCACACTCGTCGGATTCGATATTGGTTCGACCACGCTGCGTGCGGGGTTCGCGGAGGCCAAGATCGTACGCAATGCGGGAGCTCGCGGTTCGGAATTCGGTCAACTCGAAGAGCGAGCGCATTCGGAGCCCACGCTGACGCCATTCGTCGGGAACGACCTTGACGGAAAAAAGATAATCGCCTGGATCGACCATTGCTTCGAGGCGGCCCACATTGCTCCCTCTGATCTTTTTGGTGGAGGCGGTCTTTTGACGGGTTTGGCCGCACGGGCGCCCAATGCGCAGGTCGTTGCGCAGGCTCTTCGGTCGCGCTTGGCGAATGCGGTCATTACCACCGCAGATGATCCCAAGCTCGAAGCGTGGCTCGCATTCCAAGGCAGTGTTGGCGCTTTGTCGCGTGCTCATCCCCATCGAATCATTGTCAATTTGGACATCGGTGGCGGAACCACGAATATTGCCTTGGGCCGCGCCGGTCAGGTATTGTGGACGGGGTATTCGTGGATCGGCGCGCGTCATGTCGTCGTTTTTCCGGGTAACTACCAAATCGAGCGGTTGTCAGAGTTTGGTCGAAAAACTCTCGATTCGCTCGGAATCAGCAAACATGCTGGAGATGAGTTGACCAGCACAGAAGTCGAAACCATCGTGACAACGTGGGTTCGTCAAATCGAGGCATTGGTCGATGATCCAGAAATGCTCTCCTTGGGCCAATGTTCTCGGGCAGACGTCCATGTCGCTTTTTCGGGCGGCGTGGGCGAGCTGTTTTACTCTTTGCGTGAGCGGCGTCGAATGCCAGAGAGGTCGCCCTGGGGCGATCTGGGTCTCGAGCTGGCGCAGGCCATGGCGAAGTCGCCCGCATTGAATCAGCGAGTCGTCATTTCTGAGAGCATGGGCAAAGCAACGCTTTATGGTCTGCTCGAACATCAAACACAAATATCAGGTGCGACTGTATTTTTGCCTCGTCCGGATATTTTGCCGCTCGGCGATTTGCCCATTGTGGGCATTTTCGATGCCAACGCTCCGCAGGACGAGCTTTTCCGCATCGTGGCGTTTGCGCGCGCGTCACGTGCGGGCGCATGTGCCATCGTGCGTAATGTGCCGCGCGGAGCCGCAGAAATTCGTGCGCTCGGGCAGCGCATTGGTGCGGCATTGCACGAGCACCCGGTCGACCGACCGCTCGTATTGCTCGTGGACAAAAATGCTGGTAAAGCGCTCGGCGGATATGCAACCGACTGGGGAAATTCCCCACGACCGATCGTGGTGCTCGACGAATTGACGCCAGCCGCGGCGCAATTCATTCACGTGGGACGAGCGATGGGCGGCATGGTTTCCGTTTCTTTTCACGGATTTCGCTGAAGGAGCATAACAATGCGATCATTAAAACCGTTGACCGACATTCCCGTTCCGTCCCCGCAGCCTGACGAAGTCCACATCTTTCGGCAATCGGGTATCACTCGGACGTTTCACGGGCTGAAAGCGCTGCTTGGCGCCGCGGATATTTCCAAAGCGGGCGATCGTCACGCCGGCCTTGCCGCACCGGATGAAATCACCCGCGAGGCTGCGCGATCCATTCTCGCCGGGTTGACCATCGAATACTTCTACACTCGTCCTCTGACGGATTCGACTGGACAGATCGATCCGATCATGCGCGTCAATTACGATATCGATCTCGACGCCTATGCGTCCATTGCTTCGCTTACGCTCGGTGAATTGAAGAACCTCTTGCTGCGGGCGAACGGCGAAGACATAACGCGTATCGGGCGGGGTCTTACGGGTCCCATGGCTGCTGCGGTGGCCAAATTATGTGACGTGCACGAACTCGTGACCATTGCGAGCAAAATCGAGCGACCGACCAAAGCGCGTACATTGCTTGGGGCAAAAGGCACGTTGTCTTCACGCGCGCAGCCGAATCACCCGACGGATGATTTACGCAGTATCGAGCTGCAGCTTCTTTGGTCTCTTTCCGTCGGTGGAGGCGACGCGCTCATTGGGGTCAATCCAGCTATCGACACGGTCGAAAACGTTGCGCACATCTTGCGCCACTTAGATACCGTGCGCCGAAGAACCGGCGCGCCCACGCAAATTTGCGTCCTTGCGCACGTGAAAACGCAGCTAGCGTGTTTGGAGCAAGGCGCGCCTGTGGAGATTATGTTCCAAAGTTTGGCTGGAACGTACAATACGTTGGTCACCGAATTCGATGTCACCGTGGACTTGCTCGACCGTGCCTATACGATGATGGCCGCCCGAGGTCCTCTCGCACCCGACGCTCAGCAATTCATGTATTTCGAGACGGGGCAAGGCAGCGAATTCACCTACGGCAAACATGACGGCATCGACATGGCCACGCTCGAAGCGTGTTGTTATGGTTTGGCCCGCCGGTACGACCCCTATATGGTCAACAACGTGACTGGATTCATTGGCCCGGAAACCCATCTTGATGATCGTGAAATGGTCCTGTCGAATTTGCAAGATCATTTCATGGGCAAACTGCTCGGCGTGCCCATGGGCATGGCTCCCTGCTATACGCTGCACGCGGGCGTGACGGTCGAAGGACAACAAATGGCGACCGGACTGCTTACCGCCGCGGGGGCAAACTATTACATGGACGTGCCGCTGGGCGCCGATCGAATGCTCGCGTATTTCGACACGAGTGGCCACGATGTCCAAACCTTACGAGAAATCCACGGAAAACGCCCCGCTGCCGAATACCTGCAGTGGGCGATGACGCGCGGTATCTTCGTGCAGCGAAATGGATGCATTGAACGAGGTCCCGCATTTGCCGACGTAAAAGCACTCGCTGCGTCGCCTGAAGCGCTTGTTGATCTCGTACGTGCCACGCCACTCGCGTTTGGCTTCGACGTCGCTGGACCCAAGCCTACCGATCAAGTGACGCGCACGTTGCGCTGGCATCAAGCGGTGGCCCGCGAAGCTGCCATGAGCGACCTGCGTGTCGAAGAATTGCTCCGGATCGCGCCCTTTCACGTCCTCGAAACCGAAGCGCGCAGTCGCGCCGAACATCTTGGATCGCCGGCTCGGGGAGCGAGTTTGTCCGCGGCGAGTTTGTCGCAGCTACTGGCAGAAAACCATTCCGTCGCGGTCCTGGTCTCTGATGGGTTATCGGCCGAGGCGATACATGAAAACGTGCCCGACCTGCTTCCGGTTCTCACTGATGGTTTGAGTGCCAAAGGTTTGTCGATCGGTCAGCCTAGGCTCGCGCGGTTTGGCCGGGTAAAACTCGCCGAAGCCGTTGCCCAGCGATTGAACGCGACCGTCGTCGTGCATCTCGTCGGCGAGCGTCCTGGTGGCGATGTCGCTTCCTCGCGCAGCATGTCGGCGTATCTGTGTTTTCGTATTCCGGAACAGGCTCGAGCAGACGCGATCGCATTCAGTGGCAATGCCGGCATTCAGTTCGAATACACGGTCCTGTCCAACATATACCCCGACGGAGGATTACCTCCTGTCGAAGCAGCGGCCGTGATCATCGAAAAAGTCGCGCGTATTCTCGAATATCGAGCGGCGGGCAATCGACTCGATGCAGCCACAAGCCGCAAAAACTAAAAATTGTTGGCCCTATTTGTTTCGCCCGCGAAGCGGACGAAACAATGCATGGTCCAGGGCTGGCCCTGGCGCGGGTCCAGGGGCGCGGAGCCCCTGGTGGGCCTGGGTGAAACCCAGTTCAAGGCGTATTGCGTACTGCGCGCAATCGCGCGAACATTACGCCATTGTCCAGCGTGCTTTCGTCTTTGCGTGCTGCTCGGCGCTCTTCACGCGGACCACATACCAGTCGATAACCACAATTGTCACAAGCGTTTTCCCGAGGTGCAGGTGGGAAAAACCCTTTTTCAATGGCGTCGTCGACGAGCGACAGCACGACCTTTGCGCTTTCACGAGCGGCCGCGTCCATCTCCATCACGTGTTCACTGTGCCCGCCTTTGACGGTACAGAAAGACAAACGCGCATCCGCGACGCGCTCATTCCATACGGCTTCGTACGAAAGGGCATACAGCACCGGCTGGAGCACTTCGCCGCCCGCGATCACCATCGCCGGCTTTGCGAAGCTCGTCCCCGTCTTGATGTCCGTCACGCGACGTTCACCCGACGCATGACGTTCCACGACATCGATCGCTCCGTGCAGCAAATACCCTTCTTCGAGCACCGCGGGTGACGCGACGCTACGCGGATCTTCATGCTCGTGCGGCGGAAGCCCGAACGACAAATCGTAGTGAATCGGCTGCAAATGAAGGCTTTCTTGGATCACCGCCGCCACCCATCCATGCAACTCGACACGCATGCGTTGCATCTCGTCGCGAAACACACTGGCCACCGTAGGCAGCACGCGTTCCTCGTGATCTCGTGCGGCTTCGTCGAGACACGTATCCAACACTTCTAGCGCTCGGGTTTTGGTGGACAAACTCAAAGGCCACGAGCCTTCTTTTTCCAGTGCGGCCAGCGCGCCTGCCTGAATGCGATGAAACAGCACGCCACGCGTGATCGGATCGAGCCGGTCGGGCGAAGTGCGTCGTTCACGCGCGGGCAGCTTGTGAATCGCTGCGAGCAAAAATCGATACGGACAAGCTGCGAACTTCTCGATCGCCGTCACCGCATACGAGCGCACGCGAAGCCTGTTTGCTGCGAGCACCGGTGCCGTCGCCGCCGTGATGCGAATGATGCCGTCATGGGGCGAGAAATGCCGATCCCACCGCGCAGATCGCGTTCGTAACGACCGCGCCAGGTGCGGGTTCAAGTCGAGCAGATATTGCGCTCTACCCTCGGTAAGAACGTTATTCGATGCGTGCAGGAGCAGCCCGAGCATCGCCAAGTCGTGTTCCGCATCGTCGATGGCGTCTTCAGGTTTGTCCGGCGCAGGCCAAGCCAAACGCGTGCCCGATGCAGCGGCTGCATCGCGTTCGAGCGCGTCGTGATCGGGCAGCACTCCCGTCGTCGCTCGACGCACATCGAGCCCGTAAAACGAAGGCATTCGCGGCCTGCCAGCCGTTACTTCGACTCGCGGGTACGACAGGTGCACTCGCTCGCGCGCCGCGCCTACAGCAAGTCGCAACAGCAGACGTTCATGTTGACCACGATCCGTTTGAGTCCATAACGTTTTGCTGATGGCTCGCCGATCGACATCGAGCAGAATCGGATCTTCGCGCGGCGCTTCGGGAAACAATCGCTCGGCGAGCCCCGGAACGAAGACCACCGCGAACGAGCGCCCACGCGCCAGATCCGGCGTTCCGACGAATACTTCGCCATATCGTCGCCCCGATGGAGGCACTGTTTTTTTCCCCAGCCGTCCGTCGAGAACGCGTCGTACTTCGTCGAACGTCACGTCCTCCAAATCCGCCATCGGACTAAGCTCGCCGAGGGCCGCGATCACCACGTCCGGCTGTTCGAGCGCTTGCTTGGCAAGTTGCGTAAGTTTGTCCAGCCAATCCCTCCAGCTCGCGCGATCCGGAAGCGCCGCCAGCGTTTCCACCAGCGGCAGGGCGAAGCGCGAAAGCTCTCCGAGCGATTGGATCTCGCGCTCTACTGTTTCGATCCGAGGTGATGCGGGATCGGTTTGTCGCAGCGTCGTTATTTCGCGCTCGAACGACTTGGCGAGTGCGTCGAGGCGTCTGGGCCAGCGTTCTTTGCGTCCAACGATCGAAGCTTCCGTGAGCAGGCGATCCCAGGACCCCGAAGATGACCGAGCCACCGGGTTTGTCGTGGTGGAACTCGATTCGGAATCGTTCACGAGCGTAACGATTTCGCCATCGAGCAATGCTCCTAGAAGATCGGAGCGGACGACGGGCTGGCGCTTTTCGTAGGAGGTGAAACGATTTTCCTTCGAGTTCGGAGCAAGTGACAGATATTCAGCAAAACGTCGTGCAGACAGGTCTTCTGCGCGGCACGCCAGAAGCGCGAGCAATGCGCGGCCCGAAGGTTCTGGACGGGACGATCCAAATGCGAAATGAGCTGAAATTTTCGCTCGCGCGAACGCACTTTCGAGCAGTCCGGCGTATGTCTCTGGTGCGCGAAGAAAAACCGCCATGTCGTCGAAACGCACGCCACGACGAGCTTCCGCCAAAATGCGGCGCGAGATCTCCACGCATTCTCGACGCTCGCCCGGTGCCGAGAAAAACGCGACGTCGTCGCCTGCTTCCGCGGGTTTGACCTCCTCGGTGGCGAAAATGTATCGACACAATCGAGACAGCGACGACGAGGGTTCGTCGGGAAATACGTCCAGGCGTTTGTCCGCCAATACCGAGAGCGCTCGCTCGGCTCGACCATCGCCCATCGGTACGGTTGCGATCGCTTGTTTTGCAGCACGAACGAGTTCGGTCACGAAAACTTCTTCAGCGCGTGAAGTGATGGGGACATCGAGCAGCACGAGCAGCGAGCGACGCACATCTGGCGCTTCACACGCGGCTTTAGCGGCCGCCAAAAAGACATCTGCGCGATCGGCGATCTTCGCGTTCGAGCGATGTGTTTCGTACAGGCTCAGCAATGTGCGAATGTCGCGGCTGCGTGGATCGTCTCGTCGAATGTCTTCCGGCGTTATTCGCTCCAAACGCAGCTCGGCGAGCGTTGTGCCGAGAGTCCGAGAAAAGCTCGGCGTCTTTGCTACGGGCGCGAAATAATCGAGCAGGCGGCGAGCGAGCGCATCTGCCACGGCACGCGAAACGATGGCTTCGGTCGCGAGCGGAGTTGCTGGAACGAGCCCACGTTTGGCGAGATCGAGCGCAGCGAGACGGGCCGCGAGACGGCTCAGGGTGAGTCGATGCAGGCCGAAAGTCGCTCCGCGTTTAGCGCCCACACGTGCGGCGAGATCGAGCGCGGCACCGCGCGATGCACCAACGAGCAGCACTTCCGTGTCGCTTGGCGCTTCGACCAGAAACGTTTCTGCGGCCGAGAGGCGCGCTTCGTTTCGTGGGGAGACGACGAGCCGCAGCACGAGCCCGTCATGCCCGTGTTGGGCGCCTTTGTCGAGAGTTCTTGCAAGCGAGCGAGTGGGCGCGTGGGCAGGGTTTGTCTGGGGGGCATTGAAGATGGAGTGAAGAGGTTGTGTTGGGAGCGGGAACGGTTTCGGCGGAGGCGTACGTGTTTTCGCTCTCACGACCACGAGCAGCAAACTGGGCGGACCGAACCTCGCGTTCCTGATTAAAATTTGCGCAACTTGTGCAAAATTATTGCGAAGATTGGGTGATTGTGGGAAACGGTGCGCATGCTCATCGAGTTTTCGGTTGAGAACTACCGGTCAATTGCCGACAAGCAGACGATTAGCTTCGTGGCGAGCAAGCATCGCTCGAATGCGCTCGGTCAGGCTGCTGTCGATGCTCCAGGGCTTCGTTCACAAAAGCTATTGACGAGCGCAGTGCTTTACGGTGCCAATGCATCGGGCAAAAGCAATATCGTCCGAGCGCTTGCTGAATTTGCGCGCCATATCGACAATTCGGCGAAGGATTCTGCGCACGACATTCAGCCATTTCGACTAGACTCCGAGTGGTCGGGGAAACCGACTCGGTTCGAAGTTGCATTTTTACTGGATGGCGTCCGCTATCAATATGGTTATGCGGTCGACGTGCGGCGTATTTGGGAGGAATGGCTCATTGCATACCCGCGTAAGGTTTCACAGCTTTGGTTTGAGCGTTCATGGGATGGCGACAAACCTAAAATGCAATTCGGCAGTGGCTTGAAAGGTGAGAAGTCGAGGATATTTTCAGCGACTCGTCCCAACGCTCTATTTCTCAGCGTGGCAGCGCAATTGAATCAAGAGCAACTGATACCGATTCATGAAGCGCTGACGCGGGGAATCACGGTTCGCCAGGCAGCGCACGTCAGCGTAGAGAATACAGCTCGTATGTTCGAGACCTGGCCAGAGAAAGGCAGAACCTCACTTGCGAAGTTGTTGGGCGATGCAGACGTAGGAATTCAGAATGTCGTTGTGAGGCGACATAAAGTTGATGTTCTGCGCAATCAGCCCGAAATATCCACAGCTCGGTCTTTTTTTGTATCGAGCAGCAATGAAGAGGTCTATGAGATAAAAACGTCCCATGAAACTGCGGTCGGGCCGGTGCTTTTCGACCTCGCCGATGAGTCAGAAGGAACTATAAAATACTTCACTTTGCTTTCCCCAATCATGACTTGTCTTTCCCGAGGCGCTGTGTTGGCGATGGACGAATTGGACGCGAGCCTTCATCCGCTTCTGGTTCGCAAAATCATCGGACTATTTCATGATCCGAAAAGCAACAGCAAGGGCGCGCAGCTCTTTTTCAATACTCATGACACGACGCTCCTCGATCCTGAGCTATTTCGACGTGATCAAATCTGGTTCGTCGAAAAAGAACCGCCGGGCAAAAGCCGTTTCTATTCACTGCTCGAATTTTCTCCGAGACGCAATGAGGCATTGCAAAAAGGATATCTGGAGGGGCGTTATGGTGCAATCCCATTTCTTGGCGACTTTGCGCTGAGCGAAATGCAATCGGAAGGAAAGGGCACACGTCGATGAGCATGGGGCCAGGCTGGAAGCGGCGAGTGCGTTCGGAGGCCGAGCTGTCGCGCAAGCCTGGAAAAAGGCAACCCCGTCGTTTGCTGCTCGTCGTTTGCGAGGACGCGAAGGCTGCACCGGCGTACTTCAATGCGCTTCGTGATCATCTGCGGCTGGAAACCAGTCGCGTCGAAGTTTGCGGAAGGGAATGCGGAAGCGCTCCAATTAGCGTTGTTGACTTTGCCATCCAGCGACGGCGAGCGCATCAAAAAGCAGGACGCATTGTCGACACGACCTTCTGTGTGATCGATGCCGACGACCATGAATCGATTTTCAAAGCATTGGACAAGGCCAATGCCAATGGGCTTACTGTCGCTGTGTCGTCCCCGTGCTTTGAGATCTGGTACTTACTTCACTTTGCTCATGGTGGACGCGCTTACCCCAAGCGCGACGTGCTTTATAGAGATCTAAGAAAACACTTGCCCGATTATGACAAGGGGTCGTTCAAAGGCTTCGACGTCCTTTGGGACAAGATGACGGCCGCTATTGAGCGCGCCAAATTGCTCGTGGGCCTTCGAGAGGACGACCGATTGAGAAACCCGTCAACGGAAGTGCACGTTGTCGTTGAGGCATTTATCGCCGAGACTCGGCGACTTGTGGACGGCTGTTGATGCCAGTTGACGGTCGCGATCGTCGGCGTTAACTATAGCAAATGCCCTTAGGCCACGACCGTGAGCAGCTTCTACCGAGAATCGCCGCAGGGCAGCTCTTGCAATTCGTCTTCTTCTGGGGGCATCGACCCGAGGGTGATGGTCGGATTGGACCGAGTTGTTGCAGCCAGTGGTTCGATGCGGGCTTTGAGCTTGGCGGCGTGCATTATGCGACGTCCGAGCACTATATGATGGCCCAGAAAGCGCGCACGTTCGGAGACATCGAGGCGTTCGAGCAAATTCTGGCGCTGAAGTCGCCTGAGGAAGTCAAGAGAATCGGGCGCAAGGTGCGGAATTTCGATGCGCAAATCTGGAGCGAGCGTAGCATCGACGTTGTTTTGGAAGGTAACATTGCCAAATTTTCGCAAAACCCGCGTCTCGGCATATGGTTGCGCGGTTCTGCACCGAGTGTGCTCGTCGAGGCGAGTCCCGAGGACGCCATTTGGGGAATTGGACTTCATCGAGACGATCCGCGTGCCAAAGATCCAACTGCATGGCCCGGAAAGAATTTATTGGGCTTTGCATTGATGACCGTGCGGGATCAATTGTTCGAGGTTTGACGGAGAACAATGTCCAATCCGGCTCGCCAACTACGTCTGAGCGTCATTCTCATCGTGGCGCTTGTTGTTGCCGGCACGGTTGGATTGAAGGTGACCGGCGGACATAGCTGGTTCCAATCCATTTATCTGACGGTCATCATTTTGACGACCGTAGGCATGGAGGCGGTGGGCGAGGCAGAGAAGCCGGTCGCGCTTGCGCTCATGGTCGCGGGTATTTTCACGACGGTTTATGCGGCTGGCAATCTCGTTGCCTTTGCCGTCAGTGGCGAAATCAAAAAAAATATGGAACGCAAAAAAATCAAGCAGCAAATTGCCCAACTTCGCCAGCATCAAATCGTCGTCGGTTATGGCCGAATGGGCAAAGCGCTTTGTGCGGCATTGGCCGAAAAGCAAGCGCCGTTTGTCTTGATTGAACGACATCCATTGAAGGCACAGGAAGCCGAGAATCACGGATATTTGGTCGTCGTCGGGGATGCTCACGAGGAATCGGTATTCGAGGAGGCGCAAATTGCCCATGCCAAAGCGCTCGCGACTTGCCTTCCGAAAGACGCGGACAATGTCTTCGTGACGCTCACGGTGCGTGGAATAAGTCCTTCGCTCAGCATCATTTCCCGTGCCGAAGAGCCATCGACCCAATCGAAGCTCATTCGAGCCGGTGCGGATCGAGTCATTTGCCCGCCAGTGCTCAGCGCGACCAAAGTCAGCGCAATGATGCTCAATCCGACGACGGACCATGGCGAGCACGCTACGAATGTTTCCAAAACCACTGGCATTCGAATCATCGAAATGCAGGTCGAGCAGCTACCATTGCTGCTGGACAAACCTTTGGGCGAAAACTACGTTCGTACCCGCACGGGGATGACCATTGTCGCGATCGATCGCAAATCGAAACGCGAACTCAATCCCACAGCGCTTTTCATCCCGATCCATGGGGACAAACTCATTCTGGTTGGTCCCGAAGGCGGCGAGGAAGAGTTGCGCAATTTTTATGGCGACAAGGCCGCGGCCAAAGCCTCGGCGTGAAACAAAAATATGACCTACGATCTCGGCACCGCCAAAGCACCTCGTTTGACCGGCCGCGCGCTCGAAGCTGCCGCGATAACGCTTGAAAACCCTGCCACCGGCCTGCTCGCTTCTCATAAGCTCCTGCAGGACCTCGGCATTTTGGAGTTTCGCCGCGCCGACATTCCCGAGCCGCCCACTGTCGGCCCGGATCTTCCACGCACGGCATCGTTTGACGCGGCTGCCACGAGCCCCGTCGACCTCGAAGCCATCATTAACGATGCCCGCCCAACGCTCGGATTTTCATTTGAATCCGCCGCGGACTTCATTCGAGCTTACCGCTGCGGCAGTGCCGATCCGGTGACCGTCGCCGAACGATTCCTGGTGGCTGTTCAGCGGCTCGATACCGGCGATGGCGCCATGCACATTTTCATCGAACGAAATAGCGAGCGCGTGCTGGCGGAAGCAAACGCCAGTCGCGAGCGATATCGTCAAAATGCGCCGCTCGGACCGCTCGATGGAGTGCCCATTACGGTCAAAGACGAAATCGACGTCGCCGGATATCACACGACCGTCGGCACGCGATTCATTAAAACCCTCGCGACCGAAGATGCTGCCAGTGTCGCGCGTTTGCGTAAAGCCGGTGCGGTCATTCTCGGCAAAGTCAACATGTACGAGATTGGCATCGACACGTCCGGGTTTAATGCGCATCACGGCACGCCTACGAATCCTTATGCGCCCGGGCATTACCCGGGTGGTTCTTCGAGTGGCTCGGCGGTTAGTGTTGCGGCCGGGCTATGTCCCATTTCGATTGGCGCCGATGGAGGCGGATCCATTCGTATTCCTGCTGCTTTGTGCGGCATTGTCGGCCTCAAAGCGACTTGGAGCCGCATTACCGAGCAGGGGTCCTTTCCGCTCTGCGCAAGCGTTGGTCATGTCGGACCGCTCGGTGCCACCGTTCGCGACGTCGCGCTCGCTTATGCGCTCATGGCTGGCCCCGAACCGCGAGATCACGATTCTCTTTATCAGCCACCCGTTCATCTCACGGGGTTCGGTAATGACGATTTGCGCGGAATGCGAATTGGTTTTTATAGGCCGTGGGTCGAGCATTCTCAACCGGACGTCGTACGTTGCGTATGGGATGCGATTGACGTATTTCGGCAGCGTGGCGCGGAAATCGTCGAAGTCGCCGTGCCCGAGCTGGACCGAGCGCGTATTGCCCAGGCGATTACCATTCTGGCGGAAATGGCGACGACGATGGAGCGGTACGACGCCGAGCATCGGCGTGATTATGGCCTCGGTGTGCGAATCAATCTCGCCCTCGCACGAGCGCTCACGGCACGCGATTACGTGCAAGCGCAACGCATGCGTACGCGCTTTCAGCGGCACATGGCCAATGTATTCGCAAAAGTCGACGTGCTGGTCACTCCCACGACGGCGCTGCCGGCTCCTCCCATTGCTGGCGATGTTTTCCCGCGCGGCGAAAGCAATCTCGAAATTACCAGCGGTCTCATGCGTTATGCATTCCCGGCGAACCTGTCGGGCAATCCCGCGCTCACCGTTCCTGGCGGTTATGATGCGAAAAGCCGCCCCATTGGCATTCAACTCATGGGACGACCTTGGGACGAGCACGTTCTGCTTCGCGTGGGCGAAGTTTTGGAGCGGCGCGTGTCGCGCAAGCCGCCCGTCATCCACGCTCGGCTTCTGCGCACCTGATCTTTTGACGTAGTTTTACCCTGGAATCGCGTGGGCATTTGCGGTACTGCTCGGCTCATGGTCAAAGCAGTACCTTTCGCGCTCTGTTCCTTGCTGGCTTTGAGCTTTGGCTGCGCTGGCGCGCCGCCGCCTCCGCCGGATTCGGATCCGGTGGCGGATAAAGCACCGAGCGATAACCAGACACCATCTGCGGACGACAAGCCTGCTGCCTCGGACAAGTCTGCCGAAGCGAAGGCGGATGCGCCGGCCGATGCAGCGCCCAAGAGCGCGGAGCCGGTCGAGGTGCCGAAGCCGCCGGCCATTTCGTGCGAGCCGCCAGCAAATGCTCCGGCAGCCACGAAAAAACTCGAAATGAGCATCGATCGGGCGCAAGTTCAGCTCGACGATCACCGCTTGCAGGTCAAGTTGAACCATCCGACGTGCAAGGTGGAACTCAAAGTATTCGGCGAATCGGGCCGAGTGATTGCCGAATCAGCACAAGGTTTCAATGGCGCGGCCGCGAATACTGCGCTCTCGGTGTCGTGGGTGCCAGCGCGTATCGAGCCCATTTTGCGTATCGAGGTTTGGGTATACGACACGTCAGGGCGTTACGTGGGTATGCAACTCACCCCGTGGAACGTGTCGATCGATCACGAAGAAGTCAACTTCGAGAGTGATTCGGACGCAATTCGCGATTCGGAAACGCCCAAGCTTCAATCGAGCCTCGACAAGATCAAAGAAATTGCCGAGCGCCACAAGGACCTGAAGAGTATTGCTTTGTATATCGGCGGTCATACCGACACGGTGGGCAGCCCGGAGCACAACTTCACGTTGTCGCGTAAGCGTGCCAAGGCCATTGCAGCGTGGTTCCGTAGCAAGGGCCTCAAAATGCCGATCGCATTCGAAGGGTTTGGCGAGTACACACCGATCGTGAAATCGGGTGACGAGAAAGCCGAGGCGCGTAATCGCCGCGTCGATTACATCCTGTCGCTCGAGCCGCCGCGTTTACCGTCCGGTTCGGTGACGTTTAGTTGGAAGGGGCTTTAAGAGCCGAGCCGGGAACCTCGACCAGCACGTCATCTTCGGCGGCTGATCGAAAGCGGATTTCCGTTCCCAAAAAAGCACGAATGACTTCAGCTTGCGTGCGCGTATGGTCGCTTGGCGCGAGCGTCCGGAAGGTCCCGCCTTTCCCTAATGACATCGGCAAAAGCAATTGGTCGGCGAGGTGTTCGCCTACGGGAACGCCTGCATTCAAGTAACGTTTCACCTCGTTTGCCAAACGCTGGCCGACGGATTCTGCGGGCACTCCGCGTTCGCCGAAAGCCGTGAAAACCTCCGTCACGTGTTCGCATTCCAGGTCAGCGACCAGAGCATTGCCGGGCCCGGGGCTATTGCGAATGACTTCGGGGCGCCCGCACGAGCGCTCCCAAGGCACTTCCGCAAGAAAGCTCTCCACTTCGCGCACGGCAACGGCTCCGGATATTTGCGATACGAGCCCGCGAAGTTGGGTTTTTACCAGGGAACCTCGTTCCGGTAAAACCAATTCTCCCAAGTCCGCGCCGCCTTCGATTGAAACTTCGACGCGACCTCCTCCGGCCGGGTAAAACCCATAGGAAGTCAGCTCGCCGGTGATTTTCGCTCCCAAACGACGCAGCATGGGAAAGAAACTACGGTCGAGAAAGTCCCACGGCGGAGCCATTGGATTGTGCGTACCACCTTCGAGCACCACCGTGGAATGGCCTTTGGTCAGAAGCAGCGCGGGCAGCACCGTTTGCAATACGAGCGTGGCGCTTCCGGCGCTGCCAATCGCAAAATGGTACGTCCCGGCACGCGGCGCGGATGGAGTGAAAACCAATTCTTTCGAGCCGATTTCATCTCCCGACAGCGTCGCGCCCGATACTTCTGCGGCGGCCCGCACGGCGCACAAATGCTGTCGCATCAGGCCCGGACGTGCTCGCCGCGCGCGAATCGAAAACACGCGAAAAGGTTGTCCCGTCACCATCGACAAAGCGAGCGAAGTACGTAGAATTTGCCCGCCGCCTTCGCCTGTCGATCCATCCAACGTCAACATGGACATTACCCTTTCACGCATACCACCTGACGCAGCGTATGGACGATATCGACCAAATCCGCTTGCGCAGTCATTACGTCATCGATCGACTTGTACGCGGCCGGCGTTTCATCGATTACGTCGGCATCTTTGCGGCATTCGATCCCGGCCGTCATTCGCGCGTGGTCTTCCAATGAAAAAGCTTTCTTCGCCGCCGTACGCGACATCTTTCGTCCCGCTCCGTGGCTACACGAACAGAACGATTGCGGATTTCCCTTCCCGCGGACGATGAAACTTTTTGCGCCCATGCTTCCGGGAATGATTCCCAGCTCGCCTTCGCCCGCTCGAACTGCACCTTTGCGCGTTACCCACACGTTTTTTCCGTAATGGTGTTCCTTCGCCACGTAGTTATGATGGCAATTAACAGCTTCGCTTCCCAGCTCGAACGCAGGCAGCAGGCCCGTCTGACGCAAGGATTCGAGCGTTGCTTCCATCATCAAGGCGCGGTTCGTCCGAGCATACTCCTGCGCCCACTTCACCGCGTCGTAATACGCGCCAAAGTGTTCGCTCCCTTCAGGCAAATACGCCAGGTCGGTGTCGGGCAAATGAATCATCCACTTTTCCATTTCGCGCTTCGCACGCTCGATGAACAAGCTTCCGATGCGGTTTCCCACGCCTCGCGATCCCGAATGCAGCATGAGCCAAACGTGATCCCGTTCGTCCAGGCACATCTCGATAAAATGGTTTCCCGTACCGAGCGTTCCCAGATGTTCCGGCGTCACGCCGCGACCGATCTTCGCATCGCGTTCGATAATTTGTTTGTAACCCGGCTCCAGCTCGCGCCACGCATCCGCTACGCGCGCGGGCAGATCTTTCCAAGCGCCTCGGTCACCAGGTCCTCCATTGTTCGTGCGGCCATGCGGAACGGCCTTTTCAATGGCGGAACGAATGGCTTTCAAATCGTCGGGCAATTGCGATGCCGTCATTGTCGTTTCGACGGCAATCATTCCGCATCCGATATCCACGCCCACCGCGGCCGGAATGATCGCGCCCGTCGTCGCAATCACGCTTCCCACGGTCGCTCCCTTTCCGGCATGCACGTCGGGCATGACGGCGACCCACTTATGCACGAAGGGCAGCGCGGCCACGCGTCGCAATTGCGCCTCGGCTTCGGCCTCGAATGGCACACCTTTCACCCACGCCTTAATGGGCACGCCGCCGGAAGCTTCAAACGTCACATGAGTCGACTCGGTCATGGCAATTTCCTCGAGGTGGGTAGAATGCACGATGTATGCCGAGTGCGAAAGGGGCTCTTTGAGGGTCGAGTCATATACAGTTGGATAAGTTCAGATAAAGTTGTATAATTTGCTCATGCCCTCCCGTCCCTTGGTGATCTTCAGCATCCTCGGCACCACGCTCGACGCTGGACGAGGTCCCGGTCGTTGGGACCGGTGGCGTCCGACCATTGCGCTTTGCCAACATGAAGATTTGCTCGTCAGTCGTCTCGTGTTGCTTCACGACAAGACTGGTCGTGATTTAGCCGAGCAGGTTACGTCGGACGTTCGGCACGTGTCGCCAGAAACGACGGTCGAGCGGCTCGATGTCGCGTGGAAAGACCCGTGGGATTTCGAGGAGGTATATGCGACGCTGCACGACCTTGCGCGTGCATATCCTTGGAAACTCGACCAAGAGGATTACCTCGTGCATTTGACGACGGGTACGCACGTTGCGCAAATCTGTTTGTTTTTATTGACCGAGGCACGGTATTTCCCCGCGCGAGTCGTGCAATCGGCTCCGCCGCGTCGCGAGCGCCGCGAAGGACCGGATAGCCCCGGTTCGTATTCGATCGTCGATTTGGATTTGTCTCGCTATGACCGCATTCTGTCACGGTTCGTCCGCGAGCGCAAAGACAATCAGAGTTTCCTCAAGGCGGGCATTGAAACGAACAATGTCGCCTTCAATCGATTGATCGAGCGTATCGAAGAGGTCGCCAAAGCGTCGCGTGCGCCCATGTTGCTCATGGGCCCGACGGGAGCGGGCAAGAGTCAGCTTGCGGCGCGTATTCACGAATTGAAGAAAGCACGTCGGCAGATTCAGGGCGAGTTCGTTCCGGTCAATTGCGCCACGCTTCGAGGTGATGCTGCCATGGCCACGCTTTTTGGTCACAAGCGTGGGGCATTCACGGGCGCGGTGAATGATCGGCCGGGGCTGCTCAGAAAAGCTGACGGAGGACTGTTGTTTCTCGATGAAATCGGCGAGTTGGGTCTCGACGAACAAGCGATGCTTTTGCGTGCCATCGAGCAAAAAGCGTTTTACCCCGTGGGTGCAGATCAAGAAGTGAAAAGCGATTTCTTGTTGATCGCAGGGACGAATCGAGATCTTGGCGTATTGGCAGCTCGAGGTGAATTTCGCGAGGACCTTTATGCGCGTATCAATCTCTGGACGTTCCGCCTTCCTGCATTACGCGAGCGACCTGAAGACATCGAGCCGAACCTCGATTACGAGCTGGAGCTGGCGGCCAAAGTTCTGGGCGTGAACATCACCTTGAATCGAGCCGCGCGGGAAATGTTTTTGGAATTTGCGGTGTCGATCCGAGCATTATGGGCGGGAAATTTCCGCGATTTGAATGCGTGTGTCACGCGTATGGCCACGCTCGCGCATGGCGGGCGCATTACGAAAGAAATCGTAACCGAGGAAATCGAGCGGCTCGAAGTGGCGTGGTCGATCGGTCGAACGAAAGTGCACGAAAATGGGACGGATGGTATCGATCACGTCACCGATGCACTCGGAGCTTCGGCCAGCAAGCTCGATCGATTCGACCGTGTGCAGCTCGAGGAGGTGCTTCGTGTGTGCCGCGAGGCGCGAAGCTTAAGCGAAGCGGGGCGGATTCTTTTTGCTGAATCGCGTAAAGGCCGCACCACCGTCAATGATGCGGATCGATTGCGTAAATATCTTTCGCGGTTCGATATCGAGTGGAAAGACCTGAGTGGCTCGCGACCGTAAGACATCCCAAGTGACATTCGTCGTGCGTGCAGTTGCCATGTGGGCTATAGCAGACGCCTGATATGTCTTGGCTCTCGCCCGAATTGACACTTTCTGGTCAGCATCCTCTGGTGCTCGCTTTGCTTTTCGCGTCGGGCTTTGTGGCCTCATCCATCAACGCCGTGGCTGGTGGCGGGTCGCTCGTCACGTTTCCCTTGTTCATTGCGTTCGGCATTCCGCCGCTTTCGGCCAATGCGACCACTGCGGTAGCGTTGTGGCCTGGTTCTTTGGCGAGCGCATTTGGATATCGCGACCAGCTTGCTTCGGCGAAACGAAACCTGCCCTATCTCGTGCCGCCCACGGTGCTCGGCGGGCTTTTCGGAGCGTGGCTGCTCACGCACACCCCCGCGAACTTATTCGATTACGTCGTTCCGGCATTGATTCTGTTGGCGACGCTGCTCCTTGCATTCCAGCCGCACATTCGAGCCAAGGTGCTCGGGTCGAAAGCTCGTTTGCCCAGGGCCGTCGGGGTGGTGCTTCAATTTTTGCTCAGTGTGTATGGCGGTTATTTCGGCGCCGGTATGGGCATCATCATGCTCGCGCTGTTCGGTCTATTCGTCGAAGGAACGTTGCACGAGCACAATGCGCTGAAAAATTGGCTCGCCGTTACGGTCAATATCGTCGCCTCGTCTTTCTTTCTGCAGGCGGGGCTATTGTGGATCGTTCCCGGCGTATTCGTGATGGCCGGGGCCATTACGGGAGGTTACACGTCTGCGCGACTGGCGGTCCGAATTGACCCAGTCAAATTGCGCAAGGCTATCGTGGCTCTCGGCTGCGTGATGACGGCTTGGTTCATTCGCCAAGCTTGGCTGCATTATTGACCGAATTCAGCCGGCAATCGTTTTTAGTGCCTGGGCAGCTTTGGCGCGCACGCTTTCGTCCGGATCGTCTTCCGCCATCGGTTCGAGAATTCCTGCGAATTCGCGCCAACGAGTCTGCTCCATGGCGTAAATGATCGAATGCCTTACGCGTGCCGACGGGTGATTGGCGATATCGCCAAATGCGCCGAATAGCTCGGCTTCGAAGGCCGACAGGGGCGCCAGCACCGCGAGCTTGAATGCTGCCCAGATGCCTTCAGGCTCAGTCTTTGCCGAGCTTGCGAGCGCGATGATTTCGCCAAGTTCGTGCAATGGCACGCTGCGACGGATGAGCGTTATGGTTTCTTCCGTGCGCGCCCCGAATACGTCGAACCAGCGTAATCCGAGGCGGTGGTCGTCGATATAGCGGATTCGGCAATCTTTGGTCGCGGTCGACCATTCATACACGAGCGGCTGATTGTCGTCGCGGTCGATGCGGTTCCACAAGAACCAATGCTGCGCCGCTAGCTTTCGTACGGTGTCGGTATCGACGCCGTCTTTGCACAGCAGCCGCGTCACTTGTTGCTCGCTCACGTCCACGCTCCTTGTATGTCACGTGGAGCGTACCGAGCCGGCCAGACGCGTCAATTCAAATGGTGGGGCCCTGCGATCAGAGTTGGTTGCATCGCCCCAAACACACCGGATCATGTCCGCTATAGGCTGGAAGATCCACGCAGACCAAGGGATTGCCGCCCGCTCCGCCGAGTGGTGGTTGCTTGGGAATGCTCAGCGGGAGTTTGTCCGGAAGAATGCTTACGGCAATCGACACGTCCGCAACGGCGGAAGGAACTTCCTTGGCTGGGTTCTTGTAAAAGAGCAGTTTGGCGTTGATGCCTCCGACCGCGAGTGCGCCGGAAACGGTGATCGTAGACCCGCCGGCGCCAGAGCAATTGCCGGTATGCAGGCCCATGTCCAGCTCGCTGAGAATCTTCGTCGTAATCGTCGTGGACGTCTTCAGCCTGTTGCACCGACCGAGATTGATGATGTCGCCGATGGGCTTGCCATACTTATCCTCGAGCTGAATGGCGATGAGCGGATTACCTCCCACGCCCGTTCCATATCTGTTGCTTTTCGGTAGCACAATGGTGCCATTGTCGACCGTGATGATCGGGTACAGCGCGGCCGATATCGGATCGGTTTCGTGCGTTCCTTTGCGGTTATTTCTGAATATGAGGTTGGCGCTGACCCCGCCGAGCTTCAATTCGCCATCGATAGTGATGTAGGGTCCGGGGTGATTGCGGCAGCCCGTGGCGCTCGTGCGCAGCGTAATGGAAGCGTCGGATTCAACGAGTGCAGACAAGCGTCCTGGGCCCGAAATTTCGAGATTCGTCACCGTTACGGCATTCGACGCGGAGCCGATGTTAGCATGGGAATCATCCGCCGTGCTCGCATCGCTCCCGCCGCAAGCTGTAAGAAAGAACGTAGCTGCAAAGAACGGGATTGCTCCCAACATGAATCGTTTGTGCATTGTAGTCTTCTCTCTCGGTAAAAGCGAAGTGCGCGCCGTCCTGGCGAGGAGAGCGCTGGCACGCCGCTGAATGACGAGCAAGAGCAAACACCGCACCACCGAGCCGTGTCTGAAGCGCACAGATCCGCAAGGCGAAGAGGAAAACGGGTTTTTATCGGGCAGAAGGCAGGTTTCTGGAGGATTGATCGGGACGCTTTGGTCCACCATAGCGGCCGGGCTAAAGGCTTATCCAAAAATCTATGCCGAGTGTGCTGGCGTAATGCCAGGATAGCTCAAAAACGACGAGGAGCGAAACGTAGCACGTCGCGCCCCTCGGGTTTGTCGATGTATTCGACCAAAGTCTGTCGATCACTCGATGACGTAATACGGCTTCGATTCCTTGTGCGTCTTGTATCGACGCGCCGCCGGCGAACCACTCCACTGATCCACCACGTAAATGCTGTCGCCGTATTGGCCAAGATAAAGCGCGGCGTGATTGCCTCGCGAGCGGCTCATGTAGCTCTCGCCTTCCCAGCCACACGCGATGGCCGTCCCCGCTGCAATGGTCGTGTTGCCAAAGACCTTCTCGCCCTTGCGCCAAGCCGACGTATGCGGTGCCCCCGTGGCGTGTTTGACGAGTGCGACGCACTGTTGGCTCTCGCCATAAAACGTTCCCTCGTACAGTTCCGGCGTATTCGATCGGTAAGACACTGGCTGCTCCTCTCCGCATCACGTTCCGGCGCGTTTCGCGCCATATCGTCCGGCGAGAATACACTCATCGCCAAAAAGAACAATCGATCTCCTCACGCGATGGAAGAAATTCCAAGAGCAAACATCTCGAAAGTTGACGCATCGCGTCCGAACCTGGCCCCGATTCACCCCGTATTCCTCATCCCCGCCGCAACTCCGTTGATCGACAACAAGATCGCCCGGTCGCAATGCGTATCCCCTGCGCGCTTCCGTTGAAGCAGCGATACCTGCAAAAACGACATCGGGTCCACGTACGGATTACGCAAGTCAATCGAACGCTGCAACGTCGGATTGCCATCCAGCAGCCGCTCGACACCAAACAACTCCAGAATCCATTTCACCGTCCGCGCATGCTCCGCTTCAATGCGTGGCCAAACGGCTTGTCGTATCTCCGGATCAGCAAGCTGCGCATAAAGCGAGGCGATTTCCATATCGCTCTTCGCCAGCACCATTTGCACGTTGTCGAGCATCGTGCGGAAATACGGCCATTGCTTGGCCATTTCGCGCAATAGGTCCGCTCCGCCGGGTCGCGCCGCAAACGTTTCGAGCGCGGTACCCACGCCATACCATCCCGGCAATATCGCTCGCGTCTGCGTCCACGCAAATACCCACGGAATGGCGCGCAGCACCTCCAGCCCACCCGAACGCCGCTTGCTCGGACGCGAGCCAATCGGTAGTCGTGCAATTTCATCCACAGGCGTCGCGGTAGCAAAAAAGTCGACGAACTTCGGCTCTTCCCACACCAGCGACCGATACTCGCGCCGCCCCAGGTCCGCCAATTCGTCGAATGCCGCGCCATAACGCTGCTCGTCTGCTTCCGATGGTCGTGGCTCGATTCCGAGCGTATGCAAAAGCGCGCCGCCAACGACCAATTCCAGAGTCCTCATCGCCAGCTCCGGACGCGCGTATTTGTGATCGAGCGCTTCGCCTTGCTCCGTCGCTTTGTATCGCCCATCGACAGTGCCATGCGGCAATGCCAAAATCGCTTCTTGCGCCGGACCTCCGCCTCGAGCCACCGATTCACCTCGACCGTGAAAAATCCGCATTGGAATTCCGGCTTCACGTGCCACAGCCAAAAGCTCCGTCTGCGCTTTTCGTAATGCTCCCGTGGCCGCAAGAAGCCCCACTTCTTTGCCCGAGTCGCTATATCCCACCATGATTTCTTGCGCCGGCCTTCCTTGCAAATGCCGGCGATAATCTGGATTCTCTAGCAATACACGCAGAATCTTCGGCGCCGAAACCAGCGCGTCGTGCGTTTCGAACAAGGGAACGATATCGACCGTCGCGCTTTGCGTGGAGCCATTCCACAATCCCGCCGCGCGTGCGCACGTCAGCGCCGCAATCAAATCGTCCGCCGAATGCGTCATCGATAGAATCAACGTGCGACAGGATCGCTCGCCAAGGTGCCGCTGCGCTTCCGCTAATTTGCGCAACGTCGCCAAAAGCCGCTCCGCTCCCGGTGTGGACTTTCCTCCGCTCGCTAACCACTGCGCCGCGCTCGCCGCGTCTTCCGCAGGCGCACGCAATTCCAATTCCGCAATCGATAACCCCAGCACTCGCACCCGCTCAGCCAACGCCCGCACTTGCCGCTCACCCGCATGCGATGCATTCGCATCTCGAAGAGTGTCCGCCAATAATACCAGCTCGTGATGGCATTCCATTTCGTCGCGATATGGCAATCCCGCCGATTCGATTTGCGACCCACCAAGCGCCGAAGTACCCGCGCCTTTGTTCATTCGTCGCAGCGCAACCATTCTCTCGCGCTCGACTTGCTCCAGCTCCGCCCCCAATCGAGCTTCGATGTAGCGCAATTTACGTCGCCACGGCTCTCCTTCAGTCTGCGCGCTCATTTGAGCTGCCACGGCGGGCATCAACCGCGCATCCGCGGCGAGCGAATCCAATAGCGCCTGAGGCACTTTCACGTGCCGCGACGATTGCGACAATGCATCGCCCAAACTTCGCACCGCTAGCGTGAGCCGCCGCAAACCGCGAATCCGATACGCTCGTAATGCGTCCTCCACCACGTCCGGAGTCACATTCGGATTGCCATCCATATCGCCGCCCGGCCATGCGTGAATACGTAATGGCATCGGTAACGTGCCCAATTTTTCGCCATAAGCCCGCTCGAACGCACGGTCCAACTCCGTCGGCAATTCAGGCAATAAGTCCCATAGTATTTCCTCGACGTACCATAACGCGTTTTTTACTTCGTCCCCCACGGTGGGTTTATCGCGACGAACTTCGTCCGTTTGCCACAACGCCGTGATTTCTTCGCGAATCGCCGCCTGCGATTCGATCTCTTCTCGTGGAAGCAGCCGACACCGGTCGCGTTCTTCCAGACGTCGTACGATTCGGTAAAGTTTTTCCAGGACCGTTCTTCGCGCCGATTCCGTCGGATGCGCCGTCAGCGTCAACGTCACTTCCAGCCGCGAAAGCGCCTCGCGCACCGTATCTGCACTCACGCCCGCTTCACGCGCCGTCGTCAAAATCGCCGCCAGCGATCCTCGTTGCGGAGGCTTCGACGGATCCGCCGCATACGCTCGCGCTCGCCGCACGCGATGATGCTGCTCCGCAATGTTGATCAATCGAAAGTAGACCGAAAACGCACGCAAAATTGGCTCGATTTGATCCAACGGCAACGTCTCGAGACGCGCCGCCAACTCACGAGCCACCTCGGCATGATCCAAATGCGGACCTCGCCGCCGCCGAATCGCTAGCTTGCGAATCGTCTCTTCCAACTGGAACAACGCCTCGCCCTCTTGTTCGACGAGCACCTCGCCAAGCAAGCGGCCAAGGAAACGGACATCCGAGCGCAACGGCGTGTCGACCTCTCGAGTCATGCCGTGATTCTACGACGCACTGCGCGAGGAGGACATCGCCCACTTCGTTGGAGATCAAATGACCATGGAGTCGACCGCTTGATTACTTCGACTTGATGGGAAGACGGACGCTTTCGAGCATCGTTCCGGCGTCGTCGTACACCTGCACTTCGAGCTCGCCCGAGTCGCTTGCTTGCACCGTGTTGTAGCCCCACGTGCGGAACGACCACGATGGATCGATGTCGAGCTTGAGCGGCGTGCGCATCTTGCCGTTGATCAGAAAGTCGACGTGCACCGTGCGCTTCTCGTCCGATCGGTTGCGCATCTTCAGGTGCGCATACACGCGCGTCCCCGGTGCGACGGACTTGAGTTTGTCCACGGGTTCTTTTTTCTCGACCGCAGACGTCACCGTCAGTCCAAGCAGCTCGAGCGGTACGCGTGCGCCTGATGCAGGAGCAGGAGCAGGCGCAGGTTGTGTCGGTGCACGTGCACTCGGTTGGCTCGCTGCACTGGCTGCGCTCGTTGCAGCAGGAGCCGCGCCTGGGGGCAAAGCATGTGCTCCATCGGCCGACCCTTCGTTGCATCCACCGAGGCACAACCATGCAGCAAAGAGCGTGACGGCAGGTCGGGGCGCGAAGGTCATTTAAGCCCATCCTCGTAGGGGTTGTGAAGCTCGACCGGATCAGCCTGACGCGTGCGCAGCTTCATGTTGATCAGCTCGACAGTCAGAGAGAAAGCCATGGAGAAGTAAACGTAACCCTTGTGGATGTGCTGACCCATGCCCTCGGCGACGAGCAGCACACCGATGAGCAGCAAGAAGCTCAACGCCAAGATGCGCATGCTCGGATGCTTGTTGACGAAGTCTCCGATCGACCGTGCAAACACCAGCATGATGACCACGGCAATAACCACCGCTGTGGACATGATCGTGAGGCTTTGCGACATGCCGACAGCAGTGATGACCGAGTCGAGCGAGAAGACGATGTCGAGGATCACGATTTGCAAGACCGCAAATCCGAACGAGATCGTTCGTTTCGGTTTCGTAGGATCTGCCGAATCGACTTCGAGACGCTCGAACATCTCGTGCGTGCTCTTGGCGATCAGAAACAAACCACCGCCGAGCAAGATCAGATCACGTGCCGAGAACGCGTGACCGAAGAGTGAAAATAGATTGGCCGTCAGGCTCATGACCCAGGTCAGGCCAAACAACAGACCCAGACGCATGAACAGCGCGAGCGACAAGCCCAACGTGCGAGCCGATGGCTGCTGATGCGGAGGCAGTTTGTTTACCGTCAACGTCAAGAACACGACGTTGTCGATCCCGAGTACGACTTCGAGTCCGGTAAGTGTTGCGAGGCTGGCCCAGCTATCGGCGTGTTTGAAGACTTCGAACGCACTCATCAGGACGAAGTTTCTAACACGAGAGCGCGCTGCGTGCCGAATGCATGGACGAGCAACGAATCAGCTCGTGGCAGGAGACGATCCTGGTCGCGCGTGATCGGCGATTTCACTGTGGAATGCGCGGAAGATGGATTCTTTTGGCCAGTGCGGAGCGCCTTCGAGCAGGCCGGGGACTTTCGCGAGATGGCCGTGGTCGATGGCTACGACGGCTGCGGCATACCGCATCGCCCAAAAGACGAGCGGACTGCGCTCACTTGCACGTTCGAGCAACTCGCCATCGCCGGGCTCGCTTTGATGAGCAAACGCGCGAGCAAATGCTCCGACTGCGATCCGAATGCCGAGGATGCGGTCGCGCAAAGGTCCGTCGTTTTTCGGCAAGGGCAAACGAGCGAGGCGGCGAGCTTGTTCGAGTGCGGCGTCGCGATCGCCTTCGAGCGTGAGCAGGATGGTGTCGAGGAAGAGTCGATGTTCGAGCGCTGCTTCCCAAGCAGGTCCGCGTTCGGCTGCGGCGAGGGCTGCTCTAGCGCTGTCGATCCAACCATGCGCCGCGAACGCCGTGGCCGTCATGAGCGGGGCCATCGTGGCGGGGTAGGGGATTCGTTCGAGCGCGCGGGACCAGCTCTCGAGAACAGCGATGACGTTTCCCGATCGAAGCACGCGACGAAGGCGCCTTCGGGAGATCCATCGCGAGAAAGCAGCGAGCGCCGCAATGCTCAGAACCGCTGCGGCGACGAGCGGCTCGTGAATGGAAAAGCGGACCGCTGCGGCTGCGAGAGCCGCGGATGCGACAAACACGAGCCAGAAAAACACGCGCCCTTCGCCGTCATTGCCGGGGAACAGAAAATCCACGATGGGCCGTAGCGTTACGGACGTGTGCTCCGAGGGCAAGCCGTCGTCGGCGCATCAGGAGCACAAAAAAAGAAGGGCCTGCCACACCCGCTTTCCGCTACCGTTGCTACCTTCCGGTCCTGGCGGGGTTCACAGCGCGCTGTCGGCAGACCCACAACTAATCGATGCACAACTACCGTCGAGAAGACGAACGATGTGCAACGACGCCTTCCTAGCCCATCACTCCGCACATGTCGAGAGGCTCGATGAAAAAAGCCAACGCATGAGCCTGATGCAGCGGCCGATCCGCCGGACGAACTGCTTTTCGATGCGTTTCGCACAGGTGCGTGGTAGCGCGCCCGCGTGACTGACCTCGCTCTCACCTCAGCTCGTTCGTCTGGTCGTCGTGTGCTCGTGCTGGGCTCCGGCGCGCGTGAACACGCCTTGGCCATCGCTCTGGCGCGTTCGAAAAACACCGCGGAAGTCATCGTTGCGCCCGGCAATGCAGGCACAGTTTGTTCAGGTACAAACGACCTCGCGCCCATTCGACGAGCCGAAGTTCATTCCGACAAACCCGATGCGTTCGTCGAGTTGGCAAAGCGTGAAGGCGCTCATCTCGTCGTCGTCGGACCCGAAGCGCTCTTGTGTGCAGGCGTCGCCGATGCGCTCGAAGAAGCCGGCATCCGAGTCTTCGGACCGAAGCAAAACGCAGCTCTTCTCGAAGGTTCCAAAGCCTTCATGAAGCAGTTCGTGCAGCGTCATGGAATCCCGACTGCGCCGTTCTCGATCGTCACGACCTTCGAAGAAGCTGAGGCAGAAATTCGTCGCCGAGGCGCTCCCATCGTCGTCAAAGCCGATGGTCTCTGTGCGGGCAAAGGAGTCGTTGTTGCTCAAACGATCGACGAAGCGCTTGCTGCCGCTCACGAGATGCTCGTGGACAAACGTTTCGGCGACGCAGGAAAAACCGTGGTGCTCGAAGACGTTCTTCCCGGTGAAGAAGCGAGCGTTCTTGCGGTCACCGATGGCACGTCGTTCATCGTTCTTCCGGTCGCACGTGATCACAAACGCGTCTTCGACAACGACCAAGGACCCAACACGGGAGGCATGGGTGTCTACGCTCCATCACCACATGTCGAGCCTGCGTTGCTTGCACGTATCGAGCGTGAGATTTTGCGACCGACGATCGATGGCTTGCGTGCGGAAGGAAGACCGTTTCGAGGTGTGCTGTTTGCAGGAGTGATGATCGCTCCATCGGGTGATCCGATGCTGCTCGAGCACAACGTTCGGTTTGGCGATCCGGAGTGCGAAGCGCTCGTGTCGCTGCTCGAAGGTGATTTTGCCGAGCTTTGCGATTCCGTCGCGCGTGGGCAGCTCGATCCGAACTCGGTACGCGTTGCATCCGATCGTGCTGCTGTCGTTGTCGTGCTTGCGGCTGCTGGTTATCCGACGTCTCCGCGAGCGGGTGATGTGATTCGCGGCATCGATCGAGCGGCTGCTTTGCCCAACGTCGCCGTGTATCACGCGGGCACACGTGAAGTTGCTGGCGAGATCGTCACTGCCGGTGGACGCGTATTGGCCGTGACTGCAACGGGCGCTTCGATCTCCGAGGCACGTGATCGAGCGTATGCCGCAGCGAACGAGATCTCGTTCGAAGGTGCTCACTACCGTCGCGACATCGGAGCTTCGGTGATCAGCGAACGTGCGTGATGCGCGCATCGCCGTCATGATCGGCGCACACCTGTGGAACCGATCATCGACCTTGCCCCCGGTGCTGAAGACAATCCGCTTGCCGTCGAGCTTGCCGATCAAGTTCGTCGCAATCTCGTTCGTTCCAGAAAGAAAAACCATGACTTCCGATCGCTGCGCGGATCGGTGTTGGTCGTGGCGCAAGACACCCAGTCGGTGCTCACGATGCGTTTCGATCATGGGCGACTGACGATTCACGAGGGCGCGGTGGGAATTCCCTCCGTGACGCTTTGCGGTGACGAGCGAGTGCTCCGGGATTTGACGCGGCTGAAGCTGTCCTCTTGGCTACGATTACCAAAGGTGTTCCCTCGTACTGAGTATGCCGGTACGAACGTGACGTTGTGGGATTTTGCCCGTGCGATGACCGGGGAACGCCTGACGGTGTATGGGCTTTTGGCGCATCCGCGGCTGGTGCTCAGCCTTCTGCGGGTAATTTCCGACGAGTCTTGATTTGCGAACGAGCAGACCCGCTTTGACGGCGCTGTACGCCATTGGTATGGCTCGAATATGGCGGTTCGATTGCGGTATCTCTCGCACGAGCTCGAGGTGCCAATCGGCCAGTTCGTGATCGGCCGTAGCGCCGACTGCCAACTCGCGCTCGATGATCCGCTGGTATCGCGCAGGCACGCGTTGCTGACGGTGCGTACGGATGGCGTCACCGTCGAGGACTTGGGCAGTCGCAACGGCGTGCGGCTGAACGACAAGAAGATCGAAGGTCGCGTCGAGGTCGTGCATGGCGACGTGATCATCATTGGCTCGCAGGAGATGGTGGTCGAGGGAGGGCCTGACGAGAGCATCGTTGCACCTGAGTCGATCGCGTTTGGCACGACGCGCCAGTCGACGCTGACGCCGAGCATCGTGGCGATGATGCAGCGCGAAGATTTACGCGAGGAGCCATGGAGCGAGTCGACGACTCCAGGCATCGCGTTCACCGTGCCGCCGTCGCGGTTGCAGTTAGGAGGACCTCAGCCTGACAAGCGAGTCACGGCGTTGTCTTTTATCGGCAGCTTGGCGGACAAGGCGCTTACGATGGGTCGCGCAGAGGAGGCCGAACGCATTTTGCATCGGTCGCTAACAGATCTCCTGCAGCGGGCTCGTGGAGGTACTCTACCGCCCGGTGACGTTGCCGCGAAGGCAGCGATGTATGCCGCGAAGCTTGCATCAGCGACGGGTAAAGGCTTTTGGATCGAGTACATTTTCTCGCTGTACTCGTGCATGGACCAGCTCGTTCCTGGCTCGGTCGTCGATGAACTTTACTCGGGTGTGCGCAAAGTGAAGTCGCTCGACATGACAATTCTGCGATCTTATGTCGAATCGTTGCGAGCGCGCTCTGCCAGCTTTGGGCCGGGCGAGCGGTTCGTGCAGCAGCGCCTCGAGGGGTTGGAACGCCTCGGGGGACTGAAGTGAGGATGCGACGTGCCGTTCAGGATTCGCTACCTTGCGCATGACTTAGAGCTACCGGTTGGGGACTTCGTCATTGGACGTGGCCCTGAATGTCAGCTCGCCGTCGACGATCCGCTCGTCTCGCGTAAGCACGCCGTGCTGCGAGTCACGGGCGCTGGAGTCGTTGCGTCGGACCTTGGCAGTCGCAACGGTGTGCTCGTCAATGGCGTCAAGCTCGATGGTCCTCGCGACCTCGTTCCAGGCGATAAAGTTCGCATCGGCAACCAAGAGGTCGTCGTCTACAAAACCGACGATCACCGCGTCGCGGCTCACGCTGACGAGGAACAACGTCGCGCGATGCAGACGATCGGCGGCATGCACGTAGCCGACATTCACGCGTCGATCGAAGCGGCTGCGATGGATTCGAAAGTGAATCCGGACAGCAAGTTTCACGCATCAGAAACGGCACGTCGGTTCCAATCCGTGCGTCTGTTGTGCGGCGTTGCGGACAAGGCGCTCGCGCTTGGACGTGCCGACGAAGCCGAGCGTATTTTGGCGTCGCTGCTTCAAGCGATCCTCAAGAAGACCAAAGAAGGCAGTCGTCCCAAAGGTGGCGTTGCCGAATACGCCGCGCTGTATGCCGCGCGTCTCGCAGCCGCTACGACGAAAGGCGCGTGGGTCGATTACGTGTTCGACCTTTACTTGTCGATCGAAGCGCCACTGCCTTCGGCCGTGGTCGACGAGCTGTTCACCGTCGTGCGCAAAGCAAAGAACTACGACATCAAACTGCTCCGCGCGTACGTCGCGGCGATGCAGAAGTTGGCTCCTCAGCTCGGTCCGGCGGACAAGTTTCTGGTCCAACGGATCGAAGGTCTCGAGCGCCAGGTTTCGGCGGTATAGCCTCGGGTTTGTCTGGGCGATCGTTTGTTTCGGCCGCTGCGTTTGTCCTACCGATCATGAGTTGCCAGCCAAGGTTTTTCTCGGCCGCGTGACGAATCGCGTCGCGCAATTCCGCATCCGGCACGCGCGCGACTTCTGCGTACAAGCTCGGCGTTAGAGCCACTGGAGCAGGCGATGTACGCACATGGTCGTCACGCACTTTGGCTCGCTCGGGAATGTCCACCGGACCTACACGAAACCTGAGCGAGTCGACGCGAACGCCTCGAGCGCGTAGTTGCGCGAGGATCGGATCGCTGAGCAGCGACAGCTCTTGCGCCCACGTAGAACTCGTCACGCGCACATGCAGCACGCCTCGATCGAGCTTCGCGGGCAGCGTGCGAGTGGCGATGCGCGTGCCCACTGCGGCTTCCCAATCGCGCGCGGACACGGGTGCACGCATGTCGGTGAAGTTTTTCGGGGGCAAAATCTCGCTTGCCCGATCGAGCACGATCCCGATCTGCTCGATCCCCCGCCGCGCTCTCTTCCGCTTCACTTTCCGTTCACACGCCCGTTGGCGATGTTTTTGGTACCGAAGGTGGGACTTGAACCCACAAGCCCGTTAGGACAGCGGATTTTGAATCCGCCGCGTCTGCCATTCCGCCACTTCGGCTCGAATCGGCGCGGAGCCTAGCGCATGCCGTTACCGTTTCGCAACGGTCTTTTGTCAATGCTGTGTTCGATAGGTCGAAGAACGCGCCAAGCGCCCAGGCCAAGAGCGTTTGTCGTGCTATATGGCTCGCCTCGTTAGCGCCGAGGTCATCGAATGAGCAAGTCGAAAGTCGCGATTTTACGGACGTCCCCCGCGACGGTCCTCGAGGACTACCACCGCCTGATGAACCTGGCGGACTACCAGGACGTGATCACGAAGGACGCTGACACGGCCCTCAAGGTCAACATCTCCTGGCACTTCTTCTTTCCAGGTTCGTCGACGGTTCCTTGGCAGCTCGATGGCGTCATCCGAGCGATGCTCAAGGACGGCTACCAGAAAGACCTCATGCACGCGTGCCACAACCGCACCGTCGTGATCGACGCGCATCTTGGCGAGCGCGAGAACAAGCAGATCGATGTCGTCCAAGCGCATGGCCTACGCAACGTGCATTTGTACGAAGGCGAAGAGTGGATCGACGTACGCGATGCCGTCGGTGATCTGACCAAGAAGTTCACCTGTTTGAACGAGGTTTACCCGAAGGGCTTCAGCATTCCGAAGCGGTTCATCGGGGAGAACATCATTCACTTGCCCACCGTGAAGACGCACATCTTCACGACCACGACGGGCGCGATGAAGAACGCGTTCGGCGGGCTGCTCAACGAGCATCGTCACTGGACGCACCCGGTCATTCACAAGACGCTCGTCGACTTGTTGATGATTCAGAAGAAGATTCACCGCGGTGTGTTTGCCGTGATGGATGGAACGTTCGCGGGAGATGGTCCGGGACCGCGCTGCATGATCCCGCACGTGAAAAACGTGATCCTCGCGTCGTCAGATCAGGTCGCGATCGATGCCGTTGCGGCGAAGCTGATGGGCTTTGATCCGATGAAGGATCTCGAGTTCGTGCGTCTCGCGCATGAGCTCGGTTTGGGATGCGGCGACGTACGCGACATCGAGCTTGTCGGTGATGTCGATGCAGCGAACGAGAAGTGGAACTTCCAGGGACCCTTCAAGGAGATGACGTTTGCTTCACGCAACCAGCACCGCATCTATTGGGGTCCGCTGAAGGGGCCGATCGAGTGGTCGCTGAAGACGTGGCTCGCACCGTGGGCGTACGTCGCGTCGGTCGCGTATCACGACATGTTTTGGTACCCGATGTACGCGCAGAAAAACGTGCAGTCGGTGCTCGCGAGCGATTGGGGCCGCTTGTTTGCCAACTGGGGCAATGCTCAACCTGATCCGGAAGGACGCGGCTTCCCTGATGTCGGCGCCGTGAGCCCCGAGCTCATCCGCATCGGGCTCAAGCACTTCCTCGAAGGGTTCCGCTTGATGGCCATGGCCGTCGCGGAGTCGCCCGAGTTCAAGCACCGCGCGATGCGCAAAGCTCGCGAGGCTCTTGCCGGCTCTGAACATCCGTAGGCCTCACATCCAACCCCCTGTCCAAACTTCGTGGCTTCGACGCTCGTTGGAGAGGGGAGTTTCAGCGCGCGATGACTTTGACGAACTGCTCGCGTGCCGAAGAAAAGCTCGCGCAAAGCACCGCAGCTTTCTCTGATCCCGTCTCGCGCGCGTGTTCTTCGAGCAGTGACAGCAACAAGTCGTGATCAGCGCTTTCGAGCGGCACGATGCGCGCGTCGGCGTGCACCTTTCGAGCAATGTCGCCCTTGGTGTCCAGCAAATACAGCGCGCCACCCGTAAGGCCCGAACCAACGACTGGGCCGATCGATCCGAGCACTACGCCAATGCCTCCGGTCATGTACTCGAACGCGTATTTGCCCGCGCCTTCCACCACGATCGTCGCGCCCGAGTTACGCACGCCGACGCGTTGACCTGCTCGGCCGAGCACGAACAGTTTGCCGCCCGTTGCGCCGTACGCCGCGGCGTTTCCACACACGGACAAACTGCCGCGATCGTTTTGACCACATACAGTTGGAGGTCGAACGATGATCACGCCTCCGCCCATCGCTTTACCGACGGCGTCGTTGGTAAAACCTTCCAGCTCGATCCGTATGCCATCGACGAGCGCAAACCCCAGCGATTGTCCGGCGAAACCTCGCAGACGTAGCGCAAATCCACCCTCGGGAACCGTGATGTCTCCGCGCGCGATCTTGCCGGCAAGGGTTGCTCCGACCGATCGATCACTGTTCGCCACGTCGAAGCGCATCACGCGCTCGCCACGTGCAATGGCTTCGCAAATGTCGCGATTGAGCGCGCTCGTGCCGTCCGTTCGGGTAAGTACGGGTTTGTCCCGCAGCTTCATCACATCATTCGGTGCCGCGAGAATCTCTGACAGATCGATCTTGTCCTTGCGTCGATCACCAACCGCGCGGCGTTGCAGTAGATCAACTCGCCCCACGAGATCGCGTGGATGACGCAAGCCTGCAGCGGCCAGCCGTCGTCGCAAATCTCCACCAAGCGCGTGCAAGTAACGAATCACTGCCAGCTTGGCGTCTTCGTAACGCTCGACCTCTTCGTCGGGCAATACGTCGTCCTTGGGGCGACCTTTTTTCAACGTCATCAAGCGACGCGCGACGAGATCGTTTTGGGTCGTAATACCTGCCGGGCACAATCCATTCGCGCAGCCATGACAGAAGATGCACTGCTCCGCGATCATCAGCGCCGTCCCCAGCGACACTTCATCCGCACCCAGCGCCAACACCGCCGCGACGTCGAAGCCTGTCTTGATTCCGCCATCCGCACGCAAGAGCACTCGATCGCGAATGCCGTTGATGACCAGCGCTTGATGCGTTTCCGCGAGCGCACGCTCGAGCGGCAAACCTGCATGTTCGATCGACGAAGATGACGCGGCTCCCGTCCCACCTTCGGACCCCGAGACATCGATGATGTCCGCGCCTGCTTTCGCAATTCCAACGGCGATCGTGCCGATGTCCGTCACTGCAGGAACCTTCACGCTCACCAGCGCTGTAGGGTTCACTTGTCGCAAGTCATGCACGAGCTGCGCGAGGTCTTCGATCGAGTAGATGTCGTGATGTGGTGGTGGCGAGATCAACGTCACACCAACCTGCGTCTTGCGGATCATCGCTACTTCAGCCGTTACTTTGCTGGCCGGAAGCATGCCGCCTTCACCTGGCTTGGCGCCTTGGCCGATCTTGATCGACAGCTCGTCCGCGTGAACGAGGTACCGCGCGTCCACGCCAAACCGACCCGATGCGACCTGTCGAATGCGCGAGCGTGAAGCTTCCCAAACTCCGCCTCGATCGCGACGTGGATCCTCGCCACCTTCGCCACAGTTCGACGCTGCGCCCAGCTCGTTGAACGCCGCAGCGATGGCTCGATGCGCCACGCGATGCAAGGCCCCGTGAGACATCGCAGCGCCTCGAAAAACGTGCGCGATGATCTCTTCCTCGCTTGCGACCTCGGACAGCTCCAGCGGCGCTTCCGATGCTTTGAGCTGCAACAAATCACGCAGATACACTGGAGGCGTCGCTTCGATGAGCTTCAGGAATCGATCGTACGCGGCCGGATCATGTCCACGTGATGCCGTTTGCAGCTCGTTCCAAACCTCTTTGCGATACACCGCGACGTCCGGATCTCGTGGCGTCTGTCCTCCCATGTCCTTGCGTGCGCGAATGTCGTCGTAGATGTCCTCCAGGTCGATTCCACCGATACGCGAGACGACTCCTGGCAAGTAGTGATCGACCAGCTCAGGAGCCAATCCTACGGCTTCGAACAATCGCGAGCCGCGATAACCATCCACCGAGCAGATGCCCATCTTGGACATGATCCGCACAAGTGTTCCATCGAGCGCACCGACGAGACTGTCCACGGTTCCATGCGACGCACCGACTTGGAAATACAGGTACGGAAAGACCGCCGTAGCGCCGTTTGCAATGAGCACCGCGGCGTCGTGACCTTCTTGCACTTCGCCCGTTTCCACGACGATTCCCGCATGACGTCGTTGTCCTTCGAGCACCAACGAACTGTGCAGCGCACTCGTCACAAGCACCGTGGGCAGGGGAAGTCGCGCGGGCTCACCTTGCGCAGGCTCGATCAGTGCTGTGCGATCACTCAGGATCAGCACACTCGCTTCACGTCGCTTCACGCTCGATACGGCCTGACGACAGATCTCCGCGATGCGCCGCGAGATCGCTTTTGCTCCGGCACCTGATCCACCAGTTTGTACATTTGGGGCTTCGGATCGCCTTTGGCGTCCTTCGCCCCAAACCCCACTGTTCGGATCGACAAACGTCGCATCGAGCACCAAGGAGCGTGGCTCGTGATCACCCGTCGCGGAGCCGATACGCGTCATCTGATCTGCTGTCAGCAGCGGCGAGGAAAGCTTGTACTGCGGCAGCGGATCGTACGCAGGCGTATCTTCGTGCACCGCGGGAGCTGCGCCCAAATGCACCGTCGTATCGAACGCACTGCCTTCGCGGAGCGGATCGAGTGGCGGGTTCGTGACGACTGCAACGATCTGTCGAAAGTATTTTGTTATTGGCGGCCTTTGGCTCGAGAACACCGCGAGCGGTCGATCGAAACCCATCGACGTGATCGGCTCTTTGCCCGTTTCCGCCATGTGCCGGACCGTGCGTACGCGGTCCATC
>CAZETM010000001.1:0-60492 GCA_964514885.1 uncultured Polyangium sp. | reverse complement strand
AGCACCCACCAAGATCACCCCACCTGCCCAATCCCCGCTGCATCCACAAGACGATGCAGATCCAATATCACCACATCGAGCAGCGAAAACAGGGTCCGTGGCGCCAAACCTAATCCAATGATCATGACGACGAGCGGCACGATGGCCATTAGCTCATTTTGGTACAACTCCGGAAACTTGCCGCCGAACGGCTCGAGGTATTTGCTCTTATGCCATGACGCAGGTACCGCGCCAAACAACATTCGTCCCGCCAAACGTATTTGCACCGCTGCCAAGACGATCGCAAATACCAATGCAACCGCAGCCAATCCACGTTGACGCACGAACGCACCGACCACCGACAACAGCAATCCCCAAAATCCAACCAATCCAGGCAAACCAATCAGTGCCGCCATCGCCAAGCCAAACATGAGCGCAAAAATCGGCATGTCTTTGGATAGGCCACCAAATTGCCTCGCGTCCCGAATGCGCACGCGCTCTTGCAACGCATTCACCAGCAATGACAACAAACCCACGACCAACCCAAGCGTCACCGCGACATATACGCTCGCCGATATCCCCTGCGGCGTGAGCGACCCCAACCCCACGAGCGCAAATCCTGAATACGCCGTCGATATGCGCGCGACAACCCGTTTCAAGTCGGACTCGACCATCGCGAGCAGTGAAAAGACAATCAGAACCATCACGCCAACGACGATCATCGTCGTCGCCGCCCATTTGGTTCCAGCAGGTAAAACACCAAGGTTCAGCCGCAACAATCCATAAATACCCGTACCCACCATGGCCGCGGGCAAAAGGACATTCGTCGGCGTATCGCTCTCGGCGAAAACATCAGCCAAAAACACCAGGCGGAGCGCAAACGCAATAAACAGCGCGCTCCACAATACTTTAATGGCCGCCGTTCCAAATAGCGTCGCTTCTACACTCACCCATGTCACTCGTCCAAGGTCCTGGATGGACATTGCATTCACCCAATATCGACCATCGACGGCGTAGGTGGGATCCGAATGCGTGTGCAACCAATACGCGGATACTCCAAGAAAAACCGCCCCGGCAATCGACAACGCACCAAAACGAATCGCTGCTGGTCGCGGCGCTCGATATGCCACCAGCATGATCGCCGCAGCCATACCAACCAGCCAGAAAACGCAAAACATCAGCAAATCAAGCGATAGAAAAACGCCCATCGCCGACGTGACCAAAGCAGACGCGAAAACGTGAAACCATACGGCTCGATCACGAAGCGAAACCGATGCAATCGCTGCAATCAACGCCGCAATCGAGGTCACCACGATCAAAGTGAGCGACAATCCGTCCAACCCGAGAAAGTATTCGACCCCAAGCGACGGTGACAGCACCCACCGCTCAATGAATTGATACCCGTCATTGCCATCGGCCCGCCCAAAAAGACGATCGAAACGCGCCGACACGAATACGACGAACGCGAGATTGCCCGCATAAACCAAACCGCTCGACCAACCAAGCCATCGTGGATTGTCTCGACGAACAGCTCGAAGTCCAAGCGCCAACAGCGCCGCCACGAGCGGCAACCAAATCACGTGCGACAAGGCGTAATCGCCAAACAGCCCGAGATCTCGCGGACGCTGGGCGTGAATAGCCACGAGACGCGACCCCTCCCCGTTCGATTCGACAAACACATGCCCGAAAAGCTCGCGCGCACGTGCCGAGCCAAACCTCCAGCGCACGACAGCTCGACGCTCCGTGCCAGGCTCGACCTCGAACGCCTCACCCTTCACACCCTCGACATCGACCGAGACAAACGGCAGGCCGCCACGCACGGCAGCACGCGACACCAGCAGCGTCCCCGGACCATCGTTACGAATGACGAACGCTCCGAACATCGTCTCGCCATCAGGCGCATAACCAAGCTCGACCGCTGCACCCTGCTCCGCTCGAACCACAATTCGTGGCGCTGCATCCGCCGCATCCGCGTAACGAGGTGACGCAAATGCGAGCGCTGCAAACATCGTTGCTGCTCCAAGCAATAACGAAGGACGACGCGCACGAACGAGCGCAACGAGAACAAGACCAACGACGAACACCACGCCGATCACATCGAGATGTAAGGACGTCAGTTCGTCAAGACGCACCAGCGGATACAGACCGAGCGCTACTGCCGCGATGCGATTCACGTTCCACGCAGGCGACGACGGCGAAGCTTGCGCAAGCCATGGAACCGCAAGCACGACCGCACCGAAGAGCAACGATGCAAGCGCGAGAAGAAACACGACCGTCGGCACGACACCGAGCGATCCGATCACCTTCTTGTTGAAGAGCGCGTTGCGCAAAAAGTGTTTGCCCTCGTCGTCAACAAGCGCGAGCTGATCAGCGATCTCCGCAAACGTGGTCGACTGACCCAACGCGACAATGGAGACGTCTTCATTGGCACCTACGACGAGACGCTCGATCCACGCGACCTCGTGTCCATCACCGGTGACGATCGCTCCACCACCCGGCACGATGATGACGTCGTGAGGCCCCGTGGTGATGTCTTTCCGGACAAACGGAGACACGGCGAAAGGCTCAGCACGGTCGAGGATCTTTTCGCCCACGTCGATGTACACGCGTGCACCCGGATGGCTCGTGAACGTGAGCGTCCCACGCTGCTTGGCTACCGAAGCAACCACGGATGCATCGCGCTCGCCACGCCGAACATCGTCGGGCGTGATGACGACTTCGGTCCCCGGCATACGATCACGAGTGTGCACCGAGACAAACCTCGCCCGATAGTCCGCAAGATAGCCGTCAGGATCCGTCCACCTGCCGCCCAGCGCCCAAAACAAAAGGACAAACGCAGCAAGAAGCGACGCCATGCCCGCGAAGTGCAAACCAAAGATGCGAGTCGCTACATGCACAGGCGACGACAAGACTTCGCCTTGCACGACGAACAGGATCATCGCGACGGTTGCAAGAGACAAACCAAAGAGCAAAGCGACAAAACCATCAGCAAGCAGCGCTGCTGAAACACCAGCCGCAAGAAGCAACACGCGAGACATGTAGCCCACTGCTGTATCGTTCTTTGGGACAAACTTCGTACGGAATGAAATGAATGCGATGCCGCCAAGCGTGACGAGAAGAAACAACGCGCTTTTCGGGTCCAGGAAAAACCCAAGGTTCGCGTCGAACGAACCGATTCGAATGAGGTTCGTCGAAACGTCTCGCAGTGCGCGACGCGCTGGATCGAGCGTGAACAGGTGGACGCCATGCACCAGCACCAAACCAAGCGTCAACGCGCCCGCTCCAAGGCCCAACGACATGTTGCGACGCGGACCCAATCGCGAGCCGAAAAGCGCAAGCACGAGTGCCGCAACGAGCGCCACGAGTGGGATCAGCCCAAGTGGAACCAGCGGCGAGTTGGCAGGGGTGAGTGCAGCAGCGTAAGCGGACATCGCCGCAGGTTTTACTCGCGTTCGCGCTCGAACGCGATCAACCAGGCTCGGTCGTGTCGGTTCCGCGAAACGTGGCTTTACGCAAAAGACGCCAAAGCTCGGTCCGACCTTCGCCCGTCTCGGCGGAAAAACCGAGCACCTTGCGCCCCACCTGCTTGGAAACAGCCTCGAGGGCAGTGCGTCTCGAAGAAACACTAACTTTGTCGATCTTCGTCGCGACGATGACGACTTCGACCGGAAGTCGTTGCGTCGTGCCGGCGTCGTCGAGCCATTGAACGAGCTGCAAATCGTCTGGTTCCAGGCCTCGACGGACATCGACGAGCAGCACGAGAACCCCAAGCGTGACGCGCTTCTTCAGGTAGTTCTCGATGAGCACCTGCCACTGCGCTCGCTCGGTCTTCGATACTTTGCTGTAGCCGTATCCAGGCAAGTCGATGAGGTGAAAGACCGCGCCATCACGCGCTCGCGCCTCGAACAAGTTGATCTGTTTCGTAACGCCAGGAGTCGCGCCCGCGCGTACGAGACCTTTGCGCTCGACGAGCGTGTTGATGAGGCTCGACTTGCCAACGTTCGATCGTCCCGCGAAGGCGATCTCCGCCGTCGCAGGTGCGGGAAGCGAGCTGCCAGGCCCAGCGCCGGCAAGGAACTTCGCTTCGACGATTTGAAAAGGATCGAGCTTCTTTTTTGGCGCTGCCGCAGGACCGGGAGAACGAGGTTTGTCCGTCATGTGGGAAGTGAAAACTCCGTCGAGGGTTTGCACTCGTCACACTGACAAAGCGCACGCAAGTGGCGGAAGGTGTAGATGCCCGTGTCGTGTTGATCGCCCCACGTGAACTGCAGGGCGTAGTTACCGACTTGGCCGATATCGCGCAGCATCAGATCGCCTCCAGGGACGAACTTGATGAGGCCACCATGGCCCTGACAAACTGCACACGGACAGTACCCGCGTAGTATCGCGTGCGGGAGGATGCTCTTGTGCCCGTCCGCCCAAGAGATCTCCATGACCTTGGTGCCATGCGGAGCTTTGACGCCCGTCGGTTGGATCTTCGGATCAATGCTCATGCGCGTCTTCCTTCGGTTGCTGTCTCTGCGCGGGTAGCACACGCACAGAGATGCGTCACGCGAGGTACGATCCGAGCGCGCGGAAGCGACGGTAACGATGATCGACGAGTTCTTCCGGAGATAAACTTTCGAGCGCCGTGAGCGCAGGCCAGAGCTCCGCATCGAGCAGTTTGGCCGCTCGGTCGTGATCCTGATGTGCACCACCCGTCGGCTCATCAACGACGACATCGACGACGCCAAGATGGAGCAACTCGGGCGCGGTGATCTTGAGCTGACGAGCTGCTTCATCGGAGCGCGATCCGTCATTCCACAAGATCGCTGCGCAACCTTCCGGAGAGATGACCGAGTAGCAACCGAACTCGAGCACGAGAACGTTGTTGGCGACTCCGAGCGCAAGTGCGCCACCCGATCCACCTTCGCCAATGATCGTAGCGATGATGGGAACTCGCACGCGCGCCATCGCCGCGAGAGCTGCACCAATCGCTTCGCTCTGTCCGCGTTCTTCAGCGCCGATGCCTGGGTACGCACCGGGCGTGTCGATGAACGTGAGAATGGGCAAACCGAACTTGTTCGCAAGCTCGTACATACGCACGGCTTTGCGATAGCCCTCGGGATTGGGCATGCCGAAGTTGCGTTTGACGTTCTCTTTCGTGCCGCGACCCTTTTGATGTCCAACGATCACGACACTTCGTCCGTGATACGAGCCGAGGCCCGCCACGATCGCAGCATCATCGGCGAATCGACGATCGCCTTTGAGTTCGACGAATCCCGTGAAGAGGCGCTGCACGTAGTCGAGCGTGTACGGACGGCTCGCGTGCCTGGAGAGCTGCACCTTTTGAATCGGTGCGAGGTCGGCGAAGATCTCTCGTGCGAGGCGCGAGGTCTTCTCTTCGAGGCGCGCTAGCTCAGGCTCGAAGCGTTGATCGGAAGCTGCGAGAGCACGCAACGCCTTCACCTTCTCGACCAACTCGACGATCGGTTTTTCGAAAGGCAGGACGAACATGGCTCACCGGTCGATCGATGAAAACATCGGTGAACGTAGGTCGGGCGAGCGGTTTGTCATTCCATGACCGTCGGTTCGGAGACGATGTTGGCCCCGACTTGAGCCGACGGATTCACACGGATCACGTTGAACAGGCGCAGAGGCTTCTCCTTGCCTTTGACTTTGGCGGGCGGAAGCTCTTCGGTTTCGAAGCGTCCTCCAAGCCGCTCGTGGGTCATTTCGCTGATGACGATCTGTCCGGGAAGAGCCACCGAGCATAGACGTGCGGACGTATTCGCGACGTCGCCGATGACGGTGTACGACAGCGCTTTCGAGCTACCGATGTAGCCGGCGACGAGCGGTCCGGTGTGAATGCCGATGCCGATCGCGAGCGGTGCTTGATCGCGTTCGAGACGAGCGCGGTTGAAGTCACCCAGCACCTGAGCCATTTCGAGCGCGCAATAAGCGCTGCGAATGGGATCGTCACGATGCACGACGGGCGCGCCCCAGAGCGCCATGATCCCGTCGCCCATGAACTTGTCGAGCGTGCCTTCGTACTTGAAGATCGTGTCGACCATGAGTTCGAAGTACCCGTTCATCATCTCGACGAGTTCTTCGGGTTGCGTGTTTTCGCTCATGGCCGTGAAGCCGCGAATGTCGCTGTTGAAGACGGTGCACTCGTCGACGCGTTGACCACCGAGACGAACTTCGAGCTGACCGCTCATGACGCGTTCGGCGATGTTCGGAGAGAGCAATCGCGAGAAGCGCTCACGAGCAATGGTCTCGGCTTTGACTTGTTCACCAAGGATGTTGATCTCGATGAACATCGAAGCTTGATGCGCGATGGCGACGACGAGCTCGAGGTCTTTCGCTTGGAACTGCGCGAGCGTTTCCGAGTCGAGCCACAAGACGCCGAGAACGTCTTGGGTGCTGTTGGGAGCCACGAGCGGCACGACGATCGCTGAGCTGATCCGGTGCAGGATCATGCTCTTTCCCTTGGAAGCAGCGAAGTCCATGGCCGCGTCGTGCGTGAGTACGGCGGCGCGTTCCTTGACGACGTGATCGAGGATCGTGGACGAGACGCTGATGGGCGCGACGGTTCCATCTCGGCGCTGCATGGCGCGCGGGACAAACTCGCCTTTTTCGTCGCGTAAGAAGATGACGCCGCGATCGGCGCGAATGAACTTGTAGATGCTGGTGAGGATCTTGTTGAGCAGCTTGTTGGTGTCGCGCTCGGAGGAGATCTCACGCGTCAGTTCGTGCGACAAACGCAGTCGTTCGTAGTCGGCACCAAGCTGATTCATGTCTTGCTTGATGCGCTCGAACGGCACGAAGCCTTTTTCGACGGCAGCGATCTGCGTACCGATCTGACGAGCTTGATCGTTCAGATCGATGCGCGTTCCCGCGGGCAAAAACGAATGCACGCCACCGACGAAGGTGCGCGAGTCACGACTCATGACCGTCGCGTTCGGAGGCGATCCGTGCGGGCTCGGGTGCGTCGGGGGAACACCCGAAGGCGCACCTGGTCGCGGCGGCAAAGGGGGCGCGTTTGACGGGCCAAACCCTTGTTGCGGCGGCGCCGGAGCCGGCCGAGGCGGCAACGGAGGAGGCGGACCGGCACGATTCACGCCGCCCATCGGAGGCAGTACAGGCGACGAGATCGCCAGTGGCGATTGGCCATGCGGCGGCTGCGGTGGCGGCGGACCCCACTGCGGCGCTGGCGCTGGTGGCCCCATCACTGGCGCAGCCGCGGTCGGCGGCACCGGTTGAGCGCTCGGTGCCGGACCGTCGTCAAATCTCCCTCGGGTAGACCCAAGAGAGATTTCGTCGCCATGTTTCAGCGGTGCCTCGCCGCGAACCCGTTCATTGTTGATGAACGTCCCGTTCAGACTGCCCAGGTCACGAAGGATGAACTGCGCTCCTCGAAATTCGATGATGCAGTGTTCTTTCGAGACGATTTTATCGAGCAACTGAATCGAGTTGTTGGGATGACGCCCCAACGAATTTACGGGCCGCAGCTCGATAGCCTGCTGCCCTTCGGCGGTCTGCAGGATCAGTCGAGCCATCGGAATCTCTACGCTAACCGGGCCCCGGTGAACCGAAAGGTGTGCCCGGCACCGCGACGTTGAAGGTTTTGAGTTTCAAGCATGACGATGAGCCGGCATGTTCGATCCACGTCGGTGCTTCATCAGCACGGGCGGAGTCTAAGCCGTCTCGACAGATTAAGCGAGAGGTTCGACGCGTCCGACCGCATCGCCGATGTATCCACGACGAATTTCCGCACGGGCCAGGCTGAAAAGCACGACGGCAACTCGCGCGCCCGATCACTCTTTCCTCTGCACGTACGTCGGAGTAGGCCAAGCGCATGGCCGATCTCCTGCTTGCCATCGATCAAGGAACCACCGGTACGACGTCGCTCGTGCTCGACACCGCAGGCGTCACTCGAGGACGCGCTACACGCGAATTCCCGCAGCATTTTCCAAGCCCGGGGTGGGTCGAACACGAGCCGGAAGAGATTTGGCAAAGCGTCGTCGACTCGGTCGCCGCAGCCCTCGCCTCAGCGTCGATCACCGGCAAAGACATCGCCGCGATCGGCATCACGAACCAGCGCGAAACGACGGTCGTGTGGGACCGCTCCTCGGACAAACCCATCCATCGTGCGATCGTTTGGCAAGACAGACGCACGAGCGACACGTGCGCGAAGTTGCGGCAAGAAGGGCATGAGCCCGCAGTAAAGAAAACGACAGGCTTGGTGCTCGATCCGTACTTCAGCGGTACGAAGCTCGCCTGGTTGCTCGACAACGTGCAAGGCGCTCGCGCACGGGCAAACGCTGGGGAACTCGCGTTCGGAACCATCGACAGCTACTTGGTTTGGCGACTGTCCGGAGGAGCTGCTCGCAACGCTGTGCATGCAACCGACGTGACGAACGCATCACGCACGCTGCTCATGAGCCTCGAGACGCTCGATTGGGACAACCGCATGCTCGAGCTGTTCGGAGTGCCTCGAAACGTGCTGCCCAAGATCGTCGATTCCGCAGGGCAGATCGCCAAGACAAACGGCTTTCCTCACTTGCCCGATGGCACGCCGATCACGGGTATTGCGGGTGATCAACAAGCTGCGTTGTTCGGACAAGCGTGTTTCGGCATCGGGGATGCGAAGTGCACGTACGGCACCGGAGCGTTTGTCCTGGTGAACACGGGCAATCGCGCAATCGCCAGCCGATATGGACTGCTCACGACGGTGGGTTGGAAAGTGGGTAGCGAGGTCGTCTTCGCGCTCGAAGGCAGTGCGTTCGTCGCGGGAGCTGCCGTGCAATGGCTTCGTGATGGCTTGGGGATCATCAAGAGCGCCGAGGACATCGAAGCGCTTGCTCGCTCGGTTTCATCGAGTGAAGGCGTGGCATTCGTGCCGGCTCTCTCCGGTCTTGGCGCGCCTTATTGGGATGCAGACGCGCGCGGAATCATCTGCGGCATGACCCGTGGAACGACGGCGGCGCACATCGCTCGCGCAACGCTCGAAGGCATCGCGTTCGAAGTGACCGACCTGCTTCGCGCCATGGGAGATGACCTGGACAAACCTTTGGCGCGTATGCGTGTCGATGGTGGTGCTGCGAAAAACGACCTGCTGATGCAATGCCAAGCGGACTTTGCCGCAACGACCATCGAGCGACCGATCGAGCTGGAATCGACCGCTCGTGGCGCCGCCATGCTTGCAGGCGTAGGCGCAGGTCTCTTTGCCGGCGTACGAGATGCAGCGAGCATGTCGCGAGTCGAGCGCACGTTTGAATCTGCGATGAGCAAAGCGGAACGTGACGTCCACCTTGCACGATGGAGTGATGCCGTAGCGCGTGCCCGTTCGGTTCGTGCTTAAGGGATTACGGCGGGACGAACTCTTGATGGACAATGGTTTGCCCTGTCGCGCGATCAACGAGCATTTCCGATGCGAACCTGCTACCTGCGAGATCCCGAATTTCCCTGGCGCAGGAGCCCATCACGACGGGCGTCCACGACAATCAACGGGGGCGTCGACAAAAAAGCGTGAATTGCAAACGTGAGCAAGCTTCCGGCCAGGGGAACAGGCACTATGCTGGGAGAGTTCGGCCCCAAAAAGCAGCACAAAAGCGTAAAATTTTATGACGACGGAGAACTCTCGTTCCCAACCCCAATTGGTTCCCCTTCTGAGACCCGGACGGCTGACCCAGCGTCGGGTCGTGTCACTGGATGAGGAGGACATGCTCAAGCCTGAAATTCCTGCCGCCGCGGGAGGCCCTTACCGCGACATTCCAGTGGACTGGGAAGCGCTCGAGGATGCGTTCGAGAACAACGCGCCGGAGGTCCATTCGTACCTGCATCTGGCCGCGGGTGACGTGCTCCGCGTGGTCGACGGCGTGGCCGATCCACAGATGCACGCACGCATCGCTGCCGATCCAACGTACTTGCGTATCGATCCGGTCAGCTCGCGCGAGCAGTACCGCTGGATGGAGCGATTCATCCCGATGGTCGAAAACCCGGAGCTTTCAGAAAAGCTGACGCAAGCGATCGATGGCAAAGGCGCATTCCGTCGCTTCAAAGATGTTTTGATGACGTACGGTCCGGAGCGTGAGCGATGGTTTTCGTTTCGAAGTGAACGATTGCGCATCTTCATGGAAGCCTGGCTGAATGCGCATGCACTGAACCCCGTGGCTCGTCCGGTGTGGGTGCCCGAGATCCCGCCAAAGACCGAAGGAGCCATCGCGCCGACCGAAGGAGATGCAACACCTGCAACCGCGGTCGTTCTTCGCGAAGAAGCACCGGCTCCGCGAGATATGCGTCGAGGCAAGAGTGTCGAGACGTTGCGTAAAAACCTTCGCGACATCGCGGATGCGCTTGGTCCGCGAGACCTCGATACGCTGACGGCTTTCGGCGAGTTCCTCAAAGCACGACGCGCCGCTCGGTCGTTCTCGCATCACTACGAGCACTCGCTTTCGCAATCCGATGACGAGCCCGCACCGGGCTCACAAGAGGCTTCGCAAGAGACCTCGCAAGAGATCATCGGCAGCTAAAAAGCTCGCCTCACTTCGTCATCGTCCTGAGTTTTTCCAGACAATCCAAATCGTCAACGAGCACGAACGATGGTGACGACGACTCGTGATCTCGCCGTCTGGTAATACGTCGCGATCGCGTCACCAAGCCTCTGCGCCACGACCCACCGACCAAGCCCGAGAGCGACTTTGTCGTAGGGTTGTCCCGAGAACGGGGTTGCTCCGGGAGTAGCAAGCAATGCGCGTAACTCGGGCTCGCTCGGCGCGAGCATCGGAGCGACCATCCGATCGAGGTACAAGCTCGCGCGCGCTTGGCGTCTGAGCAGCGCATCGATCTCGTCCGAGCCCAGGCCTTCAGCTTTGGCCGCGGCGATGAGTTTGTCTCGGCCGCGTACGCGTTGTTCGAGCACCGCACGAGCAGCCTCGGCGCGCGCAGCGATCTCGGGCGCTGTTGGAGCAGGTAAAACGGGCAGATGCGACAGGAGCGTCTCGGCGATGTGACGCTCGACCGCCGCGCGAATGTGGCGGTCGGTAAATGGCGCGGTTTCGAGATCGGGATCGGCGAGGCCTGCAATTCGCGCTTCGAAAGCGAGTTGACGCTCGAAGATGAACTGCGGCTTTTCGACTCCGCCCGTTTCCGGCGCGTGCCAACGCACTGCCACTCGATCGAGCAAAACAGGGCGCGGCGATGTGTCTTGCGCATGAACGGACGCAGCACCGGCAACCAGGAACAGGGGGACGAGCCAAGCGACGAGACGCATCGACACGACGAATATACTCGGGTCCAGGTGCTTCGCGGACAGCTACTGCGCTAGCGTAGACACATGGCTGGCCCAGCCTCGACTTCACGAACGCGACTGCCGATCATCACGCTCGCCGTAACGCTCGCGGCGGCTGCATCGACTCTACTGCCTGCACGCGCAGGGGACGAGCCATCGCAAGGCAAATACAAGGACGTACGCATCGGGCTGGTGTTCGATGTGGGCGGGCGTGGGGACAAAAGCTTCAACGACTCGGCATACGAGGGTTTGTCCCGTGCAGCGCGTGAACTTGGCGTGTCGACGGAGATCCTCGAACCGAGCGGCGCAGAAGATCGTGAAGCAGCGATGCGGCTGTTTGCAGCGCGCGGGTTCGATCTGGTGATCGGCGTAGGCTTCATCTTCTCGACCGATGTGAACGTCGTGGCGCGAGCATTTCCGAACGTGCCGTTTGCGTGCATCGACTACGCGCCACCTTTCGATGGCTCACCGATTCCGAACAACGTCGTGGGTCTACGCTTTCGCGAAGAAGAGGGATCGTTTCTCGTCGGCGCCGTCGCGGGGTCAGTGACCAAGACAAACCGTGTGGGGTTTGTCGGGGGCATGGACATCCCGCTGATTCGCAAGTTCGAGGCGGGTTATCGAGCGGGCGTACGTGAGGTTTGTCCGACGTGCGTCGTGCAGGCGGGCTACGCGGGAACGACGCCGGATGCATTCCGCGATCCGGTGAAGGGCAAAGCGATCGCGAACAGTCAGATCGCGGCAGGCGCGGACGTCATCTATCACGCGGCAGGAACGACTGGGCACGGGGTGTTCGAAGCATCGCGCGACATGGGCGTGAAGGCGATCGGTGTCGATGCGGATCAATACGACGAGATGCCTGGCACCGTACTGACGAGCATGATCAAGCGCGGTGATGTCGCCGTGTTCGACACGATCCGCGCCGTCACGGAGAAGCGCTTCACGAGTGGTTTGACGTCGTTCGGTTTGGGTGCAGACGGGGTCGGATACGTGAAAGAAGGACCTCACGCCGCGGGCATTCCGGACGACGTGAAGAAGCGTGTCGATGCGCTCGCGGAACGAGTGAAGCGCGGCGAAATCAAAGTGCCGGACGCTCTCTAAGGCGTCACCACTTCACGAGCACCTTGGGCGGGTTGATCTCGACCTTCACGTTGGTCGCATCGAGCATCACGTCGAGGTATGCGCTGCCTGGCTTGGTCAGATCAGCACCCGATGCCTTCAGTTCGACACGTGGCACTAGCGACTCGGGCGACACCGAATTCACGTCTTCGTTCGATCCCACGAGACGCACTTTCACCGTCGGCGGCGTGGTCGATGCACGCGTCAGACCCACGACCTCGACCCGCAGATTCGCGAATTCTTTCTTCGCGATCTCGCGCGTGATCTCGACCGTCGCCATCACCGTATCGACGTCGTACGTGACCAGCTTGGGCGGTTTGTCCAAAGGCAACGGGCGGCGATACACGCCCTCGGTCAAACCCGTCACGTCGAACGGTGCCACACGAGCGTATTGCAAGACATCCACGACCGATCGTGGACCGCGTGCATGCACGGTCTTTGGCTCGGAGCGAATCATCCCTTTGACCTCAAAGGATTGCGCGGGCTCGCCGGTGCGCGCGATCTGCACCGGAATCTCACGCGTGACGACATCGTCCCAACGAATCTCGATCGATGGCGGATGGATCTCGCTGATCGATAGGCCCGCGGGAACTCGAAACATGCTCGGGTCGAGATCGATGTTGTTCTCTCGACCGCTGCGTAAGTTGAGGTTCAACGTGCCGAGATCGTCGCTACGCAGATCGTCGAGCTGCGTGCGCGAGCCGCCCAGCGTGACTTTTACCTCGTTGGGGATATCCGTCATGAGCTGCCGGTTCGCACTCTCCGGCGGCATGATCGTCACGATACTGACGGACACCGTGCGTTGCGCATTTCCGGCTCCGTGAATGAACGCGTAGATGCCAAACGCGCACAGCAGCGACAGGATCTTGAGTCCGATGTTCTCGAGAAAAGCCTCGCGTACGCTCTCGCGAAACCCACCTTTGGCCGTCATGAATCCTCCCCACGTGGAGGGCTTGGAGCCTCCTCAGCGGTACGTGTCGCAGCCGCCGCGCCAGGAAGCGTTGCAGGCGCTCGATCCGATGGAGTCGACGCCGATCCACGATCCGACGATGGCGGCGGAGGCGGAGCCGAAATCGATTCAGTAGGCACGAACGAACTCGGAGGCCGCGGAGTCAAACTTGGGTTTGTCTCCCCAGGCATTGGCATCGTCGCACGCGGCATGGCCGACGAGACAGGCGCGATGCGCGTGGGCGGCGTTTGCGACGCGATACGCGGCGTCGTAGGCGGTGGCATCATGGAGGGTGACGTCGTCGATCCAACCCGAGGCGCAGGCACGGGCGTAGCAACCGTGCGCGGCGGAGGAGGCGCTGACGACACACGCGCGCCACTTGGCTTGCGGGTCGATGCGGGCTGCTTCTTGCGCGATGCACTGCCGAAGAGGCCAAGCAGCGCATGACGAAGCGACTGGCCATCGAGGTTCGAAACGATGTTGCCACTGAAGCAAAAGCTGATCGTTCCGCGCTCTTCGCTCACGACAACCACGACGGCGTCCGTCTCTTCAGTGATGCCGAGCGCTGCGCGATGACGAGATCCCAGACTCGCATCGAGCACCTTCGTTTCGGGCATCGGAAAGAAGACACCGGCACGCGCGATCTTCAGGTCGCGAATGAGCACTGCGCCATCGTGCAACTTGTTCACCGACTCGGGGATGAACAAGGTCACGAGCAGCTCACGCGTCACGCCCGATTCGATCGCAATGCCGTCGCTCTTGCAGAACTCGAGGACGTTCGCGTCTTGTTCGAACGCGATGATCGCGCCCATGCGATGACGCGCCAATTCAGTTGCAGCAGCAACGACTTCATCGATGACGCGCGACTGTTGCTCGCGTCCTCCTGCGAGCCAAGCCTTTGAGCCCATACGAATGAGCGCGCGGCGGATGTCGTTCTGGAAGACGACGACGATGATGAGAATGATCGAGCCGAGCAGCCACGACAGGATGTGGTTGAGCGTCGTGAGCTGGAACGTTTTGGCCGCGAGGTAGAGCAAGAAGACGATGCCGAGGCCGATGCCCATCTGCATCGCGCGCGTGCCACGCAGCACCAAAAGCGCGCGGTAGATGACGTACGCGACGATGAAAATGTCGACGAAGTCCCGCACGATCTGCGACCACGGACGAGCCGCGAACAAGTGCAGGAAGCCTTCGAGCATTACGCGCTCCCCTCCAGTTCGATCGCCGAGTCAACTGCGAGTGCCTGCACGATCGCGGCTACGTCATGCACTCGAACGATGGCCGCTCCGCGTGCGGCACAAGCGAGCACGGCAGCGATGGTTCCACCCAGTCGCTCATCAGGAGGCGCAAGCTCTGCACCTTCACGAGCCGCAGTGCGCGCGATGAACGACTTGCGACTAGGTCCCACGAGCACCGAAAAACCAAGCGCACAAAGCTCATCAAGCCTTCGGCACAGCTCGATTGATTGACGCGCGTTCTTGGTAAAACCGAGACCGGGATCGAGGATCAAGTCTTCACGAGCAAGGCCCGTGGCCAGCGCCAAGCCGGCAGCGCGACTCCATTCGCGCGCGACATCGGCGACGACATCGCCATAAGCCTGGTCGTCGTACACCGAAAAACCCTGCATGTTCGTCATCGAGCCGCGTGCATGCGTGAGCACGAGCGACGCGCCAAACCGCGCGGCGAGTGCGCCAAGCTCTGCTGCAGGCTCGAGCGAAACAGTGTTCACGATGCTGGCACCTTCACCGAGAGCCCACTCGGCGACCATGGGCGAAATGGTGTCGATCGAAACGAGCACGCCGAGCCCTCGTGCTTTGCGAATCGAGCTACCGATGCGCGCGATTTGCTCGGATGCTTCGACCGTCGCTGCACCGGGCCGAGTCGATTCGGCACCGATGTCGATGATCTGGGCTCCCTCTGCAACGAGCCTCTGCACATGCGCATCGGCCGCGGTATCGTCGAGAAAGCGGGCTCCGTCGGAAAACGAGTCCGGCGTGCGATTACAAACCCCCATGACGAGCGCGCCCCGTCGGCTCAAAAGCAGCGAACGGAGCAGGGACGACATTGGGTGTGGGTAGCAACTTTCGAGCCGTGCGGCAATCAATGAAGACCATCATGCGAGCTGCGAAAAAAGCCCGCGAACGACGTGCACCAGAACGCTGGAATTGTCGAAAATGAAGTGCGTGCACAACGACGCGAACCACCGAGGTCGCGCATGACCTCGACACCACTGACGCGGCTGCAAATGCCTGCTAGGGTCGCTCGCATCAGCGTCCGAGACACCTCGGTCGTGGTTCGGCCCATCATCACGGCCGCGGTCCGAGCGTTTCGATGTTAGCTACGCGAGTTCGAGCTGGGGGGATGGCCGGGCTCGTGTTGAGCCTGATCTTCGCTGCCCTGTTCACCATCATCGGCACGTTCGATCTGTACGTGCCGTCGCTGGCGCCGCAGTTGGGAAGTGAAACGCCCATCGCCCTGCGCATTCCATACGGACCGCGCATCGTGCGTGATGCCAAGTCAGCACGGCTTTCCTACGAGCATGCGCGCGTGATCGTGCCGCGCGGCGTGGTGCTGCGCGAAGACAACGACGAACATCGCGCCGCGTTCGCATACGAGTCGACGCGTAGACCTCCAGCGCTCGGCCGTCTCGTCGCGGTCTTCGTCATCAACTTCATCGTCTGCATGATGCTCACCGCCTACATCCGGCGGTTCGGGCAAAACCGCGTTCGACTGCTCCGCGCACAGATCGGCCTCTTCGCGCTGATGACGGCGAACCTGGCGCTCGCCAAAGGCATTCTGCTGCTCACCGGGCTGCCAGAATTCTGGATGCCCATGGCCACCTTGCCGCTGTGGGTCGCGCACGCCTTCGATCGGCGAACTGCGTTTCTCGTCGATCTCGCCATCGCGTTTGTCGCCGCATCTCTACTTCGCTTTGACCACATACTATTGTCGGTGCTGCTCGTACGTGGTGTTGCGGCAACGTTGTTTTTCTTTGACCGCAAACAATCTCGGCAAATGTTCGTCGCCGGCACGCTCGCGGGCTTCGCCGGTGCCGTCGCGTTCGTTGCGCTCACCATCGTCTTCGAAGGCAAGTTCAACCTGATCGCGGACCTCCTCAAAGGTTCGAGTTCAAACGTTCTCGCCTGCATTGGCGGCGGCATGTTCGCTGGGCTTCTCGCACGCTCGCTACGTGATCCGGCCGAGCACAGCATGGGGCATGTTTCGCGAGACAAACTTCTCGACCTGACCGACCTCGAACAACCGCTGCTCAAGAAAATGGCCGCCGAAGCTCCTGGCAGTTGGGAGCATGCTCGCGCGATGGCAAACCTCGCCGAAGCCGCGGCGAGCGCCATCGGAGCCGATGCTTTGCTCACGCGCGTCGGCGCCTACTACCACGACCTTGGTAAAACCGTTCAGCCCAAGTACTTCGTGGAAAACCTCGCACACGGCGAGCGCACACCACACGAAGACCTCGAGCCCGAAGTCTCGGCCGACGCGATCATGACTCACGTCGTGATGGGCACGAAGATCCTACGCGACGGGCGAATCCCCGAGCCCGTGGTCGAGTTTGCCTATACGCACCACGGCACGCAGGTCGTCGAGTTCTTCTGGCACAAGTGCAAAGAAAAGGGCAATCCGCGCGGTTTGACGCAGGAGTACTTCCGCTACCCGGGCATGAAGCCGCAGACGAAAGAGACGGCCATCTTGATGCTCGTCGACTCGATCGAAGCTGCGAGTCGTACGATCTTTCCGCCGGAGCAGAAGAAGTTCGAGGAGATGATTCAGCGGGTCGTCTTCATGAAACTCTCCTCGGGACAACTCGACGAGTCGGGCCTGACCCTCGAAGATCTACGCATCATCACGTCGCGCATGGCGACGACGCTGGTGAACCTCTACCACGGTCGTATCAAGTATCCGTGGCAGCGCGACGCAGCGGCGAAAGACGCGAAAGACGCGAAAGACGTGAAGGACGCTGAGAAAACGCCGATTGCGCATAGTGTGCCTCCTCCGACTCCGAAGAGCGTCGAAGCAGAAGCGGCACCAACCGAGACGGTCGGGAAAAACCTTCGGGACGTCGAGACACGCGAGCCCAAGAGCACGCCCAACTGATGGTCGTGTGGGCCGAGCGCACGCAGATGGTATGAGCTCAAATTGTATGGGCTCAAAATGAGTGACGTTGCTACAACCACGAGGGGCCTCCGGTGATCGAGCAGAGCTTCACGAAAGCGCTTTTTCACGGCGTCATCGCCGACGACATGATTTTCCCCTACCCGGAAATGTCTCCGGACGAGCGGGAGAACACGACGCTTCTTTTGTCGAACGTGCGGCGCTACTTCGCGACCCACGTCGACGCGGCGAAGATCGACCGTGAAGGTGAGATTCCGGCGAGCGTGCTTTCTGGGCTGCGCGACCTGGGATTGTTTGGGCTCCAAGTTCCTACGCACTATGGCGGCTCGGGTTTGTCCACGGCTGCGTATGCCCGCATCATGCAAGAGATCGGCGGGCTCGATGCCTCGATCGCCGTGACGCTCGGGGCGCATCAATCGATCGGTTACAAGTCGCTCTTGCTCTTCGGCACGCCGGAGCAGAAGCAGCGTTATTTGCCGCGCCTCGCCACGGGTGAGCACGTCGCGGCGTTTGCGTTGACCGAGCCTGCTGCAGGGTCCGACGCGGCCGCGATCAAGACGCGTGCTGAGCCCACGGCCGATGGATCGGCGTTTGTGCTGAACGGGTCGAAGGTCTGGATCACGAATGGCGGATTCGCCGACGTGTTCACGGTGTTTGCCCGGACAAGCTCGATGGAAGAGGGCTCGAAGCCCAAGATTACTGCGTTCATCGTCGAGCGGGGCATGGGCATCAAGAACGGCCCGAACGAACACAAGCTCGGCATTCGAGGCTCGTCGACGACGGAGATCTTTTTGGAAGACGTCCGTGTGCCTCGGGAAAACGTCGTTGGCGAAGTCGGCAAAGGCTTCAAAGTCGCGATGGAAGTGCTGAACAGCGGACGACTCGGCCTTGCGTCGGGTTGCGTCGGCGTGTGCAAAACGTTGTTGAAGCTGGCGATCGAACGAGTGACGGAACGGCGCGCGTTTGGCCGGAACATCGGCGAATTCGGCCTCATCAAGGACAAGATCGCGCGCATGCTGGCCGAAACGTACGCGCTCGAATCGATGACGTACTTGGCCGCCGGCATCGTCGATTCGAAGATCGCCGACTACTCGCTCGAGAGTGCGATCTGCAAAGTGAAGGGCTCGGAGATGCTTTGGGGCATCGTCAACGAGACGCTGCAGATCGCGGCCGGCATCGGGTACATGCAGGATTATCCGTACGAACGGATCCTGCGTGATTCGCGCATCAATCTGATCTTCGAGGGCACCAACGAGATCCTGCGTTGCTTCATCGCGTTGTCCGGCATGGCAAGTCCCGGTAAGGCGCTTGCTGACGTGGCGCGAGCGATGCGCGAGCCGATCAAGGGCTTTGGTTTGCTGGGAGATTTTGCGATCAAGAAAGCTCGAGCGGCATTCGGTCGCGAGCGTATTTCGCGTGCGCATCCCTTGCTTTCGCGCGAAACGGTCATCTTCGAGGAGTACGTTTCAGAGCTTGCAGCTCAAACGGAAAACGTTCTGCGCAAACACGGTCGGGACATCGCCGAGATGCAGTTCACTCAGCTACGCATCGCGGACATGGTGATGGATCTGTTTGGTATTGCGGCTTGTTTGTCCCGTACGACGCGCGCGATCGATCGCAAAGGTGAAGACGGAGCGCGACGCGAGATCGATCTGTGTTCGCTTTACGTGAACATGGCGCATAAACGCCTGCGGCAGATCGTTTCGGATTTCGCCCGCAACGACGACGAGTTGCGCAAATCCATCGCGGCTCGCGCGTACGTCGATCGCGGGTATCCGTTCGACGTGATTTGATTCTCCGCCTCACCCCCCCAACCCCCTCTCCACATGTGGAGAGGGGGAGAGGCACGGCCTGACCGTTGCAACCGGCCAGGCTCGTGGATGTTTTACCTCTTCGAATCGATCACGCTGGAAGCGCCAACAGACGCGACGTGCTCAGCCTGCTCGCTGAATACCTGCCTGGGACGAACGCCTCCGCCAGGCTCGCTTGGCTGTACGAGCAAAACCCGCACGGGCGCGCACTGACCGTCATCGCTTACGACGAACGCACCAACCTACCCGTTGGAATGACGAGCGTGTTTCCTCGTCGCTTGATGGCTCGCGGACGGCTGCTGCTCGGCTCCATCGGAGGCGATGCGTACGTGCGCCCCGTGGCGCGGCAGCAAGGCGTCGCGACGGCGATGCATCGAGCGCTGCTGCACCGCATGCGTAACGAAGGCATCGAGGTCATGTTCGGTCCGCCCGAGCAGCACAACCTACGAGCGCTCGAACATGCAGGCTCACGCGTCGTCACACACGTGCGGCGTTATGTACGGCCATCGATCGTGCACGATGTCCTGCGCCCCATGTCGTGGCTCGGACATGGTCGAGGCACGCGGCTCGATCCCCTCGCGAAACGCGATCCACGAGTCGATGCGATCTTCGAACGCAGTGTCGACTCGTCGCTGATCATTCCAGTTCGTGATGCTGCGTTTTATTCGTGGCGCTTCGATCAAAGCCCGTCGTCGATGCAGCGACCTTTCGTGGTGATGCACGAAAACAAGCCGATTGGCTTATGTGTGCTCGAACGAAAACTCGGCCGCGTCGCGCTCGTCGATTTGCTCGCACCGGCGTTCGATTATGCGCGAGCGCTGCATGCAGCTCTGGCGTCGTCGCAAGCGAGTTCGTTTGTGGTGCAACTAAATGAATCGGGACCGTTCGCGAATGAAATGCGTTGGGCGGGCCTGATGCCTCGAGAGCGAAAGCCGTTTCAAGTGCTGGCCACGAATCAGCGCGACCAAAGCATCTTCGAAGCTTCGCGTTGGTACTACACGTGGGGTGATGGAGATCTGGACCAGGTTCTCTAAATCGCCGCGTCTTGCAGCGCCGTGTTCGCTTCGGCCATTTGATCCGGCCACGTAGGATCTACCGCAGACACGAACTCCGCGATCGACCGCGCTTCTTCGCCTGACTCGATCGCCCGCCGAGCTTCATCCGAGCCCGTGAGAAGATCGAATGCGAGGATGTCGTCCACGTATTCATACCGTTCCGTACGAAATCGAAACTTCTCGATGTCTTGCCTGCGCGCGAGGGCGACGAGGGCGACGTAGGTCGCGACCGGACGGAACGAGGCGATGTCTGTCGCGTGAATTTGCACGCCGCCGCAGATCTGCCCGGCATGTTTGTGGAACGTGGGACGAAACGTGATGGGTCGGGCAACGAAGCCGCCCAGGCCCGTGGCTCGCAGTCCTTGAGCCAAGCGATAGCCGTCGATCCAGGGAGCTCCAACGATCTCGAACGGTCTCGTCGTGCCTCGACCCTCCGAAAGATTGGTTCCTTCGAGCAAACATCCGCCCGGATAAACGAGCGCGGTGTCGGCCATAGGCATGTTCGGCGAGGTCATCACGAACGGGCGATCCCACTGTGTCGCGATCGTATTTCGATCCCAGCTCTCGACCGTGACGATCGAAAGCGCATCGCCGAGCGGGATGCCTTCGCGTTTGGCGAAAAGCGCAACGAGTTCGCCGATGGTTAGTGAATGACGAACGGGGACGGGCTCGAGGCCGACAAATGAAAGGAAACCTTGATGCTGCGAACGACCTTCGGCGAAGCGGCGCGAGCCCGAGATGGGGTTGGGTCGATCGAGCAGGATGACGGGCACGCCAGCCTTGGCAGCAGCTCTGACAGCGAGCAGCGCTGTCCATACGAAGGTGTAGAAACGAGTCCCGATATCGGTGAGGTCGATGAGCAGTAAATCGATGGCACCGAGGTGTTCGGCCGTGGGTGAGAGATCTTCGAAGCGGTCACCGTAAAGGCTGACGATGGGCGCGCCTGTGCGCGCATCACGCGCATCTGAAACACCGACCATGTCTTGCGCTTCGCCGCCGTACCCATGTTCAGGTCCCAAAAAAAGGGCGGGGCGAACGTTGATCTTCGCGAGCACATCGCTGATGTGCTCGACGCTGCGATCGACGCTGGCGGGGTGGGCGAGAACGCCCAGCCGAGAGCGGCGCAGGCGTCCAGTAACGGAATTCAGGCGTGGTAGCCGATCAAGTCCTACGAGCACGACGCGGCCGTACCGCGATGCAAGACGGTCGTCTAGGGATGAGCACGAGACCCACATGAGGGGCAGAGCGGGCCTGGGCAACGATCGTGCACAAGACCATAGCGATCGACGGGCAAACCCGGTATCAACGTGCTTGCGAGTGGACCAGGCGTTACCCGCCATGAGGGGCTGTGCGGCGTGTTGCGGCACGCGCAAGCGTTTCATGTTCCACCTGGTTACCGCCCTGCATGACGCATCCTGAGGACGACGACGACATTGCGGATCACGGCACGGTCATCATGGACCGCAAGGCCGCTTCAGCCATTCCGCGCCCGAGGGGAAACGCTAGCGGCTCGCGACCGGCGCCTCCTGCCATCATGCCTGCAGCAGGCACGCCCGCGCAGAGCCCCAGTGGACTGCCGGTCCTCTCGCCATCGATCGCCGGCCTTGCAGCAGCCCCGCCCGTTGCAACCAGCTCGGGAGGCAAACGCCTCGCGCTCTTCGTCGCATTCGGCTCGTTCACCGTCGTGTTCGTTCTCGGAGCGCTCGTGATGATGATGGTCCGCCTCGCCCGGGACGCAAACGACGAAACACCCGGTCCAAGCGCACCGGCGCAGACGAAACCGACTCCAGCTACACGCAAGTAAAACTCGCGATCAAACGAGAGATTTCGCCCCGCGTCACGCGAACACGGTAGAATCGTCTTCCTCGCGGCGACACTTCTCCCGGTTTACCCTTCCAAACCCCGCGACCCTTGGCGATGACGCTTCAGCCTGGCCACACCATCGAAGGAAAGTACCGGATTGTCCGGTTGCTCGGTAAGGGCGCGATGGGAGCGGTCTATGAAGGCGAAAACGAGCGCATTCGTCGCCGCGTCGCCATCAAGATTCTGCACTCCGACGTCTCCCATAACGCCGATGTCGTGCAGCGCTTCGAACGGGAAGCGCAAGCCGCCGGTCGAATCGGATCTGCGCACATCGTCGAAGTGCTCGACCTGGGTAACCTCTTCACCGGCGAACGATTCATGGTGATGGAGTACCTCGACGGCGAAAGCCTCGGGGCTCGCATCAAAAAACAAGAGCGTTTGACCCTGCAAGAGTTCGCGCCGATGTTGCACCAGCTCCTCGAAGGACTCGCGTCCGCACACGAAGCGGGCATCGTCCATCGCGATCTAAAGCCCGACAACATCTACTTGGTCACCGCGAAGAATCAGCAGAACTTCGTCAAAATCCTCGACTTCGGTGTCTCCAAATTCACCGCCGGCACCGGCGAGAATGACTTGGCCAAGACAAACACCGGCATGATCTTGGGCACCCCGTACTACATGTCTCCCGAGCAAGTACGGGCCGAGTCGCTCGATGCGCGTAGCGACATCTATTCAGCCGGTGTGATCATGTACCAAGCCGTCACGGGAAAACTCCCGTTCCGAGCCTCGAAGTTCACCGAACTCGCCATGAAGATCACCGTGGCGATGTACGATCCGCCAGAGTCCGTGATGCCGGGTTTGGACCCGCAATTTGCCGCGCTCATCGCCAAAGCGATGCATCACGATCGCAAGCAGCGTTTCCAAACGACACGAGAATTCCAAGCCGCGATCGAACAATGGATGGCGACGAACTCCGTCCCTGCCTACCAGCGTTTGGGCACGATCCAGTCGATGCCACCAACCAATTTGCAGCTCGATGGACGCGGAAGTCAGCCTCATGGTCCCGTCTCCGGACCGTCGCGCTCGAGCATCTCGGGTGGTGTCGTCGTCAGTCAACAACAACTCAGTTCGACGCACTTCACGCCGATGGGCACGTCGAACTTGGGCCTCGGTTTGTCGCCACCAGCTCCGGCACCAGTAAGCAACGGACTGATGATCGCCGTCGGTCTGTTCGGCACATTGTTTCTCGCGGTCTGCGCGGTCCTCGTCTACACGTTCGTGATCGACCAACCTGCGAACGCTACGCCCGCGCAAACAGCATCCGTCACGGTTGCAGCAGCAACGACGCCACCACCGCTCGTCACGCAAACCGCTGCTCTACAAACGCCGCCAAGCACTACGCCGTCCAGCTCGGCGGATGCAGCGCCTGCATCGATCGAGAACGCCGACACGCCGACCACATCGAAAACGTCGCGTCCTAGCTCTGGATCGACCACGGCGACCACGACGACGAAGACGAAGACGACCACTGCGCCCCCAACTGGCGGGCGAAAGATGACGGGCGAACTCTAGTCGTCCGAATCGTTCATCATTGTATGGCTGTGTAAAACGTCGACTTGTCGCGACGAACCCGCAACAGCAGCTTGCCATCATCGGCGGCTTTCTTGACCACGTCTACCGAGGGCAAACGGGTGAAGTCCGCTTCGAGAATCAGGTCGCCTGCTTTGAGGCCCGCGCGATCGGCTGCCGAGTCCGGAGTAATCGACCCGATGAGCGAAAGCTTTTGCCCATCGATCTCGAGCTCACGCAACGCCAGGCCCAACCCCGGCGGCTTGACGCTCGGTCGCTGCGCTTCGATCGGCTTCGGTGCGGCGTCTTTGCGCGCTTCGAGCGTTACTTTGGCTTGGTAACGTTTGCCCGCACGAACCACTTCGAGCATCAACGTCTCGCCAACGTCGTGCAGAAATGTCTCGCGAATGATGTCCTGCGCATCAGCCACGACACGCGTTCCGATCTTCGCGATCACATCGCCAGCCTCGAGGTTTGCCCGGGCCGCGGGACCATCGGCAATCACACTGTTCACAAGCGCTCCGATGGGCGGTGAATTGGGGATTGCCGCGGCGAGCTGCGGAGTCAGATCTTGCAACCCGATGCCGATCCACGCGCGCGTCACGTGACCCGTCTTCAAAATCTGCATCGCCACTCGTCTGGCGATGTTCGACGGCACCGCGAGACCAATGCCTTGGCCTTTGCTCACGATCATCGTGTTGATCCCAAGCACTTGGCCATCGAGATTCACGAGCGGCCCGCCTGAGTTACCCGGATTGATGCTCGCATCCGTCTGCAAATAATCCTCGATCGCATTCATGCCGACGCCCGCGCGACCCTTCGCGCTGAGCACACCCGTCGTCACCGTGTGACCAAGACCAAAGGGCGAGCCGATCGCAACGACCCACTCACCCACACGCGCTACGTCGCTGTCGGCAAACGATGCCACGGGAAGGTTTTTCGCGTCCACGTGCAGCACGGCAAGGTCCGTGTCGGGATCACGCCCCACCACACGTGCGGCAACAGCTTGACCATCTTTGAAACGCACCGTGATCGCTCGCGCCTCTTCGATCACATGGTTGTTCGTGAGGATCGCCCCGTCGGTCGTGAAAATAACGCCCGATCCAGTGCCTCGCGAAATTGCATCCTGTTTGATCCAGCGCGTCGCCGTAGCTTCCGCTTTTGCGACGACCACTTCGATCTGCACCACCGCGGGGCTGACTTTTTCAGCAACTTCCACGAATGCATCTCCGAGCGCGCGAATGTGTACAGCCGAAGGTGCAGCGCTCGGCGACGGACGAAGTGGACGAATCGTTTGAGCACGAACGGATGTGGCGACAGCGCAAAAACCGATCGTGATCAGCGTCGACGCGAGCAAATGGGACAGGCGCATCGTTCCTCCGGTTTCGTACGATCTGAACATGAATGATGAACCCATCGAGCCACGCGCGCAGCCCGCAAGATCAACCTAACCGAGATCATCCTCCGGCCAGGGCGAAGCTCCCTCGTCGGATAGCTTCATGGAAACCAAGTAGAGACCATCGGGAGGTGCCGTGATGCCCAAGTCCTCACGCCGAAGTGACGTGAGCGCACGCGAGATCGTTCCCGACGGCAGCCGCTTACGCGCAACGTCCATCAACGTTCCGACCAGAATCCGCACCATGTTGTGCATAAATGCGCTGCCTTCGACTTCGATGCGCACGAGACGAGGATCTGCAGGGTCAACGTCGATGGTGAATCGTTCGATGGTGCGCGTCGTGCTCACGCGCTGATCAGCGCTCGAACGAAACGCTGCGAAGTCGTGCGTGCCGACAGCGAAGGTCGTCTCTGCGGCGGCTCGTGCAATCGCGGCAACGTCCAAACCTTCCAAACGCCACGATCGACCTTCGAAGAATGGGTCACGCAGTTTGTCGCGCAATATTACGTAGCGGTAACATTTTCGTTGGCTCTCAAAGCGTGGGGTAAAACCTCGAGGAACGATCGCAGCTCGGCGAATCGCGATCTCCGGGGGCAAACGCCTGGTCGTGGCGAGGGCCCAGCCACGAGGCGGAATGTCTCGCTCAGGGTCGAAAGCAACGCGCTGACCCAACGCATGCACGCCGGCATCGGTACGACTGGCACCACGAATTTCGCGGATGGAAGGATCGACGTCGCGTAGCGCATCGAGCAGCTCACCGGCAACGGTGCGACGTCCGGGTTGCGGGACAAACCCTGAAAATGGGCGACCGTCGTAGGCGACCGTGAGAAGAATGCCCTCAGCGGGCTTCGGCGTGGTCAATCAGCCGCCGCCACCGCCGCCACCGCTGCCACCAAGCGCATCGACATCGCCGTAGCCGTAGAGACACGCCTTGAGTTCGAGATCGTTCGTGATGCCCTCGCAGCATGCGGAGGGAGGACCCTTCTCACATACGGCGAACTTGTTGCAGCCTTCGGCCACATCCGTGATGCCGTTTTTGTCGACGTTCTGCACGCACTTGGGGGTCGTTCCCTCGGTGTCTGCGCATGCGCCGCAAAGCAGGAGCGCCAATGCGCCGACCAGCAGGAAAGCCTTACCAAAGCCGTTCGAAGAGGCAGCGGTTTTCATCGAGGTCGTGTCCATGTTGCGAAAGGTATTGGGTACGCCGCGGCGTGCGCTCGTCGTACTTGCTTACCTTACCCATCCGCATGGCCGGAGGAAACGACTTCGCGCGTGGGTGTCGCATCAGGGAGCGAATAAAACGACAACGACGTATCGCCGTACTTACGCGTCGCTTCATACGTCAGCCCCTCGGGCCGGGGACCGGGATCTCGAGTGGCGTGCTCGAGCACGAGCTGGGCAGCGTGAGCCACGAGCCCACGGGTCACGAGCAGCGCGAGCGACTGCGTTGCTTCGACAAGCTGCACGTAGGGCGGATCGACGAACACGAGATCGAAGCGCTGCGACGCGAACAAACCCGCAACCGCGCGTAGCACTGGCTTGCTGATCACCGCGGAAACGTCGGTCAATCCGAGGTCTTTGATGTTTCGCTGAAGAGCCACGACAGCCGGTCGGCTGTTTTCGACAAACACCGCTCGGCTAGCTCCACGCGAGATCGCTTCGATACCGAGCGCACCGGTGCCTGCATACAAGTCGAGCACCACGGCACCGGAGAGGTCGCCGAGCACGCTGAAGAGCGCTTCGCGTACCCGATCGCTCGTCGGGCGAGTGTCGAGACCTTTAGGCGCTACGAGAACTCGTCCGCCTAGCGCGCCTGCGATCACGCGCATGGTTTGTCCGCGTGGTTCAGAAAGAAAAACCTACGTCGACTTTGCCGCCCGTGGGTCCGAATTGCGGAAGAACCGTCCAACCAGTCTTGGGTTTGCCCTTGGCAATCCCACTGGTCGCGATGAGAAAGATTCCAGCGCCCGCGGCAATGCCCGCAAGCGGGTAAAGAATGATCTGCATCAGTTGAGCGGACGCCGCCGGGTCGCAATAGTTCGTCTTGACGGTGTTCTTTTCGTCGGGCGTAAAACCGGCCGGCGGCCCACCGAGAGGATCATCCACTTCGTTCCCTGCAATGGCGCAGATGTTGGCCGTCGAGGGGTATCTGGATCGGTACGTCGTTTGATAATCGGTGTCGCTGTTCAAAGCATTGACCTCGAGCGACTTGAGCAATCCGCCCACGCCAAGACCAACGCCTGCGGCGACTGCACCGACGCCACCCCAAAGCCTCCAGTTGACCGGCTTCTTTTCACCGATGGCGACCGGAACGACCGTGACATCGGTCGGCGAGTTGGGTTTGACCGCGATATCGGAGGACATGTCGGCGTAGCCGGGAGCCTTCACGACAAGCTGGTGTTTGCCCGAGGGAACGAAGAACGTTCCTTGGCCACCGGTGAGTGCACCCATCGGTTGTCCGTCGATGAACACCTGCGCGTTGATGCCGCCCGCGCTCACTTTGACCTCGCCCTTCGGCGGGCCGTCGGTGAGCTTCATGATCGCGTCGGATGCGACCTTCTTGAGCGATTCGTCCTGAGCCTCGGTGAGGTTCCCGCTGTAGTTGAGCTTGTACGTCGTGGTGCCTTTGCCGCGTACCCAGAAGCTGAGCTCGCCCTCGACGTTGTTGGATTTGCCTTTGCCCAAGACACCCCAGACGTACCTGTCGGCGCGAATCTGATCCGCGATACGCGACTGGCAACCTGCATCGGGCGGGTCAGGGCACTTGAGTGACAACGTGAGCACTTCGAGCGAGTAGTCACCTTCGGCTTGTGACCAACCCGGCATCGCGCGCACGGCTTGACGAAGTGCTTTCGTTAGCGCTTCGGCCTGATCATCCGCGTCCAGGGTCTGCACCGAAATGACGTGGATCGGCAGCGTGTCCGGCCCCGGCTCGGCTGCATGTACAGGCGCGGCAAACATTGACGCAGACAGCACGAGCGCTGTTGCAAAACCGTATTGGGGTACGCGCATGGTCATCTTCTCGCTATGGCTCGATTGCGCGACAACGTTAGCCTCCATTGGGCACGTTTCGCAATTATGCGATGACGAGATCTTCGCTTGCCCCCAAAAGATGACGTTTGCAGACCACCTCACCCGAACTCGACCTTGCTCCACATGTCACGACGCATGCGTTCTTTGCGGCGATCGGTCCTCGTTACCAGTCTTGCCGCTGCCCACGCCGCCAGTAGCTGTCCCTCTTGACCCAGGCCCGGCAAAACGCTTCGACCCACGAGCAAACTGCGCTCGATAGGACCTCGAATGGGCTCGCCTCCCAAACCCAAGTAGCCAGGAGGATCGACATCGAGCTGACGCATCATCGGCTCGGCCGCAGCACTCGCGCCCACACGACTCCACTTGTCCACCAAGTGCAGCCGACCGTCTTCGCACACCCACGGAGGCAAACCGTCGTGCACCGAGTCGACCACGAGCAAGTGACGCTCGAGGAACGGCAATTCGGCTCCCAACGTAGACAAAACCAACTCGCGCATCTGGCTGATGGGCACTGGGCTGCGATCGGGCAAGAGCACTTCGGCCACGAGAATGGATTCGCCAGGCGCTCCAGGCATCGGATGACGTTGCAGATGAATCGCGGGACGAAACGCGAGCGTCGACGCGCTCGATCTCGACACGGGCACGCCTACGCGCGCTTGACGCGTGGGCTGACGATCGGCAGGCAAGACGAAACTTTCCACGCCGAGCGGCGCGGGCAAACCCGCATCTCGCACGCATAGCGTCACGACAAACCTGCCCACGGACGACGTGATTCGCGGCCATTCTCGCTGCGCACGTTTGTGGATCCCCTCGCCCTGGGAAAGCGCAGCCACTCCTTCGCCGTCTTGGTCCGTGATGACGAAGCTCGCACCCGTCGGCTCGTCATCACCATCGACGACGACGCCGGAGAGAGTTCCGCGACGCATGTGAAACGCGCGTGCACGAGCATCGAGGAGACAGCGACCACCATGTGCGGCAATGCGTCCTTCGAGAAATCGTTCGAGTTCGTCTTCGCCACCGGACAACGTGTACAGGCCACGCGTGAAGGCTCCGTGCAGTCGTGCGACGGCAAAAGGCGGCGGCAAAGACGCAAGGTTTGTCGAAAAGAGCACCGAGGTGGTCACGACGTTGCGGAAGAAATGTCCGCGCGGAAATTCGACGAGCAAATCGGCATCGGGCTCGGCGCGAACGTACGGGAGCATCGCGGCATAACGACCCGTTTCACGTCGCTCCCAAAAGGTTCCAGGAGGCCAAACCGCATCCTGTTCGAACGCTTCGTCGGCTGCTCCATTGACTCGAGCAAGCTCGGCATAAAGATCGTCCACGACCCGACGTACTTCAGGCATCTCGCGATCGATTTCGCGTCCGAACAGCGCCATGTCCGGTGGAATGTCGAGGCGTCTTCGAGGCGAAAGCACCTGCATCATCGGTGACGCGGGCTGCACCAAACGATTCCACGTTTGCGTCTGCGCCAGCTCCACGAGCATGCGGGTCCACGCGGGGGAAGTTGCCGTGAGCATCGTAAAGGCGCGGCGCCTCAGCGTGCGTTGGCCCAGCTTGTAACTCGCGGGCTTGGCACCTTGGCCGAGCAAAAGCACCGTGAAGTCACGACGCGCGAGGAGTGCAGCCGCCGCAAGCGCTCCGATCGATCGACCGAGCACGATGACGTCGAAGTATTTCGCCGTCACGTCGCGCTTCCTCGCGAGACGACACCGAAGGCCGTGGACAAACCTAGCAGGCGCGCGCGGAGTTTGTCTTGGTTGTGCGGGTTTGGTTCGACAATCAGTTTGTCTTGGGCGATGGCGGACAGGACATGCACGAGCAGTTCGTGTTCACGTTCCAAGACACGCTCGGACAAACTCCCTTCGGTATCTTCGTCGAGCACGGGGACGACGGCTTGCGCGAGGATGGGACCGGTATCGGTTCCGGAATCGACCAAGTGGACCGTGCAGCCGGCAATACGCACGCCATGTGCGAGCGCGGCGGCTTGAGCGTTCACGCCGGGGAATGCTGGAAGCAGTGAGGGATGGATGTTGATGACGCGATGAGGAAAGGCATCGAGCAGCACGGGGGTGACGATGCGCATGAAGCCTGCGAGCACGACCCACGACACGCCTGCATTACGGAGAGCATCGACCATGGCGGCGTCGAAGTCTTGGCGTGATGGATAATCCTTGTGGTTGATGATGCACGTCGGGACGCCTGCAGCTTCGGCGCGTGCGAGCCCCTGGACACCTGGACGATTGGAGAGCACGAGGCGGACGCGGGCATCGATTGTGCCGGCAGCGGTCGCATCGAGGATCGCCTGGAGGTTGGATCCGCGGCCAGAGATGAGGACACCGAGGTCGAGGGGCATGGGCGAGCGCATGGTAGGACGCCGGGGCGGGCGGCGCCATTTTGCGGCTATGTCTTGTCGAGCCTGCAAGCTTGCCCATAACGTGGACTCAATGCTGCGTCTGCTGTCGCTGGCCGTCCTCGCTTCGTATTTCGTTGCTTGCAATGGAGACGTCGTAGAGAACGTCGATAACGGCGGCGGAGGAGCGGGAGGCAGCGGCGGCTCGGCTGGATCGCTTTCTTGCGGGGACACGCCGACGGTTGGAAAGATCATCACGGCGTGCGAGCCAATGGACGGCGATTATTGCGTGCCTGCGACCTGGTTCGGGCTTCTCGAATCGCTGGCGAAAGCCAACGGGGTCTGTGCCGCAACATCGTCCGCGGCGTGCTGTGACAAACCTGCGTATCGTCAAGTCGTTTGTGACCAACCGCCGGGCACGAATGATTGTTGTTACGACGTCCACTTCATCGAAAAAGTAGTTTGCCCATGAAAACGATCGACGATCTTCAGTTGTTGTCCGGACACACTTGGGATGGACATGCCGCAGAGTTCAAGCGAAACCCGACGGCCCTTCTCGTTCGGGCATTGCACGAGGTCGGGGACATTGGGAGGATCGAATTTTTCAAGCTCCCGATCGTGACGCTATTCAGCCCCGAGTTGGTGCACGAGGCGCTGATTGAAAAGCATAAGAGCCTCGAAAAGAGTTTGGCGCTGAAGATCATGTTTTACCCGGTAGCCGGCCGGGGATTATTCACGAGCGACGGCGATTCGTGGCGCAAGCAGCGCAAGCTGATGGCCCCGATGTTTCATCCCGCGGCGATTCGGAGTTACGCGACGATGATGAACGGGGTGATCACCCGGGTGCTGGACCGTTGGAAAGACGGCGAGGTGATCGATGTTGGTCGGGAAATGACGGCCATTACAATGGGTGTGGCGGCAAAAACCCTTTTCGATGCCGATACGCTGGACGAATCCGAGGACATTAGCGAAGCCATTCACGCGTTGTTCAATTACATTACGGATCAGACCGGGAGCTTGACCATCGTGATGCGCGCGACGTTGGCGGGCATGTTCAAAGAAATGAACGGTCTGCCCGGACCGCTCGAAAAAGTGCGCCAGGGTATTTTCGATGGATTGCACCAGCCCATTCCGCTACCCACGCGGGAACGAATTCGTTTATTCCGAGCCATTCGGTTGCTCGACGAACGAATCGCCAGCATGATCGACGAGCGGCGAAAAAGCGGAATCGTTCGCGACGATGTGCTTTCGCGACTGCTGGCCGCTCGAGACGAAGACGACGGCTCGTTCATGACCGATCGGCAAGTGCGCGACGAGGCCATGACGTTATTCATTGCTGGGCACGAAACGACGGCAACTTCGACGACGTGGGCGCTATATCTTTTATCGCGGAATCCCGAAGCTCATCGACGCTGGAAAGAAGAGGTCGATACGCTAGCTGGAGAAGCTCCGTCCCCGGACAACGTGAGCAAGTTGACTTGGACTCGTGGAGTTTTTCGCGAAGCATTGCGGATTTATCCGCCTGTATTTGCAGTCGATCGCATTGCGATTGAAGACGTCCAGATCGGGGATTACCTTTTCAAAAATCGAACGCTGTTCATCATTCCGGTGCATGCGATTCATCGCATCGAATCGATATGGCCCGATCCCGAGCGTTTCGATCCGAGTCGTTTTACGCCGGAGCTCGAGGCAAAGCGTCCGCGCACGGCGTACATGCCTTTCGGCGCAGGTCCTCGGGTGTGTATTGGGATGACCTTTGCGGACCTCGAAGCGCAATTGTTGCTGGCGCAAATCGCGCAAAGGTTCGATTTCGAGCCGGTGGATACCAAGCATATCGGGCCGGATTTCCGTACGGCACTGCGTCCGGAAGGGCCGATATTGTTGCGATTGAAAAAGCGGGTTGGTTGAGAGGGAAATGCCGAAGTCTACATTCACGGAAACAGGATGGCCATGAGCTCATCGAACGGGGCGGGCCGCCCAAGCGCAGGATGGAGAGCAAGCTTTCCACGCCAACTAATTTTAGAATCTTGCTGGTTTCGTGGAGTGTGGCGAATTTCGAGTAGAGGTTTCAAAACTTTTTCGAATACGCATTTACCGTGAACACCTACTTGCCATTGGTGTATTACGGGTAGATTCAAAACGTATTCGAGGCGCATTTGAAAAGTTTCCGCAATGGCGGCAAAGTCTAGGCGCACATCTTTGCATACACTATCCGGAATTCGCTGCGCTAATGTTTGCATGAGGGCGTGTTGCGAACTGAACTCCAAGTTGGGGTGTGGAGCTCCATAATATTTCGACCATTCGAGCCTCTCTTGCCAACCCTGCTGCGCTTCTCGGACCCGCTGCACTGTCCACCAAAATGCACCAGCACGAACCCATGATTCTCGTTCTGCCGCAACCATTTCCGCAATTCGGGCGTCGTATTGTCGGAGAAAATCTGGGCGGAGAAATATATTCTCGATGCACCAACCTTCGGTGAAGTAAAGACGAGCATTGTTCGCACGCTGCGCATCGACCTCGTCGTTCGACCAGGTATCGCGATCGACCAATCCGTACGCGGCAGGGAACGTACTTTGCAGCCCCATTCTTTGGATGACCGTTCTTCGCCCGCCAGCCACCACGATTTTGAGCCTTTGGTCCCAATAGGGGGCGCGGCGTGAAATCATTCCCTCGACAACGTCACGATCGTCATCGCCCTCGACGAGAAGTACCGCCGTTTGCCTCGCCGCCTGTTGTTCCGTGTCCCAATACTTGTCATGGACCTTTCGGATCTCGTCGTCGAGCTTCATTGAGCACCTTCCAAGTCGACGATGGCATCGGTGCGTCGGAAATAATCCCAGACTTCTGGCGCGTGCGAAGCAACGAAAATCTGACCGTGAAACTCCTCGTCGACGATTTGAGCCATGGCCGAGAGGCTCCTACGCATCAGCGACAAATGCTGATGCAATTCAGGCTCGTCCAGCAAAACGATGCCACCAGGTGCGAGCCAACGGAGGATCATGCTCAAGTTGATGAGAACAGTACGTTCACCAGCGCTCAGACGATCCGTCGTCAACAATTCGCCCGTGAGCAATTTGAAAATTGGTCGTTGAGTTGCTTCGTCAAATTGATCCAAAAGCGTGAGTCCTGGGCGCAAGGACGCAACACTGCGGCAGAGGACGTCCCACCGATTGCGACGGGTAAGAAAAAGCGTCCTCATGATGCTTTCCAAATGAGAAGCCCCCCGGGCATTGGGTAGATAACGCGCCACGGGATAATACGCAGCCGTTGGTCGACGCGCGATTTCCTCCGAGCGCAATTCTGGCACGTACTTGTTCTCCGCTTCGATCCACACGATATTGGGAGGAAAATGCTGGTAGTCCATGCCAGCCTCGGCACTCGCAATTTCTCTTTCCCAATACGCGAGGATCTCCGGAGACCATACCGCCCCTCCGCTGCCTTTACCAATTTTTAAAGCAAAATCAGGCTCTGCTTGCAGTGTTCGAAGCTCTTCGATCTTCCCATACGCCACCCACATGCGCGAGCGTGGACCTGGCAAGTCCGTAAGCAGTGCTGCGACTAACCGCGCTTCGCCGAGCAATTCCGTACCCACCGGTTGCGCAAATCCTCGCTTTTGCGTACATCTGCGAAACCACTGCCACAGTTGCGCCAGCGCTTCGAGGTATGTGGTTTTTCCGGAGCCGTTGAGACCTCGCAAGCAGACGGCTGCGAGAGTTTCGCCGTCAGCATTGACGAACCGGTCGTCGCGTTCGCGTAGGGCACGCAGGCCGCGGAAGATGACTCGTTCGATGCGCATCGCTGCCCTGTACCACGGGCATCCGCCCAATGGCAAATACGCGGAGCGCTCAGCGAGTCACCCGCGTAACCATCACACGACCTTCGTCATGGCCAAACGATACCTATGCCCGTCTCCGAGTGCCCGTCCCCACCACCATGGTCGACCCGCAACGATTCGCAAAGCTCGGATGTGTTGTGGCGGCACGGATTGGTCCCGTGTGAATGTCACGAGCACTGACGGATATCGGTTCTACCCCAGCACATCCGCCATCGTATAACGCCCAGGCGGTTTGCCGACCAAGAACCTCGCCGCTCGAATGGCTCCGCGCGCAAACAAATCGCGATTCGTCGCTCGATGCGTCAATTCGATTCGTTCACCCAATCCCATCAAGTGTACCGTGTGATCCCCAATGACGTCGCCTCCGCGCACGGCAAACACGCCAATCTCGTCGTCAGCTCGCGGCCCCACGTTTCCTTCTCGCCCATACACCGGACGTAATGCGTTACGCGCCTCACGAGCCGCATCGGCCAAACGCACCGCCGTTCCACTCGGAGAATCGACTTTCGCCCTATGGTGCGTCTCGACAACCTCGATGTCGAATCCCGGACCCAGCCGCCGCACCGCTTCCGCCACGAGCTGAGCCAATACTTGCACCCCGAGGCTCGTATTCGGAGCCCACAAAACGGGAATCACCAATGCCGCATCGTCGAGCTGTTTTTCTACGGCCGCGTCGAGTCGCGTCGTGCCACTCACGACCGCCACACCCGCTCGCCGTGCGGCCGCGAGCACCCGCGACAAACCTTCTGGACGCGAAAAATCGATTACGACGTCCGCACCAAGCAAACCCGAACCGATGTCGGCACCAATCGCCACTCCGGCCGTGCCTGCGCCAGCCACGTCGCCCACGTCTTTTCCAAGATGCGACGAATTCGATGACGCAATCGCTCCGACGATCGTCTCGCCTTCTTGCGTCGCAATACGCACGACGCTTTGCCCCATGCGGCCGGTCGCGCCCGAGACGGCAATTCTCACGACGAAACACCCATGCGCGGAAATTCACGATCCAGCCGCGCAAGCGCTTCCACGACCTTCTGCTTCGTCCCAGCGCTCGCCGGCACGAGCGGCAAACGCACTGTTTCGGTCATTCGCCCCATCGACGCCCCCATCGACGCCAAAGCGGCTTTCGCTGGAGCCGGGTTTGGCTCGATAAACATGACATTGTGCAATTCCACCAGCGCGAAATGGTAAGCACGGGCTTGTACGTAATCATTGGCGAGCAGCGCCGTCGTCACGGCGGAAACTTCCTTCGGACGCACGTTCGACGTCACGCTGATGACCCCGCTTGCGCCTACGGATCCGAATGCGAGCGTCAATGCGTCATCGCCGCTGAGCACGGTCAAACGATCGCCGAGCCGTCGTTTCAATTCTTGGCAACGCAAGACGTTGCCCGTTGCATCTTTCAAAGCCACCACATTCGGTGCTTGGTCGCAAATCTGCATTGTCGTTTCTGCCGACAAGTCCACGACCGAGCGACCGGGAATATTGTAGAGCACGATGGGACAAGAGACTTCGCGCGCCACGGCCAATACGTGCTCGCGCATTCCGTCTTGCGAAGGTTTGTTGTAATAGGGCATCACGACCATCACGCCGTCGGCACCGGCCGCGAGTGCGGCTTTCGATGCGGAAATCGTTTTCTTTGTCGAAAACGACCCCGTGCCTGCAACAACGGGCACACGCCCCTTGGTCACTTCAGCGACGCGTTTGATCACCGCCACTTGCTCGTCATCCGTCAACGTCGGAGCTTCCCCCGTCGTGCCGCACGGAACGAGCCCGGAAACGCCACCTTCGATTTGCGCCTCCACGAGCGCATCGAGAGCTGCAAAGTCAATCGTTTCGCCTCCCGCGACAAACGGTGTCACGAGCGCAGTGAACGTTCCGGAAAACGTGATGGCTTTCATGAGTTCGCGACCTTGAAGGTGATCTGCACGCTCGTCAAGTTTCGGGAGCGCTTGCTGGTCGGCCGTTCGTTTGAGCGATGTTGATCGTGCACCTTGCGCATCACACGCGAAGGACACACGTTCCAGCCGTCATGCAGACGCACTCGAACAAAGCAGTCGTAGGGTACGTCGAGCTCCAAGTGGGCTCGCTGAAGGTCGAAGTTCCGATCCGAGCGGCGAGTCAGGAGAGCCCGACGCAGCCGCTCGCGCAATTCGAAATGGAAGGAAACGGGTGTGCGATCCTCGTGCGGGGTGATGTGTCGTCGAAACCTGTCGAACGAGCCATGCAAGAGGCTGCGGTCGAGGCTGTACGACACTTGTCACGCAAGCTGCTGAACTAGCCAAAGCATCAGGCTCGACGAACATGCTAGTCTCGCGCGGTCGCACGCGGAGTGAGTATGGAGTCGAGTCGGAAGATGGCATTACGGACACGGGCAACTGCGGCAGCAATGCTACTCGGCACGGTAGCGTTTGTCTCTGCCGCTCCCGCATACGCTGAAGGACCCGTTACCGCAACGGGCAAAGGCACCGTGGGCATGGCGCTGGTTGGCGGTGCGGTTACGGCCACGACGATGGGACTGATTGGCGTCGAGAAAAGCTGGGCGTACCTCGTGTTTCCACCGGCCGTCGCGATCGGCGCGGGCATAGGTGGATACTACATGGAGCCCGTGGCACCGACGGAAGTATCGGTCTACATGCTCGGCTTGGGCATGGCGTTGATCATCCCCACGGTCATCGTGTCGCTCAACGCGACGGCGTACAAAGCGCCCGACGATTATCAGAACGATCCGTCGAAGAAGACGCCCGCTCAGGAGCCTCCACAGCCGCGCGCGTTCGTGCCTCGTTCGCTCGTCGACATGCGCGAAGGCGCGCTCGCGATTGGGCTGCCTCCCGTCCAAGTTCGAGCGGCGTTCACGACGGAAGAAATGGCGAAATACGGCGTCGCACAAGCTCGCGAAGTGCACGTGCCCGTCTTCGCCGCGTCGTTCTGACGTACGCTGACGTGCGCTCTGACGTGCGCTGGGGTTTCACCCCAGACCCGACCAAGGGGCTATCCGCCCCTGGACCCGGACCAGCTAGCGCTGGACCAGTTTCGGTTTGTCCGCTTCGCGGTCAAACCGACCCAAAGCCACTGCACGTTTGGACGTTTTGATCAAGCTCTGACGATCGACGAGATTACACACGCGGACAGCGCGAAAATCGACGCGGCAAGATAAGCCCCGCGCGCTGGACGAAAGAAACGAGCGTCCTTGCGCGTAGCCACGAGCGTCAGCAGGCCAATGCAGGCGAATACGAACGCTCCGAACGACAAATGCATTTTGCGTTCGAACAACCAACCGAGCGTTTTGGACGCCAAAAACATTTTTTGACGCAGATGAACTCGATAATGTTCGTCGAGAAAAACGCCGGACGAGAATGCGCCAATCGTATCTATTGTCGCGAACACAGCAAGCACGCGAAACCACGGTTTGTCCTGCGTTTTTTGGCGCAGGAGCAATACCGTCACGATAGTGAGCAGCAGAGCCCCCAGCCACGCGGAAAAACCGTGTAGAAAAACCACGCGGCGGAGGGTTTCGGAGGTCATGAGGTTTTACTTTGCGGCGAGGGTTCGCCCGAGGAATTCTTGCACGTGGGCCCAAGCTTCGCCTGCGCTTTTTTGCTCGTAACGCGGATTCGACGGATTCGCAAAGGCGTGGTCGGCATCATAGCGGAAAATCGAATGCTTCACGGCGGCTTGCGTGAGCGCGGCATCGAACGCATTGACATTTTCCGGCGTGATGGACTTGTCGCGATTGCCGAATATACCCAACAGCTCCGCTTTGATCGGACGAAGCGCTTCGGGTTCAGTGATCAGGTGTCCGTAATAGATGACCGCTGCGTCGAGGTCGGGCTCGTTCATTGCTAGACGCAAGGACCAAGCGCCGCCGAAGCACCAACCAATCGATGCGGTTTTCGGAGCCATGACACTCGAATCTTTTTCGAGGAAATCGTGCGCGGCAAGAAGGGTGACCAGCGCTTTCTTTTCGTCGACATTTTTCATGGCGGCCATGGCTTCGTCCGGCTTTTTTGCCACGACTCCACCATAAAGGTCAACCGCGAGAGCGGCGTATCCGTCATCGGCGAGCCTGTCGGCCCAATGGCGAATATTGTCATTGAGGCCCCACCATTCATGAATGACCACAATGCCAGCCGTCGGGGCCGTTTTTCCTTTGGGCAAGCTCAAATATGCATTTGTCCCGTCAATCGTGACCGTTTGTCCACGCGCAGCGGGAGCTTGATCCGTCCGCAGCTCATGAAGCGCTTTGAATGCATCTTCGGAAAGCGCCCCGGTCATTCCCGCGGCGATGGGCGTATCTTTCGACGGCGCGGGGCCGGACGATGCAGGTGTCGGCGCAGCACCGCAACCGGCGAGAAAAACGAAACCAACGGTCAGGAGCAACCCACGAATGAGCTTCATGGCGAGCAATGTACACGGCAAACGGGGGTGTGTCATCCGGAGCGGTTGAGGCGTGAGCAGCCACGTGCTCAATCGTGCCGCAATGTGCGTATCGAGACGGGCGATGTGCACGTTGTTGCTGCGTTGTAACGGTAGTGCTACGGGCATGCGGAAGGAGGTGACCACGTGCAGGTAACGCGACTACACATCGAGAATTTCCGGGGCATCCGCGAGCTTGACGTCGACTTCCTCGCGGAGGGTGGCAGTCATCCTCGACCACTCACATTGTTCCTTGGTCAAAATGGTTCGGGAAAGACGACGGCGCTGCAGGCCATAGCACTGACGTTATCTCTTGCCACACGACAAACCGCCGAACCAGCACTTTTCAAGTGGCCTGGATTTATCGCCGAGCGCGTATCTTCATTAGGCACCACACGCGTCGAAGTAGGAATCGAATTCGATGCCGTCGAACGTGATAAAACCAGGGAATTATTCAATTTTTGGACGCAAAGAGTGCGTCCGGAAAAGGCGGCTACCATTACGCCACCGGGAAACTTTACCCGTATTGTACTCGTATATGACAATGGCATCCTATCTAGTCTGCAGGGTCCAGAGGCACTTAGCCAATGTTTGGGAAGATATTTCATAAAGACGCTGCTACAGAGCAATCCCCAACTGCGCGCTGATTTTGCTTCGGTGGGAGACGTTTTTTGGTTCGATCAGCACCGGAATCTGATGACGCTTGGCGACGCGAGCGCCCAGGGGATTGAGCGATTGCGTGAATATCTCATTGGGTGGTGGGGATTCCACACATCGCCACGCCGAACGGACGCCAAGGATTTTCTGGGGCAACTCGAGCAGCGCTTTGCCAAACTGTTTCCCGGCACGAAGTTCGTCGGCGTAGAACCCCGTGCAGTGGGTCGTGCCCCGAGCGCCGCGGACGCATACGTGTTGCTCGAACGCGATGGGAAAGTGTACGATTTGGCTGAAATGTCGTCCGGCGAGCAGTCGGTTTTTCCGCTACTTTATGAATTCGTGCGCCTCGATATCGCCCGATCCGTGGTGCTCATCGACGAGCTGGAACTTCATCTGCACCCACCCCAACAGCAGGCACTCATCGCAGCGTTGCGAAGCATCGGTCCTGATTGTCAATTCATATTGACCACTCATTCGCCGTACCTCGAATCCGTGACGCCAACAGAACACGAAGTACGACTCGCGGGAGGTCAGCAATGCCTGTGAGTGTTCTATTGGTCGAAGGCGAGCTCGATATGGAGGTATTGAACCCCATTGTCGGGACATTGCCTATGCGTCCAACCCTCGAACGTGGCGGTAGCAAGGGCTCACTTGGCCCCAAAACCCATGATAGGCGGAAGACAACGCCGACAGCATGTTATCTACGAGATCGGGATTTCGATTATGACCCCCCGTCGGATCTATCTCAACCGACAGTCGATGCGAACGACAAGACACCGAATCGTATTGGCCCAGAGACACTTGGATTCCGATGGTGTCGACATTCGATTGAAAATTATTTGCTCGAACCGAGACTCGTGGCAGCGGCAACGAATTGGCCGGAAGGGGATTTCTCGGCAAGCCTTCTGGCGGCGGCCCAACACATCGTTCATTACACGGCGGCTCGGTGGGCTGTTGGAATCGTCCGCCGCAGCCTACCGCCTTCGCGTGAATTGTCGAATCGTCCGGACCTGAAGAACGAAATCAAGATTCCAACAGATTGCTCGCAGAAGTGGTGCTTCGATTGGGCAGAAGCTCATGTCGAAGACTTTCGCAAAAATGTCGATGCAAAGTTGAGCACCCAAACAGTCCAAACGTTGCTTGCCGAGCGCTCTCAACGGGTCGATTCTTTAACAACGGTGCACGAAGTTCTTTTGTGGCATTCTGGCAAGGATCTCCTGGCTGCATTGGCAACTTGCATTGCAAACCGACCTGAAGGCAACCCAGTCGTATTTGTACGCACGATTCGAGATTGGATCCGCGACCGTCCGGAAAACTGTAACGACGCCTTGCAAATGATTCCGGAATGGCAGGGCTTGCTCAACTGCCTTCAGGGAGCTTGAGGCATTCTCCGAATGCAGCGACGGTGCGGATCCACGATTACCCATGTCTTCCGTCCCTCCACATAACCAACGACTCCTCTCTTCCCTCGGCGACCTTTTTTCTACGCCCTCGAACGATCGCGAAATCACCTTCGGCGCGGAAGACGAGCGGTTTTATTTGCACCCGGACGGCTCGATCGCCACGCCTGGAGACACCCAACGTTTTCTGCAAAGTCGTCTCGCCCAGGGTGGCCGTCCCGATTACGAGCCCCTGGAAATCTCGTCGAACGAGCATCGACCCATTGCTCGGGTCACCGAAGATCGCGTCACCTGGTCGCTCGAAGCTGCCGGCGTCATCGAATTATCGACGCGTGCTTATGGTTTGCCTGCATTAAACCAATTCGGTGACGAGCTTGCTGTATTGATCAGCCTACGCGATCACGAAATGGCCCGGATTGGTTTGTCCCCGTGTCCATTCAGTGCGCCGCCCGCGTTGTCGACAACTGAAGCCGAAGCACGATTGGTCAGCAGTGCTCGGTTACGCTCGCTTTATCGCGCGTTTGTCGAGAAACACCCCGACCATCCAGGTCGCTTTACCCTGTTCCAAGAAGCCGTCGCACAGATCAGCATCGCCCCACGCTCGCTTGCACACGCCGGAAAACTCATGCGCAGAGCCGTGCAATGGGCGCCGCTTTTTTGTGCTGCAACCTACAATTCACCGGGTTATGCTGACCGATTTTCCTTGCGCAGTGAGAAATGGGCAAAGCACAACGATTTCGTGCCCCGAGGCAAAGAGCGTGCAGGTTGCCCCGATGTCTTGCTCGACCTTGCTTTTGGCGCCTCCGAAGTAGGGTTTGTCGAACGATACCTGCACCATGTCGAACACGTGCCGACGGTGTTTTTTTACGACGCACAAAGCGAGCCTTGTTTTCAGGGTGAGCCGAGCTTCGACGAGCTGCGTGCTCGAGGTCTCGGCACCGTAGCCAATGCCATTTTGGCCATGTCACTCTGTTGGTTCGACGCGCGCCTCATGCCGCTCGATACGGACAGCGGCCAGTGGTTGCGCATGGAGGTTCGATCGCTGGATGGCGGAGGTGCAAAGAGCACGTGGCTCGCAGCGTTGCTCGTGTGCGGAGCGATCATCGATGACGTCGGTGGGGCAATGATCGATGAGCTCTTCGTGTCAACGGGTATTGATCGAGCTGGCTACGTGCAAGCACGTGCAAGCTTGCCCGAACAAGGGCTCGATGTGCGTTTTGGACGAACGCGTTTGCGTACTCTTTTGCCGCGTTTTTGCGACATCGCGCGGGAGCGATGTTCCGCGCTTGGAGTTTCGGAGGACAAACTCGCTGTGCTGGTTGCGCTTGGAGCCACGATGGAGCCGCCCGCGACGGAGCATCGACGGCGCTTAACGTCCGAGGCGCTCATGCGTGGGCAAGAAAGCCGCGATCACAAGATCCGACGCGTGGATCCTCATTCCCTCTAGGCGACCACGCATCAATTCGCTACTGTGGATCCGAAATGTTGACGCGTGCGGTGATTCCCGCACGATCTACCGATTTACGACATGCAACCGACGCCCCCCGACAAAAAGACGCCTGGCGAAAACACGGCACAAGAGCGGGCGAAGAGCATGATCGGTCAAACGATTTCCGACCGATACCGCATCCGCGAACTCATCGCGATGGGCGGGATGGGCGCCGTGTACCGCGGCGATCACCTGCTGCTGAAGAAGCGCATCGCGATCAAGCTGCTGCATCCGGAGACGGAGAACCTGCCGGAGTTGGTCAAACGCTTCGAACGTGAAGCAATCGCTGGAGCGCACATTCAGCATCCGAACGTCGCGACCGCGACCGATTTCGGAAAACTCCCCGACGGCAGCTACTTCCTCATCCTCGAGTACGTCAAGGGGATGACCCTGCACGAGGTGCTCGAAAAGGGTGCGCTGACGCCGAGGCGAGCGGCGAATTTCGCCAAGCAGATCGCGTCGGCGCTGCACGCGATTCACACCAAAGGCATCTACCATCGCGATATCAAGCCGCGAAACATCATGGTCATCGAAGGTCCGCCGGAGGTCGTCAAGATCATCGACCTTGGGCTGGCCAAATTGAACGTGGGAGATTTCGACGACCAGGCGCAAGCGGACCATTCGATGTCAGACGAAGATGACCCGACGGCGCTGACCGTGGCCGGTACGATTTTCGGAACGCTGGCATATCTCGCGCCGGAAGCCGCCGAAGGAATGGACTCCGTCGACGGGCGTAGCGATCTGTATGCGCTCGGATTGATCATGTACGAAATGCTCTCGGGTAAGCGACCGTTTGTCGCGCTCAACCCGGTCGAGCTGTTCATGCAACATCGAGTAGCGCCGGTGCCGCCGATGTCTTCGCGCTCGCCGGGGCTCGTGGTTCCTCCAGCGTTCGAGGCCATTGCGAAGAAGCTGCTCGAGAAGCAGCCGGTGAAGCGTTTTCAGACCGGCCAAGAATGCGTCGAAGCGATTGATGCAGCATTGGCAGCGCTCGGTGAACACGAGGGCGACGAAGTCCTCAGCATGGATAAGTCGGGCGCGTCCGATCAACGTGACAGCACGCCGACGCCTCCGACGGTGATGCAAAAGTCGGCCACGCTGAATGCAGTTCCGGTGCCTTCGCAACGAACGCCGGTGCCGTCGCAACGAACGCCGGTGCCGTCGCAACGAACGCCGGTGCCGTCGCAACGCGCTCCGAAAGCGGCGCCTAGTGGCGAAGCGCCATCGACGATCACCACGCCGGCCGCAGTGCGGGACCAGGACAAACTCGAACAGACGGTGCTGGTTCCCGCCAAAAAGAAGAAGAAGAGTTCGCTCGAGTCGAACGTGATCACGATCGTCGCAGGTGTGCTGCTCGGCTGCATCGTGACGTTCGGGGTCAAGTTCTACCAAAACAAACAAGCGAACAACGCGCCTGTCAAGCCAACACCGACGGCGACGCAACAACCCGCGATCAAGCGGGACAAACCCGCGACGACCGCTGCGCCAACGGCTCCAACGGCCGCCACGACGGCAGTGGCAGTGCCAGTAGCAACGGCCTCGGCAGCACCAGCGCCCGCGCCCGTGGAGAGCGCAGCAGCGCCCGCGGCACCTGCATCGACCGCGACAGCAGAAGAAATCGCCACGCTCAAGTCCAAGTATCAAATTGCTTGGCGGGGCAAAGATTGGCGAGGAGCTGGGCGTGAAGCGATAGCTCTGGCGAAAGCGGCCCCCGAAGCATTCAATGATACGGACCTCGCGCAGCGCACGGAACGGCTCGCCATTCTGTTGTCGAAAGAAAATGCCGAGAGTGATTTGCTGGAAATGCTGGCCAATGACCTCGGCAGCAAAGGTCTCGACATTCTTTATGCGCTCGTCGAAGGCCAAGGGCGCGCACCCATAGCACTGGCGGCGGCGAAGCTTTTACAAGACCAAAAGCGCCTCGAAAAAGCCACAACGGCGATGCGTATCGCGCTCGATTACCGCGCTGCTTCGTGTGCTGAGCGATTGAAGCTAGTCGAACGAGCCGGCAAAGAGGGCGACTCGCGCATGCGGCTGGTGCTCGAGACAGCCGGGCGCGATTGTTTTCCGAACAATGCGGAAATCCAAAAGGTGATTTTCGACCTGCGTACGCGCTTTCCGAAACGCTTCAATTACGAATGATTCTCCCCTCTCCACGAAGCGGCAAAGCCGCGAAGTTGGAGAGGGGCCGGGGGTGAGGCGACTTCTTATCGCGGTCGTCGAATCATCGGTAGTTCTTCCGGTGGAAGCTGCGACAACAGCGCCAGGATATTCGCAGCACCCGCGCGAGTCTTTTCGATGGCCGGTGCCACTGCCGCGTTTTCCTCACGCTCTTCGTAAAGCTCTTTTGGAAGCTCCAGCAAAAATCGGCTCGGCGTACGCGGAACGACTTTGCCCCGCTGACCGCGCGCTTTGCACCGGGTCATGACGAGCCTCTCTTTCGCGCGCGTCACGGCCACGTAAAACAGGCGCCGTTCCTCCTCCAAGCTCACGGCCGCGTCGCCATCGCCCGGAACGAAATCCGTCGCGCGTTCCGTCGTCGTGCGAGAATGCGGGCAAAAGCCTTCTTCGACGCCAATCACGAATACGTACGGAAATTCGAGACCCTTCGCACCATGCATCGTGGTCAGAGTGACTTTATCGGTCGCTTCCGATTCGTCTGCGTCGGTGCGTAATGCCAATAGTCGTAAGAATTCGGCGAACTTTGCCCGATCGCCCTTTCCTTGCTCGTCACGTTTGGCAAATACTCGCAAAAGCCCTTCGACGTTGCCAATACGCCGCGCAGCAACCTGCGGATTGGCCGATGCCGCCGTAATGTCTTCGCGCAGGCCCACGACTTCGCAAATCTTTTGCGCCACCGTCGCGCTTGGCTCTTTGTGCTCGAATGCAAGCCTTCCACCTTCGATGATCCGCACCAGCTTGCGACAACCATCGAGCGCCGGGGGCGGCAAATCTCGCACGGCATGCGCACGCTGCACAACGGCCCATAACGACATATCATGCGCCGTGGCATGATTGAGCAGTTTCGTCAGTGCCGCTTCCCCAATACCTCGAGCCGGGTAATTGATGATTCGCCGCAGCGACATTTCATCGTCGGGCACGAGCACACACTTCAAATACGCAATGAGATCCTTGACCTCTTTACGTTCGAAGAATTGCTGTCCGCCAATCATTTGCAGCGGAATTCCTCGTTCCTTGAGCGCACTTTCAATGGGCTGCGCTTGCAAGTTCGATCGATACAGGATAGCAATTTCCTTGGGACGCACGCCCTTCTTTTCAATGAGCTCCAGCGCCTGCGTCGCGACATAACTCGCCTCGACATCCGGATCCGCCGCCGCCACGACGAGCACTCCCGGACCTTCCCCACGCGTGCACAAAAGCGTCTTTTGATGCCGTTTGCCAGCCGTTCGCACGAGAATGGAATTGGCTACGTCGAGAATGGGCTTGCGCGAACGATAATTGTGCTCGAGCTTGACGACCTTCGCGCCCGGAAAATGGTCCTCGAATTCGAGGATATTGCGAATATCCGCTCCACGCCACGCATAAATGGATTGATCGTCATCTCCGACGACCACGACATTTCGATGCTGACCACCAAGCTGCAAAACCAGCTCGAGCTGCGCATGGTTGGTATCCTGATATTCGTCGATCATTAGATACCGATAACGCATGCGATACTTTTCGAGCACGTCGGGGCGCCGTTTCCACAAACGTACCAGCTCGCAAATGAGATCATCGAAATCGTACGCCTGAAAGGCACGCAAAGCCGATAGATACTTCGGATAGACGAGCATGCTGATTTCGTCGTAATCGTCCACGCCACGGCTTTTGCGCTGTTTTTCGATCCATTCCTCGGGCTCGAGGAAATCGTTTTTCGCAGCCGATATGCGCGCCAAGATGGCACCGATATCAAAGTTTTTCCCAGGACGCATGTCGCGCAAAATCTCGCGAATGGCGCTCGTCGCATCCGCTTGATCGAAGATGGCAAATGCCGTGCCTCGCAAACCGAGCGCTCGAGTTTCAGCGCCGAGTACGTCGAGGCCAAAACGATGAAACGTGCAAATCTTCAGGTCTTTGCCGGCTTTCGCGCCCACCAAACGCACCACGCGCTCGTGCATCTCGGCCGCTGCCTTGTTCGTAAACGTCATCGCCAACATGTTCGACGTCGATACGCCTCGCTCGAGAAGTCGAGCAATTCGTTCGGTAACGACACGCGTTTTTCCCGAACCCGCGCCCGCGAGCACGAGCATCGGACCAAGATCGTGCTCGACAACCTGCTTTTGCGTAGGGTTCAGTGAGATTGCCACGGGCGTGGGGGTAGCGCGCCAAGGCCTCGTTGGGTAGCTATTTCTTCGCCGTGCGTCGCAATGCCAGATCGATCACGTGCGGCAAAAATCGCGCCGACGAACATTCGATGGCTATGCACCAGACCATAGAATTTCGGTGCGGTTTGTCAGATCGAACGTCGTTTGTCCGGGAACGGAAACCCAAACGTCATGCTTTCTTTGCAACAACATCCGCCAGGACAAACACCGCGCCCAAGACGGCTGCACACACCGTCTCCGCACGAAGCGTGAGCGGACCGAGCGACACTCGCGCGAGCCCTGCCGCCGAACACGCATCGATCTCCGCTGAACTAAAACCACCTTCGGGACCAACGACGAACGCAAGCTCGACATCGGGACTGACGTTCATCAACGCCACACCAAGCGACGCAGGGGCCGCAGGGTCGAGGACAAACCCGATGACTCCTTCACCCGATGCGAACATCGGCACGGCTTCGAGTAGGTCCATCGGCGACGAGATGGCTGGCGCATCTCCACGACCACACTGGCGCGCAGCTTCGATCGCAATCTTTCTCCAACGTGCAGCACGTCCACCCGGCGGCCGAGCCACCGATCGTTCCGCGATCACGGGTACGACACGACTTGCACCAAGCTCCGTTGCATCTCGAACGATGGAGTCGAACTTGTCACTTTTGCACGTCGCCTGAAGCAACGTGACGCGACGCAAAGGACGCACCGAAGCAGGTCGAACATCACCAACGACGAGTGCCACGGTGGTGCGATCGACACCGGTGATTTCAGCATCGGCTTCGAGCGCTTGATCAGAATCGAAGAGGACGAGCTGGTCGCCTTCACGCATGCGATGCACACGCGCGACGTACCGAGACGCGTCTTCATCGAGGATCGTTTTGCCCGACTGAATGCGAGCAACAGGAACGCGCAGCGGTGCTTTCATGGCGAGCCAAAAGCGATGGCGACCCAATCATCGCCCGTGCCATCACCGCGACGACGCGTCTCGAGATAACGCAGCGGCTTGGAGAGCGACGTGTAACGCGTAACGACCTCGTCATGCTCAGCAGCGAGCACGCCGGACAAGATGAGCAAACCTTTCGGAGCAACGACGCGTGCGAGGTCGTCTGCGATCACGCGCAAGACTTTCGTTTCGATGTTCGCGAGCACGATCGGATGCGGCGTGGTGATCGCCTCGACGACGGCTTCTCGCACGACGACTCGATCCTCCAACTTGTTGCGCTGCGCATTCTCGACGACGACATCGACGACCTCCGGATCGTTGTCGATGCAGAGCGCATCACGCGCGCCGTAGAGCAAACCGATGAGCGCAAGGATGCCGCTGCCCGTGCCGACATCTAAAATGCTTTGACCTGCAAGCAATACACGATGCTCGTGGAGCAGCTCGGACACGAGCGCAGTCGTGGCATGCAGACCCGTACCAAATGCACGTCCGGGCTCGAGTTCGAGGATCAGTTCGTCGGATCGTTTGGGCTCATAAGAAACCCACGGCGGCACGATCGTGATCGATGGTGTGAGCGCAAAAGGTTGGAAGTGTTCTTTCCAAGCGTCGCGCCAGGCGTCACCAACGATCTCTTCGATGCGTGGAGACAGTTCGGAATCGTGCTCGGTGAGCGCAGTGATCGCTTCGTCTGCTTCTTCGCGCGACGAGAAACTAGCCACGAGCGTGACCTTGCCCGAAGTGGCGTTCTTGGCGAGGGTTTGCTCGTCTCGTTCTTCGACGCCCGTGGCGCCGAGCTCGAAGAGCAACGCGGACAGCTCGTCTGCGCTATCGCGCAGAGCATCGATGGCAACGAAGGGATAGACGGGTTCGGTCATGACGAGGGCAAGCTTGGAAGAGGCCGTGGAGGCAGCTACTCGCGGACGCTGATTGTCACGGTCGAGCTTCTCTGCTGAAGGAGGAAATACGTGGCAGCAACGCCACCACCGACGACGGCGAGACTCACCGGAACCCAGAACCAAGGGCTCGACAAAACGCCTTTCTTCTCCGGTGCGGGAACGACGACGCGCAACGGTGAAGCGACGTCACCACGCGAGGTGAGTGGCAATCCTCCCTTGTCGACGGCTTGCAGGTAGTACTCGACAAACGGAGGTTTCACGGAGGCTTTGGGGATCTGCGCGTGGAACTCGCCGAGCGTGAAAGTCGCCGAGCCGATGGTGAACTTTTCGGTGGGACCGGAGCGAAAAGCGATCTGCATGCCGCGCACGCGTCCATCTGGATCTTCGACGCGCCCGGTGAGCTTGATGGTCGTGCCCGGTGCAACTTGCGCGGGCGACGTGTGCATGATGCGGATGGGCTTTTCGACCGGAGCGTTGACGACTTCGCGACCAGGTTTGCCCTCGGCTTCCCACTTGGTTCGTGTAGCCGCGAAGAAGTCCTTGAACCGCGGCGATTCGGACTCGCCTAGCTTGTAGGATTCGTCGAGCACGAGCAGACCACGCACGGCCGCGTCAGCTTCGTCGAGTCGTTTCTTGACGATGAAGTTGTACGCAAGCAGTCGGTAGATCTCGATCTTCTCTTCCTTCTTGGAGCCTGGTCGCAAGAGCGCTGCGGACAGCGTCTGGATCGACTCTTCGTATTCGGCATCCTCGAAGAGTTCAGCGCCTCGCTTGATCAAGGAAGTGACATTCGACTTGTCGCTCGCAGCAGCCTGTTGAGCAACGGCTTGCTGAGGGACTGCGACGACGAGCGCAGCATGACAAGCGGCGGTGAGGGCGAGCGTCGCAGTAACGCGTTGCCAGACGAAGCGCATGAGGCAAAGGGTAGCCACAAGTGCGCACGGAAAGCGAGTTTATGCGCGCGAGACGGTGGGGTTCACCGCGGGTAATACTTGCGACGCGCCGGAACACTGACGAGAACACTTCGCCGCTCACTTGGAGGAGGCGGCTCTTCGCCTTCGCGCAGCACCATCGCAGTCAGACGCCCGCCGTACACACACCCGGTGTCGATGCCTGTCGCATAGGGATGGATCTGCGGCAGCTCACGCGCGTTGTGTCCAAAGACCAGATGCTGCGGACCCGTATACGCCTCGCCCCAAAGTATCGAACCGTGACGCTCGGTGGGCACTCCATGCGCATCGAGCGTACGCACGTACATGAGCGTGCGTGGACTTTGGCGATCGATCGGCAGCCTTGGATCGATGCCGGCATGCACGACGCGTAGACCATGCGTGGGAAGATCGAGCCACAGTGGCAACGACGCGATGAAGTCCCAGTGGTGCTGTTTGAACGCACGCACGACTTCGCGTTGCAGAGCGCCGAGTGGTGGCGCATGACCGCGCGGAGCTTGTCGTTGACGCAAGAGGCGGTCTTCGTGATTGCCTCGCACCACGCGTGCAGAGACCTTCATCAACAGATCAACCGTGCCCGCGGGATTCGGACCTCGCACGACGAGGTCTCCTACGGAGACGAGTTGATCGTTCGATCCAAACCCGACGAGAGCAAGCAAGTCTTCGAGTTCGTCCCGACAACCGTGAAGATCACCGACGACGATCGTGCGCGCCATGATGCGGCCTGTGTTCACACAATTTTGGCGCGTTTGGGGATCACCACGATCCCGCCGTCGCTCACGTAAAACCGTTTCCGGTCTTGTTCGATGTTGTAGCCAATTTCGGCGCCCGCTGGGACTTCGACGTCTTTGTCGATGATTGCGCGCCGGATCTTGGCGTGCCGACCGATGATCACGTTCTCGAAAAGGACAGACTCCTCGACGTGACTGAACGAGTTCACACGGCAGCGGTTGGACAAGACGCTGCGATGAATGCGTCCGCCGGAGATGATGCAACCGTTCGACACGAGGCTCTCGGTCGCGATACCGACACGCGCGTTCCATTCTTCGCGGAAGACGAACTTGGCCGGTGGGTCGTGGCTCATGCCGGTGCGGATCGGCCAGCGTAAGTTGTAGAGGTTGAAGGCGGGCTGAACGCTGATGAGGTCCATCTGCGCGGCCCAGTAGGCATCGACGGTGCCGATGTCGCGCCAGTACGCGTTGCCTTCGTCTTCGCCGGGTACGACGTTGGTCTGGAAGTCGTAGACCTGCACGCGTTTGCTCTTGGCCACCATCATCGGGATGATGTCGCGACCGAAGTCGTGCGCGCTTTCTTCGTTGGCCGCGTCTTCTTCAAGCGTCGCGAGCAATTCGTTGGTGTTGAAAATATAGTTGCCCATGGACGCGAGCGCGAGCTTCGGGTGTCCAGGCATCGGCGGCGGCTCGGCAACCTTTTCGTGGAAGGCGATGATGCGACCACTCGCATCGGCTTCGATCACTCCGAAGGACCTGGCTTCCAGTCGCGGCACAGGGATCGCTGCGACGGTGCAGTCGGCGTTCGTATCGAGGTGCTGCGCGAGCATCTGCCGCATGTCCATCTTGTAGACATGGTCGCCACCGAAGATGCACACGTGTTCGGGCGACTCGTCAGTGATGACGTGTTGCGTTTGGAAGACGGCGTCGGCCGAGCCCTTGAACCAACTTTTTCCAGTGCGTTGTTGCGCTGGGATGGTCTCGATGAAGTTGTCGAGCATCGGCGACAAGCGCCATGCACGAGCGATGTGCTCTTCGAGCGACGCGCTCTTGTACTGCGTGAGCACTTTTATTTTGTGCAGCCCCGAGTTGACGAAGTTGGACAGCACAATGTCGATGATCCGGTAGCGCCCCCCGAACGGAACCGCGGGCTTGGCGCGGTCGTGAGTGAGCGGTCCGAGCCTTCGTCCTTCGCCACCAGCCAGGACCATCACCAAAACTCGTGAGGTCTCGAACGGGGCGCGCAGCTTCGTCTCGCGCATGATGTTGAGAGACTACCGCACCTTGATTGGCAGGGCGAACGGAGAGCGAGGCGAATATCTTTACGGCTCACGGGAGGTCGTGTTAGCGATCGGGTGCCCGGAGTCCCTGCCCAGGGCGGCTGCTTGCGCCCGCGGGCGTGCGCCATTTTCGCAGCCGGAGAGATCCATGAACGTTCGATTTGCACTTCTCCTCTCAGTCGCATCCGTTGCTGCCTCGGCCACGCTCGGCTGTGGTCCTTCCGAAGAGCCGTACAAGGCCAAGCCTGCCGTCAGCGGCAAAAAAGCTTCGATGCCTGCCGTTCCGACACTGCCGCAGAAGCAGAAGAAGGGTGCGGATGGCGCCTACACAGTTTGGGGCGTCACGCACGATCTGCGCAGCCGAGTCCATGCCGAAGAAGTCAACGGCAAACCGCTTTCGATCACCGGATACATCGTCAAGACAAACTACGAGGATGTACCCAAGTGCGCGGTCCACAAGACGGGCAAAGGTGACCCGCCGGATTGTAAAGCTCCGATCCCGACGTTCTGGATCGCCGATGAAAAAGGCGAGACCAAAGAGATGATCCCCGTCATGGGCTGGGCGTCGAACTTCGCGCACATCTTCACGCTGATCGAAGACATCGATCGCAAGCCGAAGGGCAAAGAGAGCGAAGCAAAACTCTCCGACGCCGTCTGGGGTGTGGATCTGCCGAACCCCCTCCCCAATATCGGGGCAAAGGTCAAGGTCACTGGCAACTACGGCATCACCTTTACCAAAGCGAGTTCCGGCAGCGCAGCGAACCCCAGGCACGGCATCATGACGGTGGAGAAGGTCGAGTACCTCGAACCGCCGACCGAGAAAGCCTACTTGCCGGGCATGAAAAAGAAGCCCTGAGCGCTTCGATCTAGATCGACTGCACTTCACGACCCCAGCCGAAGATCCGCATGAAAGTGGATCGGTGCTGGGGTTCGTTTCAACCGTCTCCAAACACCTGAACAGGATCGTGCTGTCCCCGGCCAAGGCATTTCGCCACTGAAATACTTGCGGCAGCGGCCCACGATCTGCCACGCTCGCTTTGCGCATGCTCCACCGAAACTTCCTAGCAACTGTTGTCCTCGCTCTCGCTCTCGCACCGCTCGCGTGTGGAGGGGGCAAACCCAAAGACAAAACTGCGGATGACGCAACGGCGGAGAACGTCGAAAAGACTCCGCCGCCGCCGCCGAAGTGCGAGTCGCTCGACGAGAAGTGCAAAGCCGAAGCAACCACCGTCGCGAAGGTCAAGAGCGCGATGTTGGCCTTCGCTCCGCCGAAGGATTGGACGTACGCACAGATGGAGACGTACTCGATCATGCAGGCATCAGCCGAGCCCAACTCGGCCGTGCTCGTGATCGGTTCTTACGCGCCCGACAAGGACGCGAAGAAGAACGACGCAGCTCGTGATGCAGCGTTTGCCGACCTGCTCAAGGCGATCGGAACGACGCTTCCGAAGGGCTACAAAGTGGCCTGGAAGAAGGCCGAAGCGCCGATGGAGGCCAATGGTCTCAAGATGGGCACGTGGCTCGCTGCGAACGTCGAGCGCACGGGGCTCAAGGACAAAAAGGGCAGCATGCCGATCGTGCACGCGCCTGTCGATCCGACGCACAACATGATCGCGATCGGGTTTGTCCTGGAAGAAGACGTCAAGGGCCTCGAAGCGATCCAGAACGTGCTGACGAGCATCAAGCCCGACGACAGTGCGAAAGACGGCGACAAAAAGCCTGCCGACGGCGACAAAAAGCCCGAAAGCACCGACAAGAAATAAGTTGATCACCGAAGGAATGTCGTGACCGCGCCCCAGCTCTCCCCTGGCTACGTCATCGCCGGAAAGTACTCGGTTCAGGCCCTTTTGGGCCATGGCGGCTCTTCGGCCACCTACCGCGTCGTCGACGCAACGGGCAATGCCTTTGCGGTGCGGATCTATTCGCCCACCATCGCGCAACGGCCCGAAGTCATGGCGATGATCGAGCAGATCTATTCCGCGACGAACGGGATGCCGCCCGAAAGCGTGCTGCCCGTACTCGATGCTGGATACGATCCGCAGACGGCTGCGCCGTACACGGCAACCGAGTACAGCCAAGCGCCATCGCTCGCGCAACTCGTGTCGCAACGGCCTCTGTCACCGCAGGAGGTCTCGCAGATCGCGCAGGGCTTGGCGCACGTGCTGGATGGCGCTCATGCGCGACAGCTCATGCACCATGCCCTCAAGCCGTCGAACGTGTTCGTCGCGCCGCAGGGGCATGGCGTGCGCGTGATGGACTTCGGCGCGGGTCTCGCGCGCAGTTACGTACAGACAAACGAGGGCTACGCAATCGCAGCTCCGTGGGTCGCTCCCGAGCAGATGCAAGGCAGTGCTCCTGCTGGCCCGCCGGCAGACGTGTTTGCCCTGGGACTCGTCCTGTTCTACACGCTCACGGGACGCCCCTATTGGCGCTCGTGCCAAGGCCCGCAGCCAGACTTCGGTGCGTGGCAACAAGAGCTTGTCGCACCACGCACTCCGGCATCGCAACGAGCGATCGAAGTGGGAGCACAAATCTCTCCCGTGCTCGATGCCGTCTTCACTCGCGCGCTCGCTGCGGACCCGAATGAGCGTTTCCGCCAAGTCGGTGACTTGGCGGCGGCATTTGGCGCCGCAGTGAACATGCCCGACTCGGCAGTGGGCGCGACCGTGGCATTCCCGGCAATGGGCAGTGCCGATCCAATGGGCCCGACGGCCGCGGCACCTGTTTACCAACCACCTGGCCACGACGGTGGCGGTTATCCGCCTGCACCCGGCCCCAATATGGGTGGAATGGGTGGCCATGGAATGGGCGGCCAGGGAATGGGCGGACCTGGCATGGATGCAGGCCAGGGCATGGGCGGCCAAATGGGCGGCCAAATGGGTGGCCAAATGGGTGGCCAAATGGGTGGCCAAATGGGTGGCCAAATGGGCGCACCCATGATGGGGCAAATGAACGCTCCGTCCTTCGATAGTGGTGGTGGGAAATCGAAAACGATTCCGATCATCATTGGCGTCGCAGCGGTGGTGCTCATTGGTGGCATTGCTGCAGCCGTCATGCTTTCCGGTGGAAAGAAAGATGACTCGGACCAACCCATTGCAATCAATGCGGGCGCGTCATCCGCGACGACACCGACCGCCGAACCGACGGCAGCTCCGACCGCAGCGCCGGAAACGCCTCCAGCAGCAGCCGATGGCGAAGTGCTCATCAAATGCTCGCCGGGGTGTGACGAAATCAAGATCGACGACAAGAAGCTCGAAAATCCGAAAGTTCCGACGAAGATTGCGGCAGGCTCGCACAAAGTGAGCGTCTCGAAGAGCGGTTATCAATCGCAAGACGAAGACATCACGGTCGAATCTGGCAAGAAATTCGAAAAAGAATACAAGCTCGTCGCGACTCCCAAAGAGCCTGTGGCAACGACCACGCCCACCAAAACGCCCACGAAAACAACGACCCCGACCAAAACTGCACCGAAATGCACGGGCGTCGGCGTTTTCAAGCGTTGTAAATAATTCGTTTCACCTCCAACTTTCCCGATATCGCCCGGACGATCCAAGTCATCCGAGGGCGCTGTCATTCCTAACCTCCAGGCCCCATGCTCGCTTGCAGGTGGCTCACCAAAGCGGTGCGCCCTGTGCACAGCAACACGAAAAGGGGGATTCATGATTTTAGGAATGGTTCGCGCAAGGCTTGGAAGAGCGATGCTGAAACTCGTCCAGGCTTTCGTACCAACCTTGCCGTCAACGGAAGAAGCGGGACAAACGCAATTGAGCGGGCTTGGAAAATCGGCAGGCGGACCGCAGGCGGAGCACCGTGCTTCGGAATTGATTGCCGCGACCGGACAAGGCTCGATGGCGATTGCACCTGACGCCGTGCGTGCCGAATTGGGCGTCGAGGTTCGCGCGCGAATGCTAACGCAGGCGCGTGACGAGCTGACTGCGAAAGTCGAAACGCTCACGCAAGCCATTATGGAGCTGGGCCACGAGAATTTATCCGTGCAAACGTCCGATTTGCGAATCGTGCCGCTTTACGACGAGCCTATGGAAGGACAGCCGTCGAAAATCGCAGGATATCGCGCGCGCAATACATTGATGATTACGCTGCGCAATGTGCCGCCGGCAAGCCTCGGAGCGGAGGCTGCAACGATCATCGATGCAGGTGTGAGTGCGGGAGCGAATATCGTGGAAGGCGTGTCGTTCTTCCTGTCCGATCCGCAGCAAGTGCAAGGTCAAGCGCTCGCAATGGCGATCGCCGACGCCGAGCGCAATGCGAACATCATGGCGAATTCGGCCGGCGTGAGCATTACGGCTCTGCACGACATCAATGGGATTTCGGATCGTCCGGGCCCCATTCTATTCAACGAAGACCTCGCCTTGCGCTCCATGGCGAGAATCGAGCCTGGTGAAGTATCGATTATGGCGACGGTGGCAGTGCGATATCATTTCGCCCGTTGACCTGCTGCGCGCCCGAAATCCTGAAACTACATCGTCGTGGTTTCGGGCGCGCTCTTTTGGTTGGTGTGAGAGATCAAAGGCAGTTTACCAAATCGAGCGCGCACCCGATTGAGCGCCGCAAAAATCGTTGGAATCGCGATGATTCGCCGCTCGAGCGCCCGTTTGCCAGGAAAATCCAATAAAACGATGCCAATGAACATCGTGAGCAGCCCTTGGCCAGGCACGCCAGGCACCGACATCAAAATACCCAGCACGACCAATCCAAAGCCCACCAGGTTTTTCAGCGCAATCCCCAAATAGCGCTGCCAAAGCGGACGACCCGGCCAAAACAATTCGGAAGCGTCGGCATAAAAGTAATTTGCAGGCAAGCGGATAATTACGAAAACACCCGCGGCGATGCTAACCGCCAAGCTCACTACAAAGATGCCCGCACCCCAGGCAATCTGAGCCGAGTGCATTTCCAGATATTGTGCTGCTTTCGATTCCATGAGCGTCTGCAATTTTGCTCCGCGAATACCAAAGTAGCGCAGCGCGTGCTCGGGGCAACCTGTCCACACACAGATTGCTTGATGTCCAAAGGAACGATTTTACGTGCAATCCACCCCGGCAAGACTCGCCAAGGGGTGCACTATCGGCGAAACTGCTGCCCGATGATCGATCAGGTGCAAGGGCTGCTTCGAGAACGTGAAACCGCGGCCATCTCGCTGCTCGAAACGCTCGTCAACGTCAACTCGTTCACCGACAACCGGGCCGGCGGAGTGCTCGTATGCGAAATGCTCGCCGCGGAGCTGCGATCCATCGACGGAATCGCCTCCGTACGCACCGTGGATAGCGAGCGATTTGCGCCGCATCTCGTCGTGCAAACAGGCCCCACTGATGCGAACTTCGTCGCGCTCGTGGGACATCTCGATACGGTTTTTCCTCCGGGTACGTTCGAGGGTTTTCGGCGCGATGGAGCTTTGATTCGAGGCCCCGGCGTGCTCGACATGAAAGGCGGCCTCGTCGTCGTGCTCGAAGCCTTGCGCGCGCTTTCTCGGCTCGGAGTGCTTCATCGCGTGCCTTTGCGTTTGATCATCGTGTCGGACGAAGAAGTCGGCTCGCCTGAAGGGCGCGTCGTGATCCAGCGCGAGCTTGCGGGCGCATGTGCAGCGCTCGTATTCGAAGCCGGACGAGCACACGATGCGGTGATTACGTCACGTCGAGGCACGGGCAGCGTGCGAGCGGTCGCGACGGGACGAGCTGCGCATGCTGGAAACGCTCATGCCGAAGGAGCGAATGCGATTCGCGCGTTGTGTCGATTCGTCGAGCGAGCCGAACAGCTCACGGATCACGCGCGAGGCGTCACGGTGAACGTGGGGATCATTCGAGGTGGGACGTCGAAAAATACCGTGCCCGATTTCGCTGAAGCGCTGCTGGACCTCCGTTACGAACGGTTATCGGATGGCGACGCGTTATTGGCGGCGCTCGAAGAAGCCGCTGGGCAATCGGCGTTTGCGGGCACGACGGTCTCGCTAACCAAGCAGATCGCGCGTCCGCCGCTCGAGCGCACAGACGCAAACCTTGCGCTTTATCGCGTTTATGCTGCATGTGCGCGCGCGGCGGGCCTTGGAGACGGTGAAGCGCCGCTCGTTGGAGGCGGATCCGACGCGGCAACGACAGCCGCGATGGGCATTGCCTCGATTGATGGTCTTGGCCCACGAGGTGCGGGATTTCATACGCATGACGAGCGTGTCGACGTGGCGACGATGGTGCCAAAAGCCGAGGCGCTCGCACGTTTCTTGAATGGAAAAATGTGCACTGACGGATGAGATCTTGAGTGCCGGTTCTGCATCTGCGATTCTTTACGCATCATCGTGCAATCGCCGTCGAAGGTTTTCCTGCGTGTTCGGGTAACTAACCCGATGAGTCGCATTTTTTGCGCGCGGCGCCGTGCACTGAAGGGGATCTTGTGACCATCGGAGCAGGCCATACGCTGGGGCGTTACGAACTGCTCGTGCCGATCGCACAAGGCGGCATGGCGGTTGTCTGGGCTGCACGCATGAAAGGCACGCGTGGGTTTCAGAAGATCGTCGCGGTGAAGACGATGCTTCCCGAGCTCACGGAGGATCCGCAGTTCGAGGAAATGTTCCTCGCTGAAGCGGGTTTGGCGTCGCGCATCAAGCATCCGCACGTCTGCGAGATTCTGGATCTCGGCGAACAAGACGGCGTGATCTACATCGTGATGGAGTGGATCGACGGCGAGCCGCTCAGTCAGCTTGCGCGATCTGCGCGTCAAAAAGGTGGCGTTCCGCTGCTCGTCGCGTTGCGCATTTGTCTCAACGCAGCGCTTGGTTTGCATGCCGCGCACGAGCTGAAGAATGAAAACGGTGACCTCGTAGGATTGGTCCACCGAGATGTTTCACCTCAAAACGTTCTCGTCACCTACGACGGCGTGGTGAAGATCGTCGACTTCGGCGTGGCCAAAGCCAGCGCGGAGTCCGCCAATGCCGCGACGAAAGACGGACAGCTCAAGGGCAAAGTGCCGTTCATGTCGCCCGAGCAAGCGCTCGGTAAAGACATCGATCGACGCACGGACGTGTTTGCATTGGGGATCGTGCTCTTCCAGCTCCTCGCGGCGAAGCATCCGTTCCGCGGCGACAACGACATGATCACGCTTCGTCGGATTTGCGACAACGATCCTGCTCCCACGCTCGCGTCTGTCATTCCAAACTGTCCCTCTGTCGTGAACGATGTCGTAGCCAAGGCGCTCGAGAAGAATGCCGACAAGCGATACGAATCGATGGCGGAGTTTGCCCGCGCGCTCGATCGGGCCATTTCGGAGCTGAAGCTGCAGTCGATGCCGGACGAAGACATCGTGGGGTTTGTCAAACTAGCCCTCGGTGATCGTGCGGAAAAACGACGCACAGCGATTCGCGAAGGTCTCAAACTGGCGGACGAGCGCGCCGAACAACAGAAGCAAGAGAAGGCTCATCACGCGGCGCTGCTTGCGCATGCGCGAACGTCGCCGCCTTCGAACATGCCTCCGCCGCTCATGTCGATCCCTCCGCCGTCGATGGATTCAGGGCGGGCGAGTGTGCCTCCGCAGCCCATCACGGGCGTGGGAGCTACGCCATCGAGCACATCGTCTTCATCGCTCACGCACAAGGCGGTCGTTGCAGATCTCGCGGGGCATCAGCCGGGCGCTGGCAGGAAAACGTTTGCGGTCGTAACGTTTGGCGCGATCGGTCTCATCACGATCGGTGCAGCCATCGTGCTCGCGACGCGTGCGCCTGCTCCGGTTGCACCGGCCAATCAACCCATCGCAACGGCGACGGTTGCTCCTGCCGCAACGCCCACAGCGACAAGCACGTCGGCGACAGTGCCTGCTTCGATTCAGACGGCGGCAGTGCCCGCTGCATCGGCATCAGCGGCGGCACCGACGAAAGCTCAGAACACTTCGAAGACGCCAACGACGACGGTGACGACGAAGCCCACGGGACCTGTGAATACGAATCTGCCGCAAGTTCGCGATCCGGGCTTCTGATCGTTGGTTTTCACCAACTACGCCAGCACCACCATCTTCAAGTACCGACCTTCGTTCCACGCAGGCAGTGTCGGGTGATCAGGCGCGTGACCATGAATCGCCACGAGCGATAGGTCATCACGACCCAGCGTCGCTTCATCGAGCGTCGCGACAAACTCTTCGGTCGACACGTGACTCGAACACGACGCGGCGCAAAGCAAGCCACCTGGAGCAAGCACGCGCGCGAGTGCTGCGTGAAGTTTCCGGTACGCACCGAGCGCTCGTGGCTTCGTTTTTTCGTTCGGCGCAAAGCTCGGAGGATCAGACACGATGATGTCGAAACGATCACCTCGTTTCGCAGCGGCTTCGAGAAACGCAAACGCATCGGCCGTGATGAATGCATGCGCTGCAGGGTCGAGCCCGTTCTCACGGAACGAACGTTGCGCTGATGCATGCGCGCCACTCGCGATGTCCACCGACGTCACTTGTTTGGCGCCTCCAAGTGCTGCAGCGACCGAAAAACCACCCGCAAAACTGTACAGGTTGAGCACGCGTGCGCGACCTTTGGCCATCGAACGAATGAACGCTCGGTTGTCGCGTTGGTCCAGGAACGCGCCAGTTTTTTGACCGTGCGCGAGGTCCACTTCCATCGCCATGCCGTACTCGTGCACGATCAAACGATCCGGTGGAGCCTCGCCCGAGAGCGTTCGCGTGCGCTTGTCTCCAGGCTCATCGCGTCCCAATCGCAGCGCAACACTTCGCACGCCACGCGATGCAAGCACACGCGCGAGCGGTTTGGTCAGTGGCTCGAGCCAACTGGTCAAGTGATCGCCATCGAGACGCACGACCGCTACGTGACCGTACCTGTCGATCACCATGCCCGGCATGTGATCGCCTTCGCCGTTGCACAATCGATACGCCGTCGTGTCGTTGCTGATGAACATATCGCGACGACGAAACGCTTGTTCGAGCCGAGCGATCAACGCGCGTTCATCGAGCGGACCTTGTTGTGCGAACACGCGTGCAGCGATCGCGGACCCGCTATCGAACATGCCTACGCCGAGGTGTTTGTCTTCGTCATCGACGAGCGACACGACGGTGCCTGAGGGCAACTCTGGCAAGCGAGCGAAGCCTTCGCGATAGACCCACGGATGCC